>CAJTVF010000027.1 GCA_910579435.1 uncultured Oscillibacter sp.
CCTGGCGGATTTCAAGATTTTCTGACGCAGATCAGCGGAAATTTATGGCGTAAAATGGCGTAAAGATGTGCGCGGGGATTAAATCAGTGCTTCCTTAACTATAAGGAAAAACCGGAAGGGCGCCGCCCTTCCGGTTTTTGCCGCTATTTCGTGGGAAAGCCGAACTGCTTGCGCATGTCGAACAGGAATCGGAGAAAGCTCTCCGGATAGGGAATGAAGGTCCCCTGGCCCAGCATGTCCAGAACCTCCTCCCGGGAGGCCCACCGGACGGCCCGGACCTCCCCGGCTTGCAGGGTCAGCTCCTCCGGGTCCAGGTCCTTTGTGAGAATGTAAAAATCGTCGAAGCCCCCGTCGAAGTTCACCGTCAGAGAGGGCCGGAGGCCGCTCAGGTCCAGGGGGTATCCCAGCTCCTCCCGGAACTCCCGCTCCGCTCCCCGGCGGCTGGTCTCCCCGGCGTCCACACCGCCGCCCACGGACACATCCCAGAGGTCCGGCCAGATAAATTTCTCCGGAGCCCGCCGCTGGATCAGCAGCCGTCCCCGGCGGTCAAAGACGCAGACATGGACCACCATGCGGTATTCGCCGGGAGCCCTTGGGGCGCTCCGCTCCGCCGTCTTTCCCAAGAGAAGGCGGTTTTCGTCGTACAGGTCTACCAGTTCCATAAGGCCCTCCCTCACTGCTTCGCCGCCGTCCTGTAGTCCCCGCCGGGGCGGTAGAAGGGACAGGCGGTGTTGGTCCCCTTCAAAAAGCGCTCCATCTCGTCCTCGTCCAGGTCCATGGTGCAGACAAAGGCCTCCAGATCCCCGTCGTAGTCATAGTAAACGCAGTCCCCGCAGATCGTGCTCACGCGCATCACCTCTCAGAGGATAATAGCATAAATCCCGTCCACATCCAAGTGTTTTTTCATCACCAGCTCCTCCAGGGCCTCCCGGGCCTCCGGCGGCGCGGCCCAGCACAGGCCGCAGCCTGCGGTGACGCTCCGGGGCACGGGGATCAGCCGCCCCGGCAGGCCCGTCCCCTTGCAGGCGGCCTCCATGGCCATGGCCCCCGCCGTGGTGCGGAAGGCCACCACGCACTTCTCGGCTCTCTGCCTCATGCCTCCGCCGCCTCCCGGGCCAGGACGGCCACGGCCTCCGCCGCCGCGTCCGTCTCTGCCTCCGTGTTGAAATACGACCAGGAGAACCGGACCGCCCCCTGCTCCTCCGTCCCCAGGGCGCGGTGGAGCCTGGGGGCGCAGTGGGCCCCGGGGCGGGTGGCGATGTCAAACCGCTCCGCCAGCTCGTCGGAGACCCCGGCGGAGTCCAGTCCCCCGATGTTCAGCGTCACGATAGGGGCCCGGACGGGGGTGTCGAAGTCTCCGTAGACCGTCACTCCCGGCAGGTCCCGGACCGCCCCGTAAAACCGGCGGGCCAGGGCGTCCTCATGGGCGTGGATGGCCTCCGGGCCCGTCTCCGCCAGGAAGTCCAGGGCGGCGTTCAGTCCCGCCAGGCCGTGGCCGTTGAGGGTCCCGGCCTCCAGGCGGGTGGGGTACTCGGCGGGCTGGGCCTCGGAGTAGCTCTGCACCCCGGTGCCCCCCACGGCGAAGGGCCGGACCTCCAGCCCCTCCCGGAGGCACAGCCCTCCGGTGCCCTGGGGGCCCATCAGGCTCTTGTGCCCGGTGAAGCATACCGCGCCGGCTCCCAGGGCCGTCATGTCGATGGGGAGGACCCCCGCCGTCTGGGAGGCGTCCAGGATCAAGAGAAGGCCGTGCTCCCTGGCGAAACGTCCCACCCACGCAATGTCCACCGTGTCCCCCGTCAGGTTGGAGGCGTGGGTACAGACGATGGCCCGGGTCTCCGGGCGGAGCATTCGTTGGAACGCGCCATAGTCCAGCCGCCCGTGTTTATCCGCCGGGACGAAATCCACCCCCGCCCCCCGCTCCCGGAGGCGGTAAAGCGGCCGGAGAACGGAGTTGTGCTCCCAATCCGTGGAGAGAATGTGGTCCCCCGGCCCCATCAGGCCGTTGATCGCGATGTTCAGCGCCTGGGTGGAGTTCTGGGTAAAGCACACGTGGTCCGCCCGGGGACAGCCCAGCAGGGCGGCGATTTTCTCCCGGGTCCCGTAAATAGTCCGGGCGGCGGACAGGGCCCCCTCGTGGCCCCCCCGGCCGCAGTTGCCGTAGGAGGACAGGGCTTCCAGGACCGCCTGGGCCACAGCGGGGGGCTTGGCCCGGGTAGTGGCGGCGTTGTCCAGGTAGATCACGGCTTGACCACCTTGCCCGCCCCCGCCAGCTTCTCCACGATGGAGTACATGTTGGTGACGCCGCCCACCGCCAGCTCCTCCGTCAGGCCGTAGTGGTTCAGACAGGTGCCGCAGGTGAGGATTTCCACCCCCTGGGCCTCCAGGCTTTTCAGGTCCTCCAGGGAGTCGGAGCCCCGGCAGGTGAGATGGGCCCCGCCGTTGTAGAAGAGTATGGCCTTCGGCAGCTCGGGAAGCTGGCCGATGGCGAAGAGGAAGCCCTTCATCAGCACCCTTCCCAGCTCGTCGCTGCCATGGCCCATGACGGCGCTGTCCACCGCCACCACCAGGCTCCCCCTGGCGTCCGGGGTGCAGGAGAGGGGCGGCTCCTCCAGGGGGGCCGCAGGCTCCGTCACCTCCATGGAGACCACAAACTCCTGTTCGCCCCGCTTTTCCGATGTTGCCGCCAGCTTGTGCCCGGCGGCCATCCGGGTCAGGTTCTGCACGGCGATCTCATTATCCACGTGGACCTCTAAAATCCCCGGCCCGGCCATCTCCCGCAGGGCGCGGGTGGCCTTCACCACCGGGATGGGGCACTGCTCGCCCACGGCGTTTACAACGACTGTTCCCATGGTCATACCTCCGTCTTCCGCCCGGGGGCGGATGTTGTCCCCTCCATTGTACCGCCGGAGGCGGCGGAAGGCAAGGGCTATTTTTTATGGAGAATATCGGGAGTTTTTTTCCTAAATCCGGCAAGGAATGGTTGACGAAATGGCGGTCAGGGCGGTATAATAACCTGATTTACTATCAAGAGAACAGGGAGGACGGGTCATGTGGATCGCGGACCGATGGGAGGATTATGAGCTGCTGGACTGCGGCGGAGGGGAGCGCCTGGAGCGCTGGGACCGCCAGGTGCTGGTCCGTCCGGACCCCCAGGCCATCTGGGAGACCCCCCGGGAGCATCCCGCCTGGCGGAAGGCGGGGGGGCGTTACCTCCGTTCCTCCACCGGCGGCGGCCACTGGGAGAAAAAGGCCCTGCCGGAGAGCTGGAAGATCCGCTACGGGGACCTGACCTTCCAGGTGAAGCCCATGAACTTCAAGCACACGGGCCTGTTTCCGGAGCAGGCGGTAAACTGGGACTTCTGCGCGGAGAAAATCAAAAATGCCGGGCGGCCCGTCCGGGTGCTGAACCTCTTCGCCTACACCGGCGGGGCCACCGCAGCCTGCGCCAAGGCCGGGGCCAGCGTCTGCCACGTGGACGCCGCCAGGGGTATGGTGGCCTGGGCCCGGGAGAACGCGAGGCTCTCCGGCCTGGGGGAGGCCCCCATCCGCTGGATTGTGGACGACTGCGCCAAGTTTGTGGAGCGGGAGATCCGCCGGGGAAAGGCCTACGACGCCATCATTATGGACCCGCCCAGCTACGGCCGGGGCCCCGGCGGGGAGGTCTGGAAGCTGGAGGAGAATCTCTATCCCTTTGTGAAGCTCTGCGCCGGGGTGCTGTCGGACAGGCCGCTGTTTGTGCTCATCAACTCCTATACCACGGGCCTGGCCCCGTCGGTGCTGGGGTATCTACTGAACCTGCTGGTCAAAGAGAAGTACGGCGGGAAGTGTACCTGGGACGAGCTGGGGCTCCCGGTGGCAGAGACCGGCCTGGCCCTGCCCTGCGGGGCCGCGGGCCGCTGGTTCAGCGAATAGGCCGGGAGGTCCGGGGAATGGAACTGATCGAATCGGTGGAGCGGGGCCTTCTGGAGGACTGGACCCTCGCGTTCCCGCCCGCTCAGGTGGCGCTCTGCGCCCTGGAGGGCGGAGACGTGATCCGGGAGACCTCCCTTGTGGCCGCAAAGGTCTCCAGAAAAAAGAATACCTGTGTAGTCCAAACGTATCTGGCGGCGGGAGCGGCGGCCCGGGAGTATACAGACGCGCCGGACACGGTGGTGTTTTCCCCGCTCCGGCAGGGGCAGGTTGCCTCCTATGACGCGGTGGTCTTTCTGCTGCGGAGCTTCCTGTGCCGCCTCCGGCCAGGGTTCCGCCTGCCAAAGCCGGTGCTGTGCCTTCGCATCCAGGAGCAAGCGACCGAGGTGGAGCGCATTGCCCTGGTTGACGCCGGGATACAGGCGGGGGCCGGAAAGGTGCTTTTGTATCAGGGCTCCCTCTCCGCCCTGCGGGAGGCTGCGGCGGGCCGGAGGGACCTGCGCCGTGCCCTGGCGTGTCATATCGAGATCTGAGAGAAACGGGAGGAAGCCATGCCGACCATGATTCAAACCGAAAGCCTCCGCTTTGCCTACCCGGCGGACGAGGGGCAAAAGGCGGTATACGCCCTCCGGGGCGTGGACCTGACCATTGAAAAGGGCAGCTTCGTGGTCGTCCTGGGCCACAACGGCTCCGGGAAATCCACCCTGGCCAAGACCTTCAACGCCGTCCTGCTCCCCGCCGGGGGGAAGGTCTGGGTGGAGGGGATGGACACCCTGGACCAGGAGCTCCTCCTGGCTATCCGCCAGCGGGTGGGCATGGTGTTCCAGAACCCGGACAACCAAATCGTCGCCAACGTGGTGGAGGAGGACGTGGCCTTTGCCCCGGAGAACCTGGGGGTGCCCACGGAGGAAATTCGCCGCCGGGTGGACGAGGCCCTGAAAGCCGTGGGCATGGACCAGTTTGTCACCCACGCGCCCCACCTCCTCTCCGGGGGACAGAAGCAGCGCATCGCCATCGCCGGGGTCATCGCCATGGAGCCCGCCTGTATCGTCCTGGACGAGGCCACCGCCATGCTGGACCCCATCGGGCGGCGGGAGGTGCTGTCCACTGTCCACCGCTTAAATCGGGAAAAGGACATCACGGTCATCCTGATTACCCACCACATGAACGAGGCGGAGGACGCGGACCGCGTTGTGGTGATGAACGACGGCCGGGTGGACCTGGACGGAACGCCGGAGGAGGTGTTCAGCCAGGTGGCCCGCCTCCGCCATCTGGGGCTGACGGCGCCGGACACGGTAGACCTGCTGGACCGCCTCCGGGAGAAGGGCTGGGACGTCCCCCTGGACGCCCTGCGGGTGGAGGACTGCGCCGCCGCCGTGGCCGGGGCTTTGAAGAAGGGATAGGAGGACCGGAGTTGCCGATTTTAGAGATCAAAAACCTGACCCATACCTACGGGATTGGGACGCCCTTCCAGCGCAGCGCGGTGGAGGACGTCAGCTTTGCCGTGGAGCCGGGGGAATTCCTGGGGATTATCGGCCACACCGGCTCCGGGAAGTCCACCCTGATCCAGCACCTGAACGGCCTTTTAAAGCCCACCTCCGGGCAGATCCTGCTGGACGGAAAAGACATTTGGGCGGAGCCGAAGCGGATTCGGAGCGTCCGCTTCCAGGTGGGGCTGGTGTTCCAGTACCCGGAGTACCAGCTCTTCGAGGAGACCGTCTATAAGGACATTGCCTTCGGCCCCAAAAACCAGGGGAAAACGGGGGACGAGCTGGACCACGCCGTCCGGGAGGCGGCGCGGCTGGTGGGCCTTCTGGACGAGCATCTGGAGAAATCCCCCTTTGAGCTCTCCGGCGGACAAAAGCGCCGGGTGGCCCTGGCGGGGGTGCTGGCTATGGAGCCCAAGGTGCTGGTGCTGGACGAGCCCACGGCGGGCCTGGACCCGGCGGGCCGGGAAAACCTGATGGCGAACATCCGGGAGTATCACCGGCATAAAAACGCTACCATTCTCCTGGTCAGCCACAGCATGGACGAGATCGCCCAGAACGTGGACCGCATCCTGGTGCTGAAATCCGCCCATATCCTGATGAGCGGGACCCCAGCGGAGGTTTTCACCCGGGCGGAGGAGCTTCTCTCCGCCGGGCTGGACGTGCCCCAGATCACGCGGGTGGCTATGGCCCTCCGGGACCGGGGCGTCCCCATCGACCCCGCCGTCTACACCGTGGAGGACCTGGAGCGGCAGCTCCTGGCCCTCAGGAGGGGAGGGGCCCCATGTTGAAGGACATTACCCTGGGCCAGTATTTCCCGGGAAATACCGCAGCCCACAAGCTGGACCCCCGGACGAAGATCCTGCTGGTGGTGCTGTATATCACGGCCCTGTTCACCGCCAAGAGTTTCCTTGCGTACGGCCTCATGGCCCTGGTGCTGGCGGCCTGCGTCCGCGTTTCCCGGGTGGGGCTGAAAGCCCTGGTGAAGGGCCTCAAGCCGGTGTTGTTCATCATCATCTTCACCGGCATTCTGAACCTGTTCTTCACCCCCGGGGAGGGGGTTCTCTGGGCCTGGGGGCCGCTCCAGATCACAACGTCGGGCCTCCGAAACGCCGCCTTTATGGTCCTGCGGATCATGCTCCTCATTATGGGCACCTTTTTGATGACCTACACCACCAGCCCCATCAGCCTTACCGACGGCCTGGAGCGGCTGCTGAACGGCTTGAAGCGCTTCCGCGTTCCGGTCCACGAGCTGACCATGATTATGTCCATCGCCCTGCGGTTCATCCCGACGCTGATTGAGGAGACAGACAAGATCATGTCCGCACAGAAGGCCCGGGGGGCGGACTTCGAGAGCGGGAACCTGATGGAGAAGGCGAAGGCCCTGGTGCCCATTCTGGTGCCCCTGTTCATCAGCGCCTTCCGCCGGGCGGACGAGCTGGCCACGGCCATGGAGTGCCGCTGCTACCACGGCGGCGAGGGCCGGACAAAGCTCCATATTTTGAAGTACGAGCGCCGGGACTACATCGCCCTGACCCTGGGGGTCCTGATTCTGGCGGGCGTGATTGCCATGAGGGCCGTTGGCCTTTGAGGAGGAGGGTAAATGGAGGGAAAGAAAAGACAGATACAGGTTTTAACGCTGGTCCTCTGTCTGCTTTTAGTGTGCCTGAACCTCTGGCAGCTCCGGCAGATTTCGGACCTGCGGGAAGATCTGAGAAGGACCGAGGCTAATCTGCAAACGGAGACAAGGCGTCTTGACGAGCGGATTCAGGTTGTGCAGCGGGCGATGCGGGAAGCGGACGCGGCGGTCCTGGACTGGGAGTACACCGCCGCCGTGAACAAAGAACAGCGGGTTCTGGATGTGACGGTGGACTTGTCCTTGAAGGAGTGGAGCGTGGACACGGAGGTGTGGGTGAACTGGACCTCCCTCCTTGATGGGAAAACCGGCTCGGGACCCATGCGCGGCGGCAAGAGCGGGCGTCTTACCGGCATACTGAAGCTGCCTGTGGGGGGCCACCGGGAGTATGCACTGGAAGCCGTCATTCAAAACGGCGAGAGCCGGCGGCTGGAGGACCTGGGCTATCTGGGGGACACAGCCACGCTGCTGCCGGTTCAGCTTGCCGGTTGCGGCGGCTCCAGTGCAAACTACACCCGAGAAAAAGACGGGGGCGGAATCTTTGACCTGTCTTTTTATGAAGTCAACTTGCAGGGCTCCAAGGGGAGCGGGGCCCCGGAGGTCAAAGACGCGGTGTTCCGCCTCCGGCGGAATGGGGACGTTGCCGTGGAGCAAACCGCCAAGTATGGGGAGACTATCGAAAATTATACCTGTGACCCTGAGAAGGGCCTGATCGCCGAGGCCGGTATGGGGGACGAATTTACTCTGTCTTTCTTCTGCCGGGACACGTCTGGCCTGGGCTATGAATTTGACCTGGAGCAGTGGTCCATCGGCGAGAGCGGAATTGCCCGGGAGCACGGCCCGGAGGACTTCTGGCCCAAGCTCACCTGGGACTGACAAGAAGGAGGCGGCTATGCGCAACATCGCCTTGAAGCTCACCTACAACGGCACCGCCTACCACGGCTGGCAGGTGCAGAAAAACGCCGCCTCCGTCTGCGAGACCCTGCAAAGGGCCATTTCCAAGGTCTGCGGCGGCCCGGTTCACCTGACGGGCTGCGGAAGGACGGACGCCGGGGTCCACGCGGAGCGGTACGTGGCCAACTTCCGCACGGAGAGCCGCATCCCCATTGACCGGATGCCCTACGCCATCAACACCCACACCCCGGAGGACATCGCCGTCCGGGAGGCGGTGGAGGTCCCGGAGGACTTCAACGCCATCGGCTCGTGTATCAAGAAAGAGTATATCTACCGCATTTATAACTCCCGCTTCAAAAACCCCTTCTACGTGAACCGGGCCTATTTCTACCCCAAGCGGCTGGACGAGGACTTTTTGAACCGGGCCGCCCATATGTTTGTGGGGACCCACGATTTCCGGGCCGTCCGCTCCGTGGGCACGGAGACGAAAACCACCGTGCGGACCGTCTACTGGTGCGATGTCACCCGGAACGGAGACCTGCTGGAGCTCCGGGTCTGCGCCGACGGCTTTTTGTACAACATGGTCCGGGCCATTACGGGGACCGTGCTTTACGCCGCCGAGGGCAAATTCGCCCCGGAGGACATCCCCGCCATTTTGGAGAGCGGGGACCGGACCCTGGCGGGGCCCACGGTGCCCCCCGGCGGGCTGTACCTGACGAGAATTTGGTATGAGGATGAACGCCTGAATGAGTGAGAAACGCGTGGACAAGTCGAAAGAGGGGAAGCACCCCATCCGCAGCTTCCTAAGCTTTCTCCTGATGCTGGCGGCGGTGCTGCTGGTGGTGCTGCTGGCGGCCTATCGGGACGGCACCGGCTTCGACATTCTCCGGCGCTACCTTCACTACGGGCGAGCGGAGCAGGCGGGGGGCGAGACGGTCTACCACTACGACGCCTCCTCCAAGAACCGCTTTGCCCTGCTGGGGGAGAGCCTGGTGGTGCTGTCGGACGCGTCCCTGAGCCTGTACAACAGCTCCGGGGCGGAGGTCTGGTCCACTCCGGTGACCATGACGGCCCCGGCCCTGGTCTCCGGCGGCGGAAGGGCGGCGGCCTACGACGTGGGGGGCACGGCGCTGTATGTGGTGGACCAGACGGGCCTGCGGCTGGCGCTCACCGCCGGCGAGGAGGAGCCCTACATAGCCGCCACGCTGAACAAAAACGGCACGCTGGCGGTAACGGCCCAGAAGAAGGGCTACAAGGGCAGCGTCAAGGTCTACGACCAGGCCCTGGGGCCGGACCCGTCCTTTGAATTTAACTCCTCCCGGCGCTTTGTCCTGGACGGGTATGTCCTGGGGGATGATCTGGCGGCGGTGACCCTGGGCCAGGAGAACGGCGTGTTCGTCAGCAGCATCGGCTTCTATGACCTCTCCAAGGATGCGAAGGAGCCTGCGGCGTCTTACAACATCTCCGGCGGGCTGGCAGTGGCTGTGGGGGAGCAGGAGGGACGGCTGGTGACCGTCTCCGACACGGCCCTGACCTTTGCCGGCGCCGGCGGCGAGATCACCGGGACCTATTCTTACAATGGGTCGTATCTCCGGGAATACGACCTGGGGGGGACGGGCTTCACGGCGCTGCTGCTGAACCGCTACCGCTCCGGCAGCGTGGGGCGGCTGGTCACCGTGGACAAGGACGGCGGGGAATTGGGCTCCCTGGACGTGCGGGAGGAAGTGCAGGGAATTTCCGCTTCCGGCCGCTATCTGGCGGTGCTTTACTCCGACCGTCTGGCGGTCTACAATCAGGACCTCCAGCCCTACGCCACCCTCCAGGGGACGGGTGACGCCCGGGGGGTCCTGATGCGGCCCGACGGGTCGGCGCTGCTGCTGTCCGCCGGTTCCGCCAGCCTGTTTTTGCCTTAGCTGCATGAAAATAAGCGCCGAGTTCACAAAACGTTTACACGGGAAGAGGTAGGAAAGTTTGACGACACCTGTTATAATAGATGCTGTTGCCGTGGCGGTGCTGGCGGGGTTCGCGATTTTGGGGGCCTGGAGGGGCCTTCTGCGGACCCTGGCGGGACTGCTGGTGCTGGCGCTGTCCCTGGCGGGGGCGGGGATTATCGCCTCGGCCCTGTCCGCTCCGGCGGCAAAGATCATTGCCCCGGTCATCGAGAAACGGATCGAGGCCCGCTTGGACGAGGCCATCCAGGAGCGGCGCCCCCAGGAGACCACGGGGGAGGGGCTGCCCCTGGCGGAGCTGCTGGACCTTCTGGGCGTGGACCAGGCCCGGCGGGACGCCTTGGCGGACCGTGCGGAGAAGAGCGTCCGGAACACCGGCGCGTCCTTGGCAGCCGCCCTGGTGGAGAGCCTGGCGCGGTCCGTGCTCTATGGTATTTTGTACATGCTCTCCTTCGTCCTGCTGACGCTGGCCCTGCACCTGCTGGTGCGGATGCTGGACGCGGTTTTAAAGCTGCCGGGCCTTCACGGGCTCAACGCCGTGGGCGGCGGCATGGCCGGCCTGGCGGAGGGCGCGCTGCTGCTGTTTTTGGCGGTGTGGGTCCTGCGCCTGGTGGGAGTCTCCTTTGACGGGGAGGAGGGCAGCCAGATTTTCCGGTTTTTCACCGTCTATACGCCCCTGGACGCCCTGAAATTCTTGGGCATATAGCGGTTTTCCGTCTCGGCGGCCTCCATGAGGCCCGCGATCAGATTAAGAATAGCGCCCATGGGCGCGTGGAGGTTTAAGAGGTATGCAGCCGACACTTTGTTCCAGATGCAAGAAAAATGTCGCCGTGGTATTCATTTCCAAGCTGGACGGCGAGAAGACCATCAACGAGGGTCTGTGCCTGAAGTGCGCCAAGGAGCTGGGGCTTCCCCAGGTGGACGACATGATGAAGCGCATGGGCATTTCCGACGAGGACCTGGAGACCCTGAACAGCGAGATGATGCAGGCCATGAATGGCGTGGAAAACATCGAGGACCTGCCCGGCGGGGAGGAGAGCGGAGAGGAGGAAGAGGGCAAAACCGCCACCTTCCCCTTCCTGAACCGCCTGTTCTCCGGCGGGGAATCCTCCAAGGAGAGCGCCGAGGAGGGCCGCGGCGAGCGCCGGGAGAAAAAGGAGCCCGCGAAAAACGCCAAGCGGAAGTACCTGGAGAACTACTGTATCTCCCTGACCCAGAAGGCCAAGGACGGCAAGCTGGACCCGGTCATCGGCCGGGGGGAGGAGATCGAGCGGGTGGTCCAGATTTTGAACCGCCGCCAGAAGAACAACCCCTGCCTTATCGGCGAGCCCGGCGTGGGCAAGACCGCCATCGCCGAGGGTCTGTCCCAGCGCATCGCGGAAGGCGACGTGCCCTTCAAGCTTCGGGAGAAGGAGGTCTACCTCCTGGACCTGACGGCCCTGGTGGCCGGCACCCAGTTCCGGGGCCAGTTTGAGAGCCGGATGAAGGGTCTTATCGACGAGGTGAAGCGTCTGGGGAACATCATTTTGATGATCGACGAGGTACACAACCTGGTGGGCGCGGGAGACGCGGAAGGCAGCATGAACGCCGCCAATATCCTCAAGCCCGCCCTATCCCGCGGCGAAATCCAGGTCATCGGCGCCACCACCTTCAACGAGTACCGCAAGCACATTGAAAAGGACTCCGCCCTGGAGCGCCGCTTCCAGCCGGTGACGGTGAACGAGCCCTCCGTGGAGGATTCCATCCAGATTTTGAAGGGCCTGGCCCCCAAGTACGAGGAGTTCCACGGCGTAAAGCTGACGGAGGGCATCCTCCGCCAGGCGGTGCTTCTCAGCGAGCGCTACATCACCGACCGCTTCCTGCCGGACAAGGCCATCGACCTGATCGACGAGGCCTGCTCCGATTTGAACCTGAAGGACCCGGACATCTCCCGGCGGATGCAGATTCAGCGGGAGATGGACGACTATGCCAAGGAGCGGGCCATGCTGGAGGAGAAGGAGGAGAAGTCCGAGGAGGACTACGCCCGCATGGCCGAGCTGAAAAGCCGGGACCTCCAGCTCTCCACGGAGCTCAGCGCCATCGACGAAAAGGGCCAGCCCCAGCTGACCATGGAAAATCTGGCCCACGTCATCGAGCTGTGGACCAAGATTCCCGCTTCCCGCATCCGGGAGCAGGAATTCCAGCGCCTCAGCCAGTTGGAGGAGCGCCTCAAAGACCATATCATCGGCCAGGACGAGGCCATCGAGGCCGTCTCTGCCGCCGTCCGCCGGAACCGGGTGGGCATCTCCCCGAAGCACAAGCCCGTCAGCTTTATCTTCGTGGGATCCACCGGCGTGGGCAAAACGGAGCTGGTGAAGCAGCTGGCCACGGACCTCTTCAATACCCCCGACGCCCTGATCCGCCTGGACATGTCGGAGTTCATGGAAAAGCACTCCGTCTCCCGGATTGTGGGCTCCCCTCCGGGCTACGTGGGCTATGACGAGGCGGGCCAGCTGACGGAGAAGATCCGCCGGAAGCCTTACGCCGTTGTTCTGTTCGACGAGATTGAAAAGGCTCATCCCGACGTGCTGAATGTGCTTCTCCAAATCCTGGATGACGGCGAGATCACCGACGCCCACGGACGGAAGGTGAACTTTGAAAACACCATCATTGTCATGACCTCCAACGCCGGAAGCGCCACCAAGGAGGGAACGGTGGGCTTTGACCGGAGCCTCAGCCAGCAGGACAGCGAGAAGGCCATGAAGGCCCTCCAGCAGTTCCTCCGGCCGGAGTTTATCAACCGGGTGGATGCGGTCATCACCTTCAACCGCCTCTCCGAGAAGGACTTCCAGTCCATCGCCCGGATCATGCTGGACGAGCTGCGGGACTCCCTGAAGGAGAAGGGCATTACGTTTACCTACGATGTCACCCTGGTGGATTTCCTGACGAAGAAGTCCTACTCCCGGACCTACGGGGCCCGGAACCTCCGGCGGACGATTCAGAAGGAGCTGGAGGACCCCATGGCGACCAAAATCATCAACAGCTACGAAGAACCCATCATCGGCATCAACGCCGCCGCCGAAAACGAGCACGTCTGCCTGCGGACCCTATGAACCGCGCGTATTTGCATAAAAAAGCCGGGGACTTTCCGCCGCCCGGCGGGAAAGGAAGGCCCATATGCTCTTTCGAAAAGACATTGATCCCCGCTGTGCCTACTGCAAGCGGGGCCAGCAGCTGAACGAGCGGGAGGTGGCCTGCGTGAAGCGGGGCGTGGTGCCGGTGGAGCACGCCTGCCGGCTGTTCCGGTACGACCCGCTGAAGCGCGTCCCGCCCCGCCCGGCGGCGCTGGACACCGGGAGGCTCAGCGAAGAGGATTTTTCCTTGTGAATGTGGGAGGATGCCTATGGAAGTGAAGCGGATACACGGACTTTGCTACAGCGCCACCGGCGTGACGGAAAAGGCGGTCCGTTTTCTGGCGGAGGCGCTGGAGAAGGAGCTGGGCTTGCCCCAGGCCGTCTTTCACGGCTTCCGGAAGCCCGAGGAGCGGGCGGTGGACTACGCCTTCGTCCCCGGCGATCTGGTAGTCGTGGGTTCGCCCACTTACGCGGGCCGGATGCCCAACAAAATCGCCCCGGATTTCCAGGCCCGGCTCCGGGGGAACGGAGCCCTGGCCGTGGCGGCGGTGACCTTTGGCAACCGCGCCTATGACAATTCCCTGGCGGAGCTGTGCGCCCTGCTGGAGAGGAACGGCTTCCGCATCTTAGCGGCGGGGGCCTTCCCGGGCCGGCATGCCTTTACCGACATCCTGGGGGAGGGCCGCCCCGACTGGGACGACAGGCGGGCGATTCAGGACTTTGCCGGGCAGATTGCCGGGAAGCTCCGGAAGCTGGAGGCGGCGTCTCCGCCGCTGGAGGTGCCGGGAGACCCGGACGCCCCTTATTACATCCCCAAGGGCCTGGACGGGGAGCCGGTGAAGTTCCTGAAAGCCAAGCCCCGGACGGATCTGGGCAAATGCTGTAACTGCGGCGTCTGCGCCCGGACCTGCCCCATGGGGGCCATCGACCCAAAGAATGTGGCGGAGGTGCCGGGGACCTGCATCAAGTGCCAGTCCTGTGTGCGGAAATGCACCCATCACGCCAAGTACTTCGACGACCCGGCGTTCCTCTCCCATGTGGCCATGCTGGAGAAGAACTTCCGGGAGCCGAAGGAGATCGAGACTTTCCTGTAAACAAAATCAACCCGGGGACCGTAGTCCCCGGGCTTTTTCTATTCAAATAGCTTTTCCGGCAAGCGGATATCCTCCTGGGGCACCATTTCCCAGGAAAATTCCTCCAGCAGCCCCGCCGCCGGGCTGGGTTCGCCAGAAGGGTGGAAGCCCGCCAATCGCGCCAGCCGGCCCAGCAGCTCCTCGGCGGAAACCCGCCCCCGGAGGCTGTCCAGCCCCGCGTCGGCGTCCCGTTTCGAGAGCCGCCGCCCATCGGGGGCCAGCAGAAGGGGGAAGTGGAAGAACTCCGGCGGCGTCAGCCCCAGGAGCTGGTAGAGATAGAGCTGCCGGGGCGTAGAGGACAGCAGGTCCGCGCCCCGGACCACCTCCGTCACCCCCATGGCGGCGTCGTCCACCACCACGGCAAGCTGATAGGCGAACATGCCGTCAGACCGCCGGAGCAGGAAATCTCCGCAGTCCCGCTCCAGGTTTTCCACGCATTCTCCCATGTGCCCATCTACAAAGGAAAACTCCTTGTCAGGCACGCGGAGCCGCAGGGCAGGGGAGCGGCGGACCGCCCGTTCCGCCCGCTGGGCGGGGGTCAGATGCCGGCAGGTCCCGGCGTAAACGGTCAGGCCGTCCTCCCGGTGGGGGGCGCTGGCGGCGTGGAGCTCCGCCCGGGTGCAGAAGCAGGGATAGACCAGCCCCAGGGCCTCCAGCCGTTCCAAAGCGGCCTGGTAGAGCGCCGTCCGGCGGCTTTGGAAATAGGGCCCGTCCGGCCCGCCGGTTTCCGGTCCCTCGTCCCAGTCCAGCCCCAGCCAGCGGAGGTCCTCCAGCATCTGCTCCGCGTACCGCTGCGGACAGCGGGCGGTGTCCAGGTCCTCGATCCGCAGGACGACCTTCCCGCCCTTCTGCCGGGCGCTGAGCCAGGCCAGCAGGCAGCAGAGGATGTTTCCCAGATGAATGCGCCCGCTGGGCGAGGGGGCGAAGCGTCCGACGGTCATGCCGGAACCTCCTTCCAACCGCGAAACAGGCCCGGACCCAAACGGTCCGGGCCTGCCGCTTATTCCATGGAAATGATATAGTAGTATACGGGCTGTCCGCCGGAGAGAACCATGACCTCCGCGCCGGGACAGGCGTCCTCAAAGAGCTTTCCCGCCGCCTGCGCGTCCTCCTCCTTCACGTCCTCGCCGAAGTACAGCGAGACAAAAGACGCGCCCCGGTTTGCCGCGTCCGCCGCCAGCTTCTTCAGGAGGCTGTGGAGGGACGCGTCCGTTCCGAAGAGCTTGCCTTCTTCCAGGGCCAGGTAGTCCCCGGACTTGATATCAAAGCCGTCAAAGTCAGAATCCCTGGCGGCGTAGGTGATCTGAGCCGTAGTGACGCCGGAGAGGGCCTCTGTCATGGCCCCTGTCAGGGTTTCGGCGTCCGGGGCCTCAAAGTCCACGTTCATCATGGCGGTGATGCCCTGGGGCACGGTCTTGCTGGGGATGACCACCACGTTTTTCTCCGTCAGTGCCGCGCACTGCTGGGCGGCCATGATGATGTTTCCGTTGTTGGGCAGGACGAAGACCGTCTCGGCGGGAATTTGGTCCACTCCCTCCAGAATGCTCTCCGTGGAGGGATTCATGGTCTGCCCGCCGGATACCACGCCGTCCACGCCCAGGTCCTGGAACACGGCGGCCAGGCCGTCCCCGGCGCAGACGGAAAGGAAGCCGTACTTTTTCTCCGGCGGGGCCACCACGTGCCCGCTCTTGGAGCCTCCGGCGGCTTCCATGGCCGCCTCCTCCATCTCCAGGTCGTCCACGCTCTGGGCCTTCTTCCCGGCGGCGATGTCCTCGTACTGGGTCCGCATGTTCTCGATCTTTGCCAGCTCCAGGGTGCCGTATTTCTGGCCCTCCGTCAGGGCGCTGCCGGGGATGTTGGTATGGACGTGGACCTTGAACGCCTCGTCGTCCTCGCCGATGACCAGGCTGTCCCCGATGCTGTTGAGGTAGGCCCGGAAGGGCTCCAGGTCCACGTTGGGGTCGTGCTTGCGGACGATGAACACCGTGTCAAAGGCAAAGGTGATCTCCTCGGTGGAGAAGACCTCAAAGCCGGCCTTGGCCTTCTCGGGCTCCTCCCCGGCGGCCTCCGGCATGGGCTCGCCCCGGAGCTCTGCCAGCATGCCCTCCAGGATCAGCAGGTAGCCCTTGCCGCCGGCGTCCACCACCCCGGCCTTTTTCAGCACCGGGTTCATATCCGTGGTGGCGGCCAGGGCCTCGTAGCCCTCCTGAATGGCGGCCTCCAGCACCTTCTCAAAATCCGCCTCCCCGGCGGCGCGCTCCGCCGCCCGCTTGGCGGCCAGGCGGGACACGGTGAGGACGGTGCCCTCGGCGGGCTTCATGACGGCCTTGTAGGCGGAGGACACGCCCTCCTGCATGGCGGCGGCGAAGGCGGCGGCGTCGGCGGTCTCGCGGCCCTTCAGGCCCTTGGAGAGCCCGCGGAAGAGCAGGGAGAGGATGACGCCGGAGTTCCCCCGGGCCCCCCGGAGCAGGGCGGAGGCGGTGATGGACACGGCCTGGTCCAGGGCCGCGGGCTCGGACTTTTTCAGCTCCGTCACGGCGGCGGCGATGGTCATGGACATATTGGTGCCCGTGTCGCCGTCGGGGACGGGAAAGACGTTCAGGTCGTTGATGGCCTGCTTCTGGGCCGTGATGGCGGCGGCGCCGTGGAGGATCATCCGCTTGAAGAGCCCGCCGGTAATTTGTTCATTCATTCGATTTCTTCCTCCCTCACAGGGTCATGGAGTCCACGCAGACGTCCACGGCCCGGACCGTGACGCCGGTGTTTTTCTCCACTACGTAGCGGACCTCGTTCATGATGGACCGGCAGACCGCGGGGAGGTTGACGCCGTTTTCCACGATGATGTGGAGCTCGATGGAGATGGAATCGTCTTCGTGATACGAGATGCTGACGCCCTTGCTCATGGCCTCGCGGCGCAGCAGGTGGACCAGACCGTCGGTCATGGAGCGGAAGGCCATGCCCTTGACGCCGAAGCAGTTGGTGGCGGCCATGCCCGTGATGTTGGAGAACACGGCGCTCGAGACGGAGATCTCACCTTGTTCAGACTTGAATTGGATCATGAGAACGTCCTTTCTTTCCCGGTATTGTCAGGGGGCGGACCCGCCCCCGGCTGAACCAGCACTTGCCCAATATTATAAACGATTCCGCGCCAAAGCACAAGTGGTAAACGAGGAAAAACCTTCCTGGAGGCAAGGTTTCCGGTCCTCCGGCAGGGGAGAGGAAAAAAAATCCCGCATACTACCAGAATAGTATTGACAAGCTGGAACTATCGTGGTAGTATAGGACCGTAAACTACCGCGATAGTTTGACAAGGAGGTCCGCGATTATGAAGCTGTTCGACTCGGAATTGAAGGTCATGGACGTGCTCTGGCGCCTGGGGGACCGGACGGCCAAGGAGATTTCCTCCATCCTGGGGGAGGAGACCGGCTGGAACGTGAACACAACCTATACCGTCATCAAAAAATGCGTGGCCAAGGGGGCCGTCCGGCGGAGCGAGCCGAATTTCCTCTGCCACGCCCTGGTCACCAAGGAGGAAATCCAAAAGGCGGAGACGGAGGAGCTCATCGGCCGGCTTTTCGACGGCTCACCGGACCTGCTCTTTGCGTCCCTTCTCAGCAGCCAGACCTTTTCGCCGGAGCAGATTGGCCGTCTCCGGGAGATCGTCCGCGAAATGAAGTGAGGTGAGGCAGCTATGACCTTCCTGGAACGCTCCCTCTCCGGCGGGGTGTTCGTCCTGGCCATTGCGGCCTTCCGGCTCCTGGTCCTGCGCCGTCTGCCCAAGGGGACCTTTGTGGCCCTGTGGTGGCTGGCGGCGGCCCGGCTGCTGCTGCCCCTGGAGCTGGCCTCCCGGTTCAGCATCTACACGCTGCTGGAGGCCCTGGACCCCAAGGCGGTTCCCGCCGCTCCGGACGCTTTGCCTGCCCCGGTATTCCCTGCGGCCCCTCCGGTAATTGCGATTCCCGCTCAGCCAGCCGCCATGCCCGCCCCGGCTCCCGTACCCTTCCCGGTTTGGACGGCCCTGTGGCTCTCCGTGGGGCTGCTGCTGGCGGCGTGGTTCCTGATCCGCTATGTCCGCTGGCGGCGGCGTTTCCGGGAGTCCCTCCCGGTGGAGTGCCCCGGCCTGGACACCTGGTTCCAGCTCCGCCGCAGGGTGGAGGTCCGGGTCACGGACCAGATCGCAGCCCCGCTGACCTACGGGCTGGTCCGCCCGGTGGTCCTGCTGCCCAGGACCCTGGACCTCACCGATGAGGAGGCGCTGGCCTGCGTCCTGGCCCACGAGCGGGCCCATATCCGGCGGCTGGACGGACTTCTCAAGCTGGCGCTGACGGCGGCGCTGTGCCTCCACTGGTTCAACCCGGCGGCGTGGCTCCTGTACGTCCTGGGAAACCGGGATATGGAGCTCCGCTGCGACGAGGCGGCGGTACTGGCCCTGGGGGAGGACAGCCGGGAGCGCTACGCCCTGGCCCTCATCCGCCTGGCGGAAAACAAACATGTGCCTCTGTGCGGTTTCGCCCACCGGAACGGCATGGAAGAAAGGATTAAAGCGATTATGAGCGTCAAGAAAAAATCCCTGCTGGCCTGCTGCATCGCCCTGGCCCTTGTGCTGGGGATTACCACGGCCTTCGCCACCTCCGCCAAGCCGGTGGAGGCGGACGAACCCTGGAATGAGGATATGACCGACCGCGAGTTACACGCCCAGGCCTCGGCGGAATCCGCCGCCCAGTGGAAAGAGGTCCTGGCCCCTTACGAGCCCTTTGGCTTGAAGTGGACCTTCGACGACCCCGACCTGGACGGAAACGGCCTGACCATGACCTGGGAGGGTCACGAGGTCAGCGGAATCTACGATGAAACGCAGGGCCTATGGATTACCGAACACACCGGAAACGGCGCCTATGGCCCCGACGCCGTGGAGCTCTATACTGTCTATGAGGACGGCAGGCTTACCGGCCTCCGCCTGGCAACAGAGGAGGAACAGGCCCGGTTTACCCAGGACCGGATACGGTCTTCCGACGCCATAAAAAAGGTGGAAGCTGTGATAGACAGCCTCCGCTATGACGACGGACACATTTACTTCACCATTCCGGAGAGCGAGGAACCTTGGGGTATCTTCATCCAAGGCTCCATCCTGATGGAGGACGGCTCCAGCAGGAGCGTCCGCTACCTGGAGGAGGAGAGCGAGAAGGCGGAGTGGATTCCCCGGATGACCTATTCCTTCGAGGTAGGGGACGCGGCCTTTGACGTGTTGACCCTAGACGTGAATTATGGGATTGCGTCGTATTTCTATGAGCTGAACGAAATCCTGCCGGAGGGCAAGCCCCTGGCGGTGGAGCCGTTGCCGGAGGGCAAGGCGGACGTGCCCGAGGACGGGTCCATGGTCTGGCCCGTGGACGGCGGGACCGTCAGCCAGGCCCAGCAGACCCGGACGAATCCCGAAACCGGGGAGACGGCGGCCCATAGCGGCGTGGACATCGCCGTGGAAACGGGAACTCCCATCTACGCCGCCGGAAAGGGGACGGTGAAGGAGGCCGGATTCAGCGCCCAGGACGGCAATTTTGTCCGCATCGACCACGGGAACGGACAGGAGACCTTCTATGCCCACTGCGCAGGCGTGCTGGTGAAGACTGGCGACACTGTGGAGCTGGGGCAGACCATCGCCTCTGTCGGCAGTACGGGCATGTCCACCGGACCGCACCTGCACTTTGAGGTTTTGGTGAACGGCGTGGCCCAGAACCCAGAAGCGATGCTGAAATCCGGCCAGAACACGCTAAAGGCGAAGCCGTAGCCTGAGAAAAAGCCCGAACCGGAAACCAAACCTGAGCCTGTCCCTGCCGCTGAACCGGAGAGTACAATGGATCCGGTAATCCTGAAAGCGGCGCTGGAGGGGCTGGTGGATGGGGATTATCCCCGCAACAGCTTGGGAGAGACTTACGGAAGTACCCTCAGTGAGAGCATTGTAGGCTATGAACCGGACCTGATTTCCGCTGTTTCGGAGGACGGAACAGAAGGGCTACATTGAGCCCCGCCGGCTATTGGGATCATACAACAGTGAGGAAGAGGCGATCGCCTGTTACAATTGGCGGAATGAGAATAAAGTCGGCTATGTCCTTGTTCCACTTTATAACTCCGAGCATGAGGAAATCGGGACCTTTATGCACAAAATTGGAAAAAGTCTCTATAGCGGGGTTATAACGCTGGAGGAATTTATGGAGGCCAAGGCCCAGGGCTGGCCCTGCAAGAATGGAAGTACCCCGATTAAAGAGGAACCCATTTTCAAAAGCCTGGAGGAAGCCCAGGAAGCTGTGAAGAACGGCTGGCCCGACAATCAATAACCGGCGGAAGCCGTCCCGAAAGGGACGGCCTCTTTTTATTTTCTAAAAGAAAAAATAAAACTTGACTTTCATAAAATTTAGGTTTATATTTAATATTATGAAAGGAGGCCGCGTCTATGACCACCTTGCCCCCCTGGATGGCGGACCTGGACGAACAGGACCTGACCTTTGTGAAGCGCTTTCTCCTGGCCTCCGGCTCCTTGAAGGAGGTGGCGGCCCAGTACGGCGTCAGCTATCCCACGGTCCGCCTGCGCCTGGACCGCCTGATTCAAAAAATCCGCCTCAGCGACACGGCGGAGGCGGACCCTTACGTGGCCCTAGTGAAGCGGCTGGCGGTGGACGACAAGCTGGACTTCGACACCGCGAAGATTTTGATTGCCGCCTACCGGGAGGCCCAAAAGAAAATGGAGGTTGAATGATGGCTATTGCGTCTAGGTTTGTGATTGTTTTTCTGCTGTTCCTGCTGGTGCTTCTGATAGGCGGTGTCTTTCTTCAAATCTTCCTCTCCAAGCGGGAGAGCCGCTGGCCGGGGCTGGTTTTGCCGCTGCTGGTTTTTTTGCAGTCCTTGCTGCTGCCGCTGAACCTCAGGGACACCGGCAGCGTGTCCCAGAACGTCCTGACGGTGCTGGTGACTCTGCTGGCGGGGAACATCCCCACGCTGGTGCTGCTGGCCATCTATTGGGCGGTCCGGGAGAAACGGCGGGTGCGGGACCAGCTGGACAAAATGAAGATCGACGAGCTGTAAAACGAAAGGGCCTCCCGGCGGGGAGGCCCTTTTGCCCGTCCCCGGCGGCGTTTCGGAGGGGGAAGGCGGCTTTTTCCCCAAAACCGCTGTCAGGCCAAGTCCTCCCGGCATAATCTGAGCATGTAAAAAATCGTTGGGAGGGCAAACCTTATGGCACAAGTGACCAATTTTTTTGTCGGCGCCAACAGCGGAGAGGGCTTCCGGAACCTGTTTTCGGAGATGGTGGATCTGGAGGATACATATGACTTCATGGTCCTGAAAGGCGGCCCCGGCGTAGGGAAGAATACCTTTATGCGGGAGATTGGCCGGACAATGGAGGAGGCGGGAACGCCGGTGGAGTATCTCTGGTGCTCCGGCGACCCGGACTCCCTGGACGGCGTGGTGCTTCCGGAGCTCCGCTGCGCCATAGCGGACGGCACATCACCCCACGTCATAGAGCCCCAATACCCCGCCGCCGTAGACCGCTATGTGGACCTGGGCCGCTTTTACGACCTCACCGCCGCCAAAGACTCCGCAGAGGAAGTCAAGGTCCGCACCCACGCCTACAAAGCCGCCTACGTCCGGGCCTACCACAGTCTGAAAGCCGCCCGCCAGGTGGAGCTGGACGCCGTGACTTCCGTCTCAAAGTCCTTCGACGCCGAACGCCTGGACCGCCGGGTCAAGGGCATTATCGCCCGGGAAATCCGGGCCAGGGGGGACCAGCGGGGAAAGACTACCCGCCGCTTCCTGGGCAGCCTGACCCACAAGGGCTGCGTTTGGCGGTTTGACAGCGTAGACGTCCTGTGCCCCAAGGTCTACGAGTTTGCCGACACGTGGGAGCTGGCGGGCGGAGCCCTGGCCCGGCTCCACGCGGCGGCGGCGGAGAAGGGATGGGACACCATTGTCTGTCCCTCGCCGGAGGACCTGGACCGCATGGAGCACCTGCTGATTCCCGGCCTGGGGCTGGCCTTCATCACCTCCTGCCCGGGGATGGATTACGGCAGGAAGCCCTACCGCCGCGTCCGCCTGGACGCCTTGGCGGAGACGGAGGGGAGATCCCGCCTCCGCTTTCAGACCCGGATGACCGCGTTGCTCCGGGAGGAGGCGGTGGACGCACTGAAGGATGCCAAGCGGAACCACGACGCCCTGGAAGCGGTCTACAATCCCTATGTGGACTTCGACGGCGTTCGGGCCCAGGCGGCACTGGAGGCGGGCCGTCTGCTCAGCTACCTGAAATAACGCGAAAAAAGACGGCGGCGAAGTGCGAGCTTCGCCGCCGCTTTCAGTTGGTAAAGGACCGGACTTTCTTTCTGAGATCATGCTTTCTGCAATTTTACAACCATGGCTTAGGCCTTGTTTGAAAATTGGCGGAATGCTGGATTGGGGCAGATTTTTTTGCCAGGCAAGGCGATTGGACGCAGGAATCCTGACGGATTTCAAATCCAATCAACGCAGTCCTGGCGGAAAAAGATGCCCCAAGACGGCGTTTTGCCATTTTTCAAACAAAGCCTAGTTCAAAAAGTCTTTCAGCTTCTTGCTTCTGGAGGGGTGCCGGAGCTTCCGCAGGGCCTTGGCCTCAATCTGCCGGATGCGCTCCCGGGTGACGTTGAACTCTTTTCCCACTTCCTCCAGCGTCCGGGTCCGCCCGTCCTCGATGCCGAAGCGGAGCTTCAGCACCTTTTCCTCCCGGGGAGTCAGAGTGGACAGCACGTCCATCAGCTGCTCCTTCAAAAGGGTAAACGACGCCGCCTCGCTGGGCTCTGACGCGCCCTCATCCGGGATGAAGTCTCCCAGGTGGGAGTCCTCCTCCTCGCCGATGGGGGTCTCCAGGGATACGGGCTCCTGAGCGATCTTCATAATCTCCCGCACCTTGTCCACGGGCATGTTCATCTCCGCCGCAATCTCGTTGGGGGAGGGGTCGTGGCCCAGCTCCTGGAGAAGCTGGCGGCTGACCCGGATGACCTTGTTGATGGTTTCCACCATGTGGACGGGAATACGGATGGTCCGGGCCTGGTCGGCGATGGCCCGGGTGATGGCCTGCCGGATCCACCAGGTGGCGTAGGTGGAGAACTTATAGCCCTTGGTGTAGTCGAACTTCTCTACGGCCTTGATGAGGCCCAGATTGCCCTCCTGGATCAGGTCCAGGAACAGCATCCCGCGGCCTACATAGCGCTTGGCGATGGAGACCACCAGCCGGAGGTTGGCTTCCGCCAGCTTTTGCTTGGCGGTCTCGCCGGCCCGGTACTGCTTCCGCAGGGCGGCCTCCAGGGCGGGGTCGATCTCCTGGCCCTCCTCCCGCTGGCGGCGAAGCTCCGCCAGCTTTTCCTCCGCCTCATTCCCGGCGGACATGGCCTGGGCAAGGTTGACCTCCTCTTCGGGCGTCAGCAGGGCCACCTTGCCAATCTCCTTCAGGTACATGCGGACGGGATCGTCGATGGAAAAGCTGTTGACCAGGGTGTTGGGGTCCACCAGCTCTTCTTCCTCCATGCCGGCGATCTCCTCGGCGGCGGGGCCCTCCTCCGGGAGCTCGGGGAGCAGGTCCTCCTCGGCGCTGATGTCGATGTTCAGCGCCTCCAGGGAGTCGTAGAGCTGGTCCATCTGCTCGCCCTCGAGGTTCAGGTCGTCCACGGCCTCCATCAGCTCGGCGGACTCCACCTTGCCCTTTTTCTTGCTCTTGGCCAGCAGCTCCCGGAGCTTTTCGTTGTTGATGAGCCAGGAGGCGGCGGGGAGGGCGGCCACCTGCTTGTCATCCAGCCGGATGATGCCGGCCTTTTTGGCCTCCTCGTCGGTCATGACGCGGGGAGGGGCGGGCTCCGACGGGGTCTCCTCCGCCTCGGCGGCGGCTAAAATGGCGTCTGCCTGACGTTCCAGCTCCTGTGCATCGTGTTTATTTGACATTCCGTTTTTCTCCCTTTTTGTCTTTATGTTTTTCTGCCGCCGCCAACAGGGGGTCCGTCTCCGCGCCGGAGCGCTTTGCGGCTTCCGCCTGTATGACGCGTATGTAATCCGCCAGGGCCTGCCGTCCGTTCCGGACGGATTCCGGCCGCTGGCAGACGGCGGTGATATGGTTCATTTCCTCCGCCGTCAGCTCCGCCGCAAGAGGGGGCAGGGCGGCGGCCCGGCCCTCCCCCTTCGCCTGCCACAGCAGGGTGAAGACCCGGCCCAGCAGGGGAGAGGAGAAGTCCGCCTCTCCCAGGGGCGGCTCGGCGGGGAAGAGGCTGTCGTCCAGCAGCAGGAGCCGGAGCACGCCCTCCTCCGCCTTGGCGGAGCGCACATTTTCATAGCGCAGCGACCGTTCCCGGGGCTGGGACTGGACGGCGGGGTTCAGCTCCCTGCGGAGCTCCGCCCGGTTTTCCCTGGCGGTTTTCCGCTTCCAGGCCCGCTGGACCTCCAGCTTCATGGCGTCGGGGGTGATGCGGGCGGTCTCGGCGGCCCGGGCGGCGTAGATTTCCCGCTCCACCGCCCCGGGAAGCGTGGCCAGCAGCCCGCTGATCTCCTGGCTGTAGGCCACCCGCTGCTCGTCGTTGTCCAGGTCGTACTTTCCGGCGATCTGAGCCATGCGGAATTCCACGCCGTTCTCGCTGCCGCTGAGCAGCCGCTCAAAGGCGGCGGGGCCCTGGTTTTTGATGAAGTCGTCGGCGTCCTGCTTCACCAGCTCCCCGTCCCCGGTCCGCCGCCGGGGAAGCTGGAGGACCTTGACGGAAAACTCGGAGCCGTTCAGCAGCTGCAAGGCCCGCTCCGTGGCGGTCTTCCCGGCGTTGTCGTTGTCGTAGCAGAGGACCAGCTCCTTGGTGAACCGGGAGAGGAGCCGGATCTGCTCCGGCGTCAACGCCGTGCCCATGGAGGCCACCGCGTTGTCAAAGCCCGCCTGGTGAAGGGTAACGATGTCCAGGTTTCCCTCGCAGAGGATGATGTTGGGCCGCTTGGATTTCTTCGCCAGGTTCAGCCCGTAGAGCACCCGGCGCTTGCTGTACACGGGGGTTTCCGACGAGTTCATATACTTGGGCTCGGACTTGTCCAGCACCCGGCTGCCGAAGGCCACCACATCCCCCCGGGTGTCGATGACCGGGAGCATGAGCCGGTTCCGGAACTTGTCGTAAAACCCGCCCTTCTTGTTGTCCACGATAAGCCCGGCGGACAGAAGCTCCGACTTGCTGTAGCCCAGGTTTGTCATGGCGTTCAGCAGCACGTCCCAGGCGTCCGGAGAGGCCCCCATGCCGAAGGTTTTGGCGGTGCCCTTCCGGATCTGCCGCCGGTCCAGGTATTCCTGAACGGCCCGGCCCTCCGGCTGGTGGAGCAGGCGGTAGTAAAACCGGGCGGCGTCCCGGTTCAGGTCCAAAAGCCGCTGGCGGCGGAAGCCGGCCTCCCGGTCGCCCTCCTCCTCCGGCACCTCCAGCCCCGCCCGCTTGGCGAGGAACCGCACCGCGTCGGGGAAGGGGAGGTTTTCCTCCTCCATAATGAAGTTGATGACGCCGCCTCCCCGCTTGCAGCCGAAGCAGTAGTAAATCTGCTTGTCCGGGGAGACGGAGAAGGAGCTGGTCTTCTCACTGTGGAAGGGGCAGAGGCCAAAGAGGTTGGAACCCTTCCGGGTGAGCTGGACATAGCTGCCCACCACGTCCACGATGTCGCTCCTGGCCGTCAGTTCATCCAAAAAGCTCTGGGGAAACGCCATGGCTCGTCCCCTCCTTTCGGTCAGTTTAGCCAAAATGTGCTCCGGTCATACCGAAAAAGTGAGAACGCCTGTGGAGGCGGATATTTCGGTCATGTTTTTATATACGCCGCGGCCTTGGATTTTCCTCTTTTTTTCTGATATTTTTTGAAAACTTTTCGGCGGGGCCTTTACAGGCCGGGGAGAAACGCTTAAAATAGGGAAGAAAATAGAAGTAAGGAGGACCGCCATGCCCATCGAATTATGGACGGCCCGGATGGAGCGCCCGCTGTCGGCCCCGGAGCGGGAGGCCATCCTGCCCCTGCTGCCGCCGGACCGCCGGGAGCGCCTTTTGCGCGTTCAGGAGGTGGGGAAACAGCGGGAGCCCCTTTGCGCTTATCTGATCCTGTGCCTGGCCCTGCGTCAGAAATACGGGTGGAAAAGCATCCCCGAGGTGGCCCTGGGCCGCTTGGGCAAGCCCTATTTCCCGGAGCATCCGGAGGTGCATTTCAACATCAGCCACTCCAGCGGCGCGGTGCTGGTAGGGGTGTCGGACCAGGAGATCGGGGTGGATATCGAGCGCATCCGCCCGGTGGGCCAGCGGATGATGGTCCGGTTGGCCCATGTGAGCACGGAGGAGGCATTCTTCCAAAACTGGGTCCGCCGGGAGGCCCGGGCCAAGCGCAGCGGCAACGGCGTGGGCACCATCATGCGCTCCGAGTCCCCTCTCCAGCCGGGGGAGTACTATTATCCGCTGGACACCTTCCCCGGCTACGCCGCCGGGGTCGCCACCCGCAGCAAGGAGCTGCCGGGGAAGCTCCACCGCTATTCTCTGGACGATATGCTGTGAAAACCGAAGACCGGGCAGGGAATGGGTTCCCTGTCCGGTTTTTTTGCCCGGCCCCGCAACCGGCGGCCTCCGGTTTCCGACTATATAGGTGAAAGCGGCTTTCAAAGGAGGGACCTGCGTCATGGAGGATAAGGACATCATCGCCCTGTACTGGGCGCGCTCGGAGGAGGCCATCCGCCGGACGGCGGAGAAATACGGCGGGTACTGCGGACAAATCATCCGCCGGGTGCTGGGGGACGGCCGGGACGCGGAGGAGTGCCTCAGCGACACCTGGCTGGGGGCCTGGAACGCCATGCCGCCCCAAAGGCCCGCCCGCCTTCCGCCCTTCCTGGGCCGCATCGCCCGGAACACGGCCCTGGACCGCTGCGACTACAACGCCGCCCAATGCCGGAATAGCGGCTTCGAGGCGGTGCTGGAGGAGCTGGCGGACTGCGTGGGCGGAACGCCCCTGGAGGAGGATTTCGACCTCCGCCGCCTGGGGGAGGCCATCTCCGGCTTTTTAGACGGCGTGTCCCCGGCGGCCCGGCTGGTCTTCCTGCGGCGGTACTGGTACTGCGACGGCGTGGCGGAAATCGCCGCCGGGACGGGATTCAGCCAATCCAAGGTAAAATCCATGCTCCACCGGACCCGGAAGGGGCTCCGGGAGCATCTGCGGAAGGAGGGCTATGACCTGTGACAAGAGAGGAATTGTTCCGCGCCGTCGGGGAGGTCCGGGAGGACCAGATCGAGGCGGCGGAAGCGGTAAAAAAGCAAGTCCATCCCTGGCGGCGGTTCGGCGCGCTGGCGGCGTGCCTGGCGCTGGTGGTGACGGCAGTTGGCGTATCAGCGGCGGAGCTGGGGGAGGCGGACCTCTGGAACTGGAAGGCTATTGTCTGGAGCTTCAATCCAAGCGCCGAAGTAGACGAGGACCCTGATTCGTGGAAAGCGATCATCCAGCCGTTTAATCCCGGAGAGGCGGATTCCGGCGGCGGCGCGGCGGCGGGGGGCCTGGACGGCTCCGACTACTGGACGGATAACCCGAACCGCCCTGCCCATCCCGGCTACTCCACCGGCGTGGAAATCGGTCAGCTGAGCGGTCCCGGAGACGGCGATACGATGGCGGGAATGTCGTCATGTCTTGCCTGGATGTCCCCGGTGGAAATTTTCGCCCAGGATACGGCGATTTTCCGGGGGACCGTCCGGGAGCTGCACTACTTTTCCGTAAAGCCGGATTCTGGAAGCATGGAGCTGTATTACACCCGGGCCATTGTGGAGATTACGGACCCCATCCGGGGAGACCTGACGGCAGGGGAGACATACAGCCTTCTCTGGCTGGGGGCCAAGGGCTATATGTCCACCTCCATCTCCGGGGCCCTGGAGGACCTAGAGGTGGGCGGAGAGGCGGTCTTTATGCCTACCCGGACAAACCAGGATACCGCCTGGAGGGAAGGGGACAGCTGCTTCTGCTACGCGGACCTTGCGGACTTCTACCTGGGCGAAGGGCAGCGCTTTGTCTTCGCCGATACGGCGGACGGCCTGTCCTTTGACCGGGGTACCTATGCGGGTATTGCGGAAGCGGAGACCCTGGACGAGATTGCGGCGTATATCCGGGAACAAATCGGGGAAGGGGATACCACTTGTCGGGTCATCATTGGCGAAGAGAAAGAGCCGGAGTCCGGCGGGTATGTCTTTGTGGAGGGAACAGAGCGGACCCAGCCCGCTGCGGAGCCAGCCGTACCGCAGACGGAGCCCTCGGAAGGCCCCGCAGAAACGGCGAACGCCGGGCCCACCGCCTCCGGTCCCGCCGGAGCGAGGGAGATGCCCGGAGGCGCCTTGGCCAGCGATGAAAAACCGGGTATCAGCCCGTAAAAAAGCTCTCCGCAGGAGTTTCGCCGCCCGCAGGCGGCGAAAGAAAATTCAATCCGTTTTTGCCGGCGACATGCGCACCGGCAAAAACACTTCTCAGTTCTGAAGTGTGCGAAGCGGCCCCGTCTGCCAAAGGAAGACGGGGCCGCTGAGTGCAAGGAAGAGCTGTCAACCCGGAGGCCAGGTCATGTCCCGTCCGGAGAGGACATGGAAGTGCAGATGGAAGACGCTCTGGCCCGCCTGCTCGCCGATGTTGGATACGACCCGGTAGCTCTCCAGCCCCAGCTCCTTCGACAATTTGGCGATGACCTCAAAAATGTGAGCCACCACGCCGCTGTTGTCCGCCGTTACCTCAGAGACGGACCCGATGTGGGCCTTGGGAATCACCAGGAAGTGGGTGGGGGCCTGTGGGGCGATGTCGTGGAAGGCAAAGCAGACGTCGTCCTCATAGACCTTGCTGCTGGGAATTTCCCCGGCGATGATCTTGCAGAATAAGCAGTCAGACATAGAAGAACCTCCTTTGTACATATGAAGTCAAATGAATTGGTTCTGTTCCGGGCTGTAGCGGTAATCCAGCGCCGCCAGCGTCTCCTGGACAGCCGCCTCGTCCGCATCCAGGGCCGCGCAGAGCTCGGCAAGGCTGGAATATTCGTCCCTGAGCTTTGTATTGAGATAGCTCAGGAGGATGACAGGGTCCTTTGGAAGCATCGCGCTCACTGCTCCGGCACCACGGCGAAGAAGCGCAGGTCCTCGCCGCCCTCGGGGCTGTCGTTGATCAGGCTGTGGGCATGGCCCTTGGGGCAGTAGTGGCAGCTCCCGGCCTCCAGGGGCTCGCAGCCGTCGTCGTAAAGAATCTTTCCTTTACCGGAAAGAATATAGATGATCTCACTGCTGGCCTCGTGGGTGTGCATCCCGATGGAGGCGCCGGGAATCAGCCGCCCCCGCATGATTTTGTTCTGCGGGTCGGTGTACATTCTGGCGCGTACTTCCTTTTCGCCGCCCCGCATGTGGGGGATCACAGTGGGTTCCATCTTGTCGAATTCGATCAGCATGGAATGGTTCTCCTTTTTTATCTTATGATGTTATGGATGCGCCTGCATGGCATGGGTAAACCAGTTGAAAATATGGCTTCGTAAAATGGGGGAGCGTTCGTATTCCCCGTGAAAGCCCGGAAGCGCCTGAACCTCCCGGTACCATCGGGCCATTTCCTCCGGCGGTTCCGCCTGGAAAGCGTTTATCCGGGCGGCGGATTTCTGCCACCGCCGCAGGGCCTCCCAGCGGTCCGGATCAGACTGTTCCAGGGCCTCCGGCTGTGGCAGTATCCGCTCCGCCAGCTGCTCCAGGGCGTCGTCGATAAACGCCGTGCCGTCCTGCTGGTAGAGGATGTCCTCGTAGTGTTCTATGCTCCACAGGCCGCGCCGCCAGGGGTCGCCGGTGGTCCAGGCGTACCAGTCCGGGTTGCAGCCCCGGCGGGCCGAGGCCCAGATAGCCCCGCCAGCCCGCCTGATACCGTTCAAAGCTCCGGCCAATCAGCGGGTAGTCGTACAGCCGCCCCTCATTCTGCCGAACGAAGCCGTAGATATTCTGCCATTCATAGGTGAAGGGAAAATCCGGGAAGCGCTCCTCCATCATGCGGAGGAGCTTTTTCTTCACCGGCTTGCTGCGGTAATCCGCCACGGCCCCTCAGCTCAGCTTCCCGGCCACGAAGTCGTCCACCATGGCCAGGGCGTCGTCCAGCTTCAACACGTCCGTGCCGCCGCCCATGGCGCTGTCCGGCTTTCCGCCGCCCTTGCCGCCGCAGACGGGGGCGATGGCTTTGATGATGTCCCCGGCCTTGATGCCCCGGGCCACGGCGTCCTTTCCGCAGACCGCCTGGAACGTGATCTTACCATCATTGACAGAGGCCATAACGCCCACCACGCCGGGCTCCTTGTCCCGGAGGAAGTCGCCCATCTTCCGCATCGCATTCGCGTCCAAGCCGTTCCGCTGGGCGGTCAGTACCTTCAGCCCGCCCATGTCCTTGGCGCTCATGAGGAAGTTCCGGGCCTCGCCCAGGGAAGCCTCGGCCTTGAATTTATCCAGGGCCTGGCGCAGCTCCTTCATCTCCGCCGCCTGCTGCTCGATGCGGCTTTCCAGGTCGCCGGGAGTGGTCTTCAGCAGCTGGGCGGCGTGGAACAGCATCTGCTGGTTCCGGTTCACCGTCTCCAGGGTCAGCCTGCCCACGGTGGCTTCGATGCGCCGCACGCCGGAGGCCACGGACCCCTCGGACTTGATGCGGAAGGGTCCGGCCTTGGCGGTGTTGTCCAGGTGGGTGCCGCCGCAGAACTCCATGGAGAAATCGCCCATTTCCACGACCCGCACCACGTCGCCGTACTTCTCGCCGAACATGGCCACCGCGCCCTTGCGCTTGGCCTCCTCAATGGGCAGGACCTCCGTGACAACGGGCAGGCCCTCCAGAATCGCGTCGTTCACCAGCCGGTCGATCTCGCTGAGCTGCTCCGGGGTGATGGCCTCGAAGTGGGTGAAGTCGAAGCGGATGCGGTCCGGCTCCACCAGGGAGCCCGCCTGGTGCACGTGGTCCCCCAGGACCTTTTTCAGCGCCGCGTCCAGCAGGTGGGTGGCGCTGTGGGCCCGGCGGATGGCCTTGCGGCGCTCCACGTCAATGGAGGTGCTGACGGCGTCTCCCACCATCAAACGGCCCTCCAGCAGGCGGCCGGTGTGGAGGAACTTGCCGCCCTTGTTCTTCTGCACATCCGTGACTTGGAAGGCGGCCTCAGCCCGCTCCACCGGCGCGTTGGGCCCGGCCAGGAGGACGCCGTGGTCGGCGGCCTGACCGCCCATTTCGGCGTAGAAGGTGGTACGGTCCAGCACAATGGCGGCCTCGGCTCCGGCGACGATCTCGTCCCGGAACTCGCCCTCCACGATGATGGCCAGCACGGTGGCCGCGGTCTCGTTCCGCTCATAGCCCACGAACTCCGTGGCGGGCACGTCGCTGCCGAACTCGATGCCGGCCCAGCCCAGGTCGCCCAAGGCCTCCCGGGCCTTTCTCGCCCGGACCCGCTGTTCCTCCATCAGCGCCTCGAAGCCGGGGCGGTCCACGGTCATGCCCTCTTCCTCCACCATCTCGATGGTGAGGTCAATGGGGAAGCCGAAGGTGTCATAGAGCTTGAAGGCGTCCGCGCCGGAGAACACAGTCTCTCCCCGCTCCTTGTGGGCGGCAAGGAGGTCGTTGTATATGCGCAGGCCGCCGTCGATGGTCTTGGCGAAATTCTCCTCCTCCACCCGGATGACCTTGGTGATATAGCCCTGCTTTTCCCGGAGGTCGGGATAGGCGGACTCGTTTTCATGGACCACCGTGTCCACCACCTCGTGCAGAAAGGGCTTTTCTACGCCCAGGAGCCGCCCGTGCCGGGCCGCCCGGCGGAGGAGGCGGCGGAGGACATAGCCCCGTCCCTCGTTGGAGGGCAGCACGCCGTCGCAGATCATCATGACGGAGGAGCGGATGTGGTCCGTGATGACCCGGAGGCTCACGTCGGTTTTGTGGCTTTCGCCATAGTGAGCATGGGTGATTTCGCTGACTTTATTGGTGATGTTCATGACCGTGTCCACGTCGAAGAGAGAGCCCACGTTCTGGCACACGCAGGCCAGGCGCTCCAGGCCCATGCCCGTGTCGATGTTTTTGTTTGTCATCTCTTCGTAGTGGCCTTCGCCGTCGTTGACAAACTGGGAGAAGACGTTGTTCCAGACCTCGATATAGCGGTCGCAGTCACAGCCCACGGTGCAGCCGGGCTTGCCGCAGCCGTGCTCCTCGCCCCGGTCGTAGTAGACCTCGGAGCAGGGACCGCAGGGGCCCGCGCCGTGCTCCCAGAAGTTGTCCTCCTTGCCGAAGCGGAAGATGCGCTCCGCGGGAATGCCGATGTCCTTGTTCCAGATCTCGAAGGCCTCGTCATCGTCCAGGTAAATGGAGGGATAAAGGCGGTCCTCCTCCAGTCCCACCACCTTGGTCAGAAACTCCCAGCAGTAGGGGATGGCGTCCTTTTTAAAGTAGTCGCCGAAGGAGAAGTTGCCCAGCATCTCGAAGTAGGTGCCATGGCGGTCGGTTTTGCCGATGTTCTCAATGTCGCCGGTGCGGATGCACTTCTGGCAGGTGCAGACCCGGTCCCGGGGAGGCTCCTCCTCCCGGGTGAACCAGGTTTTCATGGGTGCCATGCCGCTGTTGATCAGCAGGAGGCTGGCGTCGTTGGCGGGGGGGATGAGGGAAAAGCTGGGCAGGCGGAGATGGCCCTTGCTCTCAAAGTAGCTGAGGAACATCTCCCGCAGCTCGTTCAGGCCGTGATAGGGGTGTGACATAGTAAAATACCTCCAAAGTTGTGATGGTGTGTTATTCGATGATGATTTTATAGCCGGAGCCGTCAGATTCCTCGTCGTCCTCGCTGCAGGGCACGGCGTAGAACCGTTTGCCGATTAAGGTGCGCAGGTTCCGGATATCCTGGATGTCGCTGGAGCCGAATTCCTGGTAGCAGGTGAGCGGGCTGGCCTGGTTCAGCTCGTCATAAAAATCGGTGACATAGACGGAGTAGTCATCCAGGATATTTTCGAACGGAATCTGCGTGATATCCTGGGGGCAGCCGCCCTCTTCGCCGTAGCAGCCCGGCTCCATTTCAAAGGTCAGGGACGTGACATAAATTTCCTCCTCGTATAATAAGATTTGCAGATAATTTTAAGTGCATCTGCTTAGTTCA
>CAJTVF010000028.1 GCA_910579435.1 uncultured Oscillibacter sp.
CGCCTGGGTCTCCACGATGGGCAGGGCGGTCATGCTGCCGCCCCCCAGCTCGTCGGAGAGGTGGGCCGCCCGCTCCAGCAGGCGGGAGTGGAGGTAAAACACGTCGCCGGGGAACGCCTCCCGCCCCGGAGAGCGCTCCAGCAGCAGGCTCAGGGTCCGGTAGGCGATGGCGTGCTTGCTCAAATCGTCGTAGACGATGAGCACGTCCCGGCCCTGGCGCATAAAGTATTCTCCCAGGGCGCAGCCCGCGTAGGGCGCGATGTATTGCAGCGCCGCGGAGGCGCTGGCCGGGGCGCTGACCACGGCGGTGTACTCCATGGCCCCCCGGCGGCTCAGGTTCTCCACGATCTGGGCCACAGACCCGGTCTTCTGCCCGATGGCCACGTAGATGCACACCATGCCCTTCCCCTTCTGGTTCAGGATGGCGTCCAGGGCGATGGCGGTTTTGCCCGTCTGGCGGTCTCCGATGATAAGCTCCCGCTGGCCCCGGCCGATGGGGAACATGGAGTCGATGGCCAAAAGCCCCGTCTCCATGGGGGTGTTCACCGGCTGGCGGTCCAGGATGCCGGGGGCCGGGGCCTCGATGGGCCGGTAGCCCTCCGCCGTGATTCTCCCCCTGCCGTCCACAGGGACCCCCAGGGCGTCCACCACCCGGCCCAGGAAGCCCTCGCCCACCGGCATGCCGGCGGTTTTCAGCGTCCGGCGGACCATGCCGCCGGCGGAGACCTCCTCGCCGCTGCCGAAGAGGATGCAGCTCACGCCGTCCCGGCGCAGGTCCTGGACCATGCCCTTGACGCCGGAGCTGAACAGCAGGATCTCGCCGTACTGGACGTGGTCCAGGCCCTTGACGGTGGCAATCTCGCCGTCCACCGTCACCACCTCGCCGATTTCCTCGGCGCTGACGCTCACGGCCCAGTCCTCCACCGCCTGACGCATCAGGGGCAGGATGTTGCTGGCCCCGCTCTCCAGTCCCCGGACATAATCCCGGAACTGCCGGACCCGGCCCTGCATGGTCCAGTCGTACATGTCCGCCCCCACCTGGAGGCGGAAGCCCTGCTTCAGGGCGGGGTCCTCCTCCCAGCGGAGGGGAACCTTCCGCTTATACTTGTCCGCCAGGAACTTCTCAAAGCGCCGGAGCTGTTCTTCCGTGGGCCTGACGGCGCTGCGGAGCTCCGCCGCCAGTGCGCCTCTACTGGTCCTCATGGGCGCCTCCTCCCTCCGCCAGATCCAGGAACTGGTCAAAGAGATCCGTGTCGGCCTTCACCGTCAGCTTCTTCACCGCCGCCACCGTCAGCTCCCGCAGCTCCCGCTGGGACTCCCGGATAATCTGGTCCCGGCTGCTGGCGGCCTCCTCCTTGGCCTTGGCGACAATCTGCCTGGCCTGGGCCATCTGCTCCTCCACGGACTGCTGGACCGCCGCCTGGGACTTCGCCCGGGCCTGGCGGATCTCCTCCTCCGCTCCGTCCAGCTTGGCCTGATAGGAGGCTTTCAGCTCTTCCGCCTCCCGGAGCTTCCCGGCGGCCTGTTCCTCCAGGTCCCGGTAGTAGGCCTCCCGTTTTTCCATGAACCGCTTCACCGGCTTGTAGAGCAGGAAGTACAGCCCGCCGGTGAGGATAGCCAGATTCATCCAGTGCAGCAAAATCTGCTGCCAGTCAACATTCAGGGGAATATTCACAGCCTCCACCTGCCTTACAACACAAAGATGATGAGAATGACCACCAGCAGGGCGTAGATGATGGCCGTCTCAATAAAGACCAGGCCCAGCATCAGCATCGTCCGGATCTTGCCCTCGGCCTCCGGCTGGCGGCCGATGCTCTCCACGGCCTTGCCGGTGGCGATGCCCATGCCCAGGCCGCCGCCTAGGGCCGCCAGGCCGATGGCCAGGGCGGAGGCGATGGTCTTGCCGCCGGACTCCTCCTGGACCTCCTCCTGGGCGGCGGGCTCCCCGGCGTCCTCCCCCGCCGCCAGGGCGGGCACGGCCAGGGTGACCGCCAGCAGCAGCACCAGGCACAGCATCCACAGCTTCTTCACAACATTGTTCATCACAGAAAACCTCCCATATTTGTTCTTTATTCTGTAGATACAGCCGTCCTTAGGCCTTGTTTGAAAATTGGCGGAATGCCCAACGGTGAGAGATTTTTCGCCAATCAAGGCAAATTTTCGCGGGCGGGCTGACGCCCGGCAAGAAAATTTAACGCAGAGCGGCGGAAAAAGATCCGCCGTTTTGGGCGTTTTGCCATTTTTCAAACAAGGCCTAGGCGGCCTGACGTTTTTTCTTTTCCTTCGGCGGTGAGGGCTCGGACACCTCGCCGTAGTACAGGGCCGTCAGCATGGTCAGCACATAGGTCTGAATCAGCGCGTGAAGCAGGGTGAACAGCACCCCCACGATCACCGGCAGCACAAAGCTGAGGCTCACGTAATAATACACCAGCTCCGTCACCAGCAGCCCGCTGAGCAGGGCGCCGAAGAGCCGGAAGCTCATGGAAATGGGCAGGGAGAACTCCTTCAGCGTCTTTCCCACGCCCTTCACGCCGTTCACCGCGACGCCGCCGGAGAGAATGACCAGATAGGAGAAGGTCCCCATGGCAATGGCGGCGTTCACATCGGACAGGGGGGCGGGCAGGGTGATGGGTGAGCCGTGGACCGTGAGGGCCTGGAGGCCCAGCAGCTCAAAGAGCGTCCCCACAAATATGTAAGCCCCGGCGGCGAAGATATAGGCCCCCAGGAAGCCGCAGCGGTGGGGACTGCTGCCCTTGGCCATGCCGCTGAAGAGGCCCACTGCTTCTTCCAGCAGCATCTGGAACTTCCCCGGCCTGTACCGGAACTTCGGAATCACGAAGATCCGGATTCCGGCGGCGGCCAGGAGCAAAATCAGCGTCACCGTAAAGGCGGAAATCAGCCCCGGGTTCACCTCCTTGAGCCCAAAGAGGCCAATTCGGTTCACGTCGTGGAGCACGGCGTCCCGCATGGTCTCCTTCACGGTTTCCGTCCGGCCGGGCGACCCGGCGAACAGAGCGCCCGCCAGCAGCAGCAAAACCGCCGCCAGCCACAGCGCCAGGCCCTTTTTGTGTTCTTTCATCAAGCATCCCTTCTCTCACGCAGCTCTCCGCGCCCAAGGCCCAGGCGCGGCGGCGAATCGGTACGGTTTGATTATAGTAACTCCTGAAAAAAAGTCAAGGGGCTCAAGGACGAAAACGCTTGCATACGGCCAGATTTCCTCCGTTTTTTTAACGGGTTCTTTATGGGGATACAAAAAGGCCCGGCTCCTTCCACAACAGGTGGAAGGGGCCGGGCTTCCGGTCTTTTCGCGCTTACCAGGCAAGGTAGAGCTGCGTATAAATCCCAATCCAGTGCAGGGCCGCCCCCGCCAGGACGAAGACGTGCCAGACGCAGTGGTCGTACTTCCGCTTCCCGGCAAAGGGAATCATCCCCAGGGTATAGGCCAGCCCTCCCGCGAAGATGAAGCCCAGCAGGGTCCGGCTGTAGAGATACATCCGGGGCAGGAACACCAGGCCGCTCCACCCAATGAGGAAGTACAGCGTAAAGTGCAGGGCCGGCCAGCGGCCCGGGCCAAACACCATCACCAGCGTCACGCCGGTGAGGATTACCGCCCACTGGACGCAGAACAGCGTCACGCCCGCAGCCCCTCCCAGATACAGCAGCAGGATGGGGGCGAAGGTGCCGCCGATCAGCAGATAGATGGAGGTATAGTCGAACCTCCGGCAGACCCGCTTGACCCGGGACCCGGCTGGCATGGCGTGATAGACGCAGCTCATCAGCATCATCAGCACCATGCTGATCCCGTACACGCAGGAGGCCAGCAGCTCCATGGCCCCGTGAGACCGGACCAGCAGCAGCGTCAGCGCCGCCGCCGCCCCCAGGGCCCCCAGGCCGTGGCTCACGGCGTTGAAGACCTCCGCCCCCACCGTCAGCCGGGGGGGCTCGTTCCGGGCCTGTACCTTTGCCCGGCGGACCGCTCTCAAGCGGGCCCTCTGCATCTGCTGTTTTGTCAAAGCCGCCTCCATCGCGTTCCTCCCCAGCTTGTGCTGTTATATCAATATCGCTAAATACAGTTTTCAATACTATATTATATGATTTCTTTTCGCATTGCAAGTAGTTTTTGCAGAAAAATTCTGTCTATTCCACCTGACTGTATTTTAGCACAAACCAAACCCACTTTCTTTGGGCAGGTCGACGAAACTTGGGCGGTTTTTTCAAGGCTTCTCCGCCTTTGCCGCCGCGACAAATGCCGCCAGGGTTTTTCCCCGGCGGCATTTGTCCGTTGTATTTAAGGAAGCACTGATTTAATCCCTGCGCACATCTTTACGCCATAAATTTCCGCTGATCTGCGTCAGAAAATCTTGAAATCCGCCAGGATTCCTGCAATTTTCTTCCTTGCCAGCAAAAATTTCTGGCGCAAATCTGCACGCGTTGATTAAATCAGTGCTTCCTTAATTGGGCGGCGGGTTCCCCTCCAGCTCCGCCATGCTCCGCTTGAACTGGACGGCGAACATGGAGGCCGTGGCGCTCACCGCCAGGAAGTCCGCCACCGGCTCCGCCAGAAAGACGGCGAAGGCTTTGTTGGCGAAGAAGTTCGGCAGAATGTAGATCAAGGGAATCAGCAGAATGATCTTCCGCAGCACCGCCAGAAACAGGGAGGTCTTGGCGTTTCCCAGGGCCACAAAGGTCTGCTGGCAGGCGATCTGGATTCCAAAGAGGCAGGTGGTGCCCATGTAAATCCGCAGGGCCCAGGCGGCGTAGTCCACCAGCGCCGGGTCGTTGTTGAAAATCTGCACGAACACCCGGGGAAACAGCTGCACCAGCGCCCACAGCGCCGCCGAGTAGACGACGCAGGATTTCAGAAGGCAGCGGAAGGCGTCCCTCACCCTCTGGGGGTTTCTCGCGCCGAAGTTGTAGCTGACGATGGGCTGGGCCCCCTGGCTCAGGCCCTGGAGAGGCATCATGGCGAACTGCATCATGCTGGTCAGCACCGTCATGGCTCCCACCGCCACGTCCCCGCCGTATTTCAGCAGGGAGGAGTTGAAGCACACGGCGATGAGGCTCTCCGTGGACTGCATGATGAAGGGAGACAGGCCCAGGGCCAGGCAGGGCAGGAAGACCCTGGGCTCCGGCCGCAGGTCCTTCCTCCGCAGACGCCACTTCGTTTTGGGTCCGGTGAGAAAGCGGAGGACCCACGCGGCGGACACCGCCTGGGAGAGAATCGTCGCCAGGGCCGCCCCCCGGACGCCCAGCCCCAGGCCGAAAATGAAAATTGGGTCCAGCAGCGTGTTCAGCCCCGCGCCGATAAGGACGGTTTTCATGCTGACGGTGGTGAAGCCCTGGGCGGTGATATAGGCGTTCATGCCCAGGGTCACCTGAACGAAGAGGGTGCCCAGGGAGTAAATTTTCATATAATCCAGGGCGTAGCCGATGGTGTTTTCGCTGGCCCCGAAGGTCAGCAGCAGGGGCTCGGCAAAGCTCCGGAACACCGCCGTCAGCACAACGGCGGTAATCAGCAGCAGGGTGAAGCTGTTGCCCATGATCTTCCGGGAGCCCTCCAGGTCCCCCCGCCCCTCCTGGATGGAGGCCCGGGGCGCGCCGCCCATGCCCACCAGGGCCGCGAAGGCGGAGATAATCATGATAATGGGCAGGCAGACCCCCACGCCGGTGAGGGCCAGGGCCCCCACGGTGTCCACGGGCTTCATGTGCCCGATGTAGACCCGGTCCACCAGGTTATAGAGCATATTGACAATCTGAGAGGTAATGGTGGGCAGGGCCAGGGAGAACAAGAGCTTGCTCACCTTTCCGCTGCCAAGGTCCACGCTTTGCCGGTTCATAACTGACACTCCTTTTCCATGCTTAGTTCCTCCGTCTTCCGCAGTACCCGCTCCAGCAGGTCCAGGAACACGGCCTGTTCCTCCTCCGTCAGCCCCGCCAGCAGACGCTTGCCGCAGGCGCACTGGATCGCCTGGGCCTCCCGGGCCAGGGGTGCGCCCTGTCCGGTGATTTCCAGGTGAATGACCCGCCGGTCCTCCCCGTCGGCCCGCCGGGCCAGGAGGCCCCGCCCCGTCAGTACCTCCACCGCCTGGGACACCTGGGACTTCGCCAGGCACCGGAGCTCCGCCACGTCCCGGGCGGTGTCCTGGCCGGGGTGGTTGGCCAGGAAGAGCAGGACATGGATCTCCCGCATGGAAAGGCCCGTTTTCTCCAGCAGGGGGAGGAACTGCCGGTCATAGTATTTCCCGAATTTCCGGGGCAGCCGGGTGAGCTGGGCAATGGTAATCATGGCCGGCCTCCTTCGTTCTTTTTCAAACAGTTCTTTTAAGAACTATATGAGTATAGCATGGGGTCCTTTCCATGTCAAGAGGATAAACGCGCGGCCCCGGCTTTTGCCGGGGCCGCAGACGCTTATTTCATCAGCCCGCACACCAGGTCCGTATACCCGGAGGGGTCCTCCAGGGGCAATCCCGCAATCAGCAGAGCCTGGTTATACAGCAGGGCGGCGTAGGTCTTCGCCTTCTCGGGGTCCGCCTCCACGGCGGTCTCCAGGGCCTGGAAGGCGGGGTGCTCCACGTTCAGCTCCAGAATCCGGTCCGCCTTGATGGACGCGTCGGGCTGGACGGCCTGGAAATACTTCTCCATCTCAAAGCTCAGGCCCTCCCCGGCGGTGAGGCAGACGGGGTGGGATTTCAGCCTCGCGCTGGCCTTGACCTCCTTCACCTTGTCCCCCAGGGCCTCCTTTACAAACTCAAAGGCGCTCTTGTGGGCCTCGGCCTCCTCCTCGGCCTTTTTCTCCGCGCCCTCCTCGATCTCCTGGTCCAGCACGGAGCGGAACTCCTTCTCCTTGTAAGTCCGCAGGGTCTGGGCGCAGAACTCGTCCACCTCCTCGGTGAAGTAGAGGATTTCCGTCCCCGCGTCCCGCAGTCCCTCGGTCTGGGGGAGCTTGTCAATCTTGTCCACCGTCTCCCCGGCGGCGTAATAAATATATTTCTGGTCCTCCTTCATCCGGGAGACGTACTCGTCCAGGGTGACGGGCTTTTTCTCCGTGGAGGAGTAGAACAGCAGCAGGTCCTGGAGCAGGTCCTTGTGGCGGCCGTACTCGTTTACCACGCCGTATTTCAGCTGGCGGCCGAAGTTCTTCCAGAAGGTCAGATACCCCTCCCGGTCCTCCGCCAGGAACTTGCTCAGGTCCGCCTTGATCTTCTTCTCCAGGTTCCCGGCGATGACCTTCAACTGCCGGTCGTGCTGGAGGAGCTCCCGGGAGATGTTCAGGCTCAGATCCGGGGAGTCCACCACGCCCCGGACGAAGCGGAAGTGCTCCGGCAGGAGGTCCGCGCACTTGTCCATAATCAGCACGCCGTTGGAATAGAGCTGGAGCCCCTTCTCAAACTCCTTGGTATAGTAGTCGAAGGGCGCGGCCCCGGGAACAAAGAGCAGGGCCTTATAGGTGACGCTGCCCTCCACGGAGACGGGAATCACCCGCTGGGGGTCGGCGTAATCGTGGAACTTGTCCCGGTAGAATTTGTTGTACTCCTCCGCGGTGACCTCGCTCTTGGCCCGCTGCCAGATGGGCACCATGGAGTTCAGGGTCTCCACCTCAGTATAGGTCTCGTACTCCGGCTTGTCCTCCGGGGAATCCTCCTTCTTCCGGGTCTTGGAGACCTCCATGCGGATGGGGAAGCGGATATAGTCGGAGTATTTCCGCACCAGCTCCTGGAGCTTCCAGTTCTCCAGGAACTCGCCGTATTTCTCGTCGTCCGTGTCGGCCTTGATGTGCATGACGATGTCCGTGCCCGCGGTTTCCTTTTCGCATTCGGCGATGGTGTAGCCGTCGGCCCCGGAGGACTGCCATTTATAGCCGCTCTCCGCCCCGTATTTCCGGGTCGCCACGGTAATCTGGTCGGAGACCATGAAGGCGGAGTAGAAGCCCACGCCGAACTGGCCGATAACGTCGGTGTCCTTGGCGTCGTCGCCCAGCTCCTGCTTGAACTTATAGGAGCCGGAGGAGGCGATGATTCCCAGGTTGTTCTCCAGGTCCGCCTTGTCCATGCCGATTCCGTTGTCGGAGACGGTGAGGGTCCGGGCGTCCTTGTCCACGGTGATCTCAATTTTGAAATCCCCCCGGTCCATGCCCACGGCGCTGTCGGTGAGGGCCTGATAGCAGAGCTTGTCGCAGGCGTCGCTGGCGTTGGAGATGATCTCCCGGAGGAAGATTTCCTTGTGGGTGTAGATGGAGTTGATCATCAAATCCAGGAGCCTCTTGGATTCCGCCTTAAACTGTTTTTTTGCCATGATTTGGTTGCACTTCCTTTTTTATATTTTTTAACAACTTTAAAATATAGCACAGCCGCTATGGAAAATAAATGACCATTTTGTAAATTTCCGCCCAAAGCGGTTGTTTGTCCGCCCGGTTGCGAGTAAAATGTAGGGTATCAAAAAACGACAGGACCGGCAAAGGAGTAGCGTATGGGCTTTTTCCAGAGGATTGGCGGCGCGTTTGCCCGCTTTATGTACGGACGGAATGGATGGGATCAGCTGAACCAGGCGCTGTTCCGGGGCTATCTGGCCCTGTGGATTGCGGAGCTGGTGTGCTTCTTCATGAAGAACGGGCTGGCCGTCCGGGTTCTGGAGAGCGTGCTGACCTTTTTGATGATCGTGATTTTATTCCGTTCGTTCTCCAGGAACCTCTCCCGGCGGCGGATGGAAAACCAGAAATGGGTGAACTGGTATTGCGGCGTAAAAAACCGGAACGCCGGGGCCAGGGCCCGCCACGCCGACAAGGAGCACAAGTATTTCACCTGCAAGAACTGCAAGACCATCTGCCGGGTTCCGGCGGGCAAGGGGAAAATCGTCATCACCTGCCCCAAGTGCGGGGCGGAGATTAAGGCGAAGACCTGATTTCCCGCAATTCTCTGAGGCAGTCAAAACCGTTACGAACAGGGAAGGAGGCGCAAAGAAATGAACATGCAGGAGAGCGCGAGGCTGATTCTCGGGCTCCGTGCCGCCGGATGGAGTGAAAAGAAAATCAACGACTTCATTCTTTTCATTGAAAGCGGCGAGGAGCAGTACAAGCCGGGTAAGGACACCGACGGCGAGGAGTGACAAAGGACCGGAGGACGATCGTCCTTCGGTCCTTTATTTTTTCGGAAAGCAGCTGCACTCATTAGAAACTCCGCAAATATAGTCCAGGCTGACATTGTAGTGCTTCGCCAGGATAATTACGCTGTCCAGAGGGGTTCGGGTCCTGCCAAGTTCATAATCCGAGTAGGTTTTTTGTCCCACATGCAGCATCTCCGCGACGAACGTCCGGGTCAAGTCCCGGTCCTCCCGCAAAGCGCGTATTCGTTCGTTGCAGTCCATCATTTGTTATCTTCCCTCTCCAAAAGCCAGAGCGGCGATACGTCCAGAGCGTCGGCAAAAAAGGGAATTTCAAAATCCGCCACGACCCGCAGTCCCGTTTCAATACGGCTAATAGCTTTCTGTGTAATGTCAAGTCCGGCTACCTTCGTTTATTTGCCTGGCTTTTACCTGCTTTAATCAGTGCTTCCTTAAGGAAGCACTGATTAAAGCAACGTGTGCAGGTTTGCGCCAGAAATTTCTGCTGACAAGGAAGAAAATCGCGGGAATCCTGACGGATTTCAAGATTTTCTAACGCAGTCCAGCGGGAATTTATGGCGTGAAGCTGTGTGCGGGGATTTAATCAGTGGTTCCTTAAATTTTTCTACGATTTAACGAACCAGAAGAAGAAGTAAAACGCGGCGGTTTTAAAACCGCCGCGTTTTTCACCCCAGCGCCACGTCCAGCACCATCATAATCAGAAACCCGCCGACAAACCCGCAGGTCCCCGCCCGGCTGTGGGCCTGGGGCACCAGCTCCTCCACCACCACGTACAGCATCGCCCCGGCGGCAAAGCTCAGAAGCCAGGGCATCATGGGATGGGCCCAGGCGGCAATCAGCACCACCAGAATGCCGAACACCGGCTCCACCGCCCCGGACAGCATCCCGCCGGTGAAGGCTTTCAGCCGCCCCCGGCCCTCCTGCCGCAGGGGCAGGGCGATCGCCGCCCCCTCCGGGAAGTTCTGGACGCCGATGCCCAGGGCCAGGGCCATGGCTCCGGCGGCCCCCTCCCCCGCCGCCGCCAGGGCGAAGGCCAGGCCCACCGCCATGCCCTCCGGCACGTTATGTAGGGTGATGGCCGTCATGAGAAGCGTATTCTGCCGCCAGGCGTCGTTCATCTCCTTCTCCCGCCGCAGGCGGGGCAGCATCGCGTCCAGCGCCGCCAGGAACACCACCCCCAGCAGCATCCCCGCCGCCGCCGGAAGCCAGCCGGGGAGCTTCCCCTCCTCCGCCGCCTGGTCAATGGCGGGCAGGAGCAGGCTCCACACGGAGGCCGCCGTCATCACCCCGGCGGCAAAGCCCAGCATCGCCTTTTGAAACCGGGGCTTCGGCTCCCCGGAGAGAAAAAATACCATGGCGGCGCCCAGGGTGGTCATCAGGAACGTGAAGCCCGTGCCCAGGGCGGCCCAGCCAAGAGACATCAGCATACACATCAACGCCTTATTCTTGATTCGGGCGGCGCATGGGTCCCGGACCGCCCGTATGCCAGTATAAGCGGAGAAGTCAGAAGTGGTGCTTGCTTTCCTCCGAAAGACATGGTATACTGTAGCTGACTTGATACAAGGCAAAGGGCCTCATATAAGCCCGCTGTATGGCGCGGGCGTTTCTACGAAGCCGCCGAAGGCTTCTCTATGGGTGTCTGTACGGAGGGGGGGAATCCCCCTGCCCGCGCAGGCGTCCTTTTTGTTTTTGTACCGGCAAATTGAAAAAAGGGGTTGTTGGCATGTCGATCACGATTTTAAAGGGCACCGTCGTCTCCGCCCCGGCCCCGGGGAAGCTGGAGATTACAGAAAACGGCTATCTTGTGGCGGAGGAGGGCAGCATTACCGGGGTCTTTCCCGTCCTGCCGGAGCGGTACGCCGGGGCGGCGGTGGAGGACTATGGAGACGCGCTGATTTTGCAGTCCCTGGCAGACCTGCACCTCCACGCCCCCCAGTATCCCATGCTGGGAATGGGCATGGACCTGCCGCTTTTGGACTGGCTGAACGCCTATACTTTCCCCACCGAGGCCCGCTTTGCCGACCCGGACTACGCCCGGGAGGTTTACCGCAAGCTGGCCCGGGAGCTGATTGAGAACGGGACCACGCGGGTCTGCATGTTCTCCTCCCTCCACCGCCAGGCCACGCTGATCTTGATGGAGGAGCTGGAACAGGCCGGGGTCACCGGGTACGTGGGCAAGGTGAACATGGACCGCAACGGCATCCCGGCCCTCCAGGAGGAGACGGAGGAATCCAAGCGGGAGACCCTCCGCTGGCTGGAGGAATGCCGGGACTTCCGGCACGTCAAGCCCATCCTCACGCCCCGGTTCACCCCCTCCTGCACCAATGAACTGATGGACTTTTTGGGGAAGCTGGCGGCGGAGCGGGGCCTCCCGGTCCAGTCCCACCTGTCGGAGAACGCGGGAGAAATCCAGTGGGTAAAAGAGCTGCACCCTGATTGCGGGCAGTATTGGGAAACCTACGCGAAGTACGGCCTCTGGAACGGCCGGACCCTCATGGCCCATTGCGTCTGGTCCGACCCGCAGGAGCGGGCGGCCATGCGGGACGCCGGGGTCACCGTGGTCCACTGCGCGGACTCCAATCAAAACCTCTGCTCCGGCACGGCCCCGGTCCGGGCGATGCTGGCCGAGGGGCTGAAGGTGGCCCTGGGCAGCGACATTGCCGGGGGAGACCATCTCAGCATGTTCGACGTAGTGGCGGCCTCCATCCGGGCCTCCAAGGCCCGGCGGATTCTGGACGACTGGAAAACGGACTTCCTCACGGTGGCGGAGGGCTGGTACTTGGGGACCTCCGCCGGGGCGGCGTTCTTTGGGGAACAGCCGGGCTTTGCCCCGGGAAACAGCCTCCATGCCATTGTACTGGAGGACGGGGACCTTCCCCAGCCCCATCCCCTGACGGCGGCGGAGCGCCTGGAACGCTGCGTCTACCGGCGGCAGAGGAACGCCGTCAAAGCGGTCTGGAGCGAGGGACGGAAGGTGTTTTCCGCCGGATAACGATATGGAAAACGGGACTGCTTTCGCAGTCCCGTTTTCCTTTGCTCATATAGTCGGCGCAGTTGAAACGAATCCATTGGATTCTTTTCAACGAAGCGCTGCTATGCAGCGCTTCGGGCCGCATATGCGGCCTTCTGCGCCAGACTTCATAGGAAACGCATACGCGCCTTGCGCGCCGGCGGACCAAAGGCCCGCCGGTTGAAAAGGAGCAAAGCTCCTTTTCAACTGCGTTGACTATACCTATACTTATTTTGTGGAATCAAGCGGCGGCGCGCAGATGGAAGAGCCGTCTTTCAGCATCCAATCGCCGGGATAAGCGTCCGGCGGGTCCCGGTCCAGCTCCGTCAGCACGCCCTGCGTCCCGTCCAGCCCGTAAGCCTTCCAGGCCCGCACCGCCGTACGGCCGTAAACGTCCCGTATAACCAGCGCCGTCTCCAGAACGTCCCCCGGCTCCACCGCCGTCTCCCCCTCCGGGAAGGACACGGGGAGAATCTGATAGCTCTTGGTCCCGCTTCCGCCGTGGTCCCGGAGCGCGTCCAGGGCCGCCCACTGCGCCCCGGTGAGGGCGCTGGTCGCCTCCTCCACCGCGCCCGGCACGGTTTGAAAGACGGCCCAATCCACCAGCTTCCGGTTCTTGAACAGCCCGACCCGCGCGGATTGGACCTCTGCCACAGTGAGCCCGCCCTCCGAGGATGGAGGGCCGTAGTCCAGATAGACGCGCTCCTGAACGCCGTCGCCAGACAGCAGGAGGCCGTTCCCTGCCTCCCGCTGGTTCAGGCTCAATTCGGCCCGGACATTGGGGAAGGTCTGGCCGTAAAGGCCCTCGTAATGGTCCAGAATCTGCGTCTGGCGGCTGCCATCCGGGTAGATGAAGTCTGCACAGAGGGAGAGTTCCTCCATTAGGCCGCACTCCAAATCGGCCTCGAATCGCTGGCCCGGTCCCTCCCTGACGGTCAGGACCTGGCACGGACTGCCGTTGGCCTCGTAAAATTCCGCCCGCATGCCCTCCGTGTAGTTCTTAGGCACAGCGTAAACCCGGAAAATGGCGCTGCTGGCAGAGAGGTCCACATCCACCAGACAGGTGCCATAGTCGGCGGTAACGGCGTTCTGCTCCCGAAAAAGGGTTTCCATCCGGTTGGATACGCTGTTGATCCGTTCATCCACGCTCCGCTGAACCTCGGTAATGTCAGCCTGTAGAAAATAGTAATGCTGGTTTAGGCGGTCCATTTTCCGGTAGAACCCCCAGAGCACCAGGCAGAGACACAGCGCCGCCGCTGCTGCGGAAACCTTCACCGCCGCCAGCCGCCTAGGGGACAGCCTGGGCTTCGGGGCGTACCGGGCGGCAATTTTCTCCACCAGGGCCAGCTGCTCCGCCGTCAGTTCCCCGCCGGATGGGGCGGCGCCCTCCTCCACGCCCAGCAGCCACCCCACGGACACGCCGAACAGGCGGCTCAGGGCCACCAGCTTCTCCACCTCCGGCAGGGCGCTGTCGGATTCCCACTTATAAATGGACTGCCGGGACACGCCCAGCTTCTCCCCCAGGGCCTCCTGGGAGAGGCCAAGCTCCTTTCGCTTCTGGGCCACGCGCTGGCCGGTCGTCATGGGGCATCCCTCCTTTGCGGGTCCAATGTAGCAGGTCCGGCAGGGCTTTTTCCACCAACTCCCGGCTTTCTTCCTGCTAACCGCCGGTTAGCAAACCCTGCAAACAGCCCGGTCCACCCCTAAATGGACCGGGCCGCTTGTCATTCCTCTTCCCTCTGAACGGCGCTCCCGCCCAGGCCGAAGTCCTCCTCCGCGCTGCCGGTATCCCGGCGGAGCATGTGCTCCATCACCCGGATATCCGAATCCACGTCCATGGCGTCCGCCTGGTAGAGCTCGTCCAATTGGTGCTCAAAGCCCTTGACAATGGAGTCCATCGTCGTCTCAATCCGCTGCTTCGCCTGGCGGAGGTTCTCCCCCTCCACCCCGGCGGCCTCGAAGGTCGCGTAGGAATCCAGCAGCTTTTGAGTGGTGGGCAGGTAGTAGTTCAAAAAGGTGCCGATGCGGTCCTTTTTCCTGGGGTCCTCCTCCACGGCCTTGAAAATTTTCGCCGTGATTTCCTCCAGGCGGGAGATCTGCGAGGAGAGGATGGGGTCCGCGATCTGGTCGTTGGCCCTGCGGATGTTCCGGAGGATGCCGGAATAGCCCTCCTCCGCCTCCTTGGGGGCGGCCTGCGGGGGCGCTTTGGGCTCCTCCGCGGCCTCCTGGGCCTCCTGGAACCGCTGGCGGAACGCCTCCCCCGCGCCGCCGGAGCGGAAGAGATAGCCCAGCTCCATATTCAAATACGCCTTCCCGCCGAAGTAGCCCCGGTCGATCATCTTCTCCAGGTCCTTTTCCACCCGCCGCTCGGAGTAGCCCAGGGTCCGGGCCAGCTCGTCAATGGGCATGGCCTCCCGGTCGCCCAGAACCAAGAGGTACTTGGAGAAGCGCTTGAGCTGGCGGTCCATAGAAAAGCCGCTGTACAGCATGGCCGCGCCTCCGGCGGTCAGAGCCAGCCCGCTGAACAGATCCTCCAGCCACCAGAGGGAGGTCCAGTCGTTCTGCATGGCCCACAGGGTGCTGCTCACCCCATCTATCGCGGCATTCATGCCGAAGAACAGCACAGCCAAGCCGATAATTTTCAGCCACCATGCGTTGGCCTTCTTTGCCTTGGGGGATTTGGTGACCTTCTTCACCGCCTTGGCGGCCTTCGTCTGCCGGTGGGGCGCGGAGGCCCGGTCCGCTCCGGCCCGTCCCGGGGAGACGGTCCCCTGGAGGGGCGGGGCCTGCTGGGCGGGCTTTTTCTCGTCTTCAGCGAAGAGCTTGCCGAAGAGCAGCAGCAGCCCCACGGGCCAGAAAAACCAGAAGGCCAGGATAATCAGGGGCCAGCTCCAGTCCCCGCCGCCGGAGGTCTTTTTCTTGTTTTCCGCCATGATTCAGCCCTCTTTCTTTTTCAGCTTCCGCTTGCGCCCCTGTTCGTCCATAAGATAGGTGTGGTCCAGCTGGCCCTTCAAATTCCCCAGCACAGAGTCGATATAGGCCCGGCGGAGGACGGCCTGCTCCGCCTGTTCCGCCTCCGTCAGCCCCTCCGGAGTCTTGGCCTTACGGGCCAGCTCGTTGATGCGGTTGATCTGCTCCTGCTTCACGCTTGTCCCCCCTGTTCCCGCTCGAAGATCAGCTCAACGGATTCAATAAACCCGCCGGCCCTCTGTTTCTTTGGCACAAAGCCGGCGTACCGCCAGCCCTCCGCCGCCCTGCGGAGGATGATTTCCCGGTGTCCGTCCGTCTCCAGTCCGATGCCGCCAAAGAGGCTGTACCCGCTTCCATAATCGCATTGGACGATTTCAAACTCATACTCCAGCATTCCAAACTCCTCCCCTATTTCATACGGCCTTCCGGCCCGCCGTTCTTCAAATTGGTACCGGATTTTTTCCCGCCTCAAACGTAGACCTGCAAGACGATGGAGATTCGCCCCTTCCGGGTCAGGCCCCCCACCCCGGCAAGCTCAAATTTTCCAAAGCCCCGGGCGGACACCACGTCCCCTGCCTCCAGCGGCTTGTCCGGCTTCACGCACTCCCGCCAGTTGAGCTGTACCTTTCCGCTCTCGATCAGGGCGGCGGCCTTGCCCCGGGCCAGCCGGAAACCGGAGGCCGCTACCGCGTCCAGCCGCAGGGAGGACACCGTGTCCCGGACCTCCTTCCGCTGAACCGCGGGGATGTGGAGGTTTGACCGCTCAATGGCGGAAACGCGGAGCTTCGTGCGCCCGGCGGAGGTCCAGCTTTGCAGGAGGAAGTCCGAAACGCCCTCCAGCACCAGCAGGTCGGCGCTGTCCGGGCCCACCAAAATATCCCCTACTTTCTCCCGGACAATGCCCATTCCCATGAGACTGCCCAGGAAATCCCGGTGAGCCGGTTTTTCGTCCTCCCGAAAGGAGGCCCGGAGGCACCGGATGGGGCTTTCGGCGTTCTCCGGCTCCATCCAGTCCGGGAGGAACAGGAGAATCTGCCGCTCCGCCCCCTCGTAGCCTCCCTGGGAAACGTAAGAGGTCTCTGGAATCCCCGCCAGCCGCAGACAGTCCTGCGCCCAGGCCCGCTGCTGGGGGCTGAGGAAATCCGTGGCGGCGGGGATGTTCCGGCTCTCCGCCTGGCCCGCCTTGTCCAGCACCTTCGCCAGGACCAGCCGGTCCTCTCCGGCCAGGCCCAGGCGGTCCAGCAGCGCCCCTTTATCCATGGCGCAGCTCCTGGGTGTGGACCAGGGCGGCGTAGGCCCCGTCCTTTGCCATCAGCTCCTCGTGGCTTCCCAGCTCCACCATCCTGCCGTCCTCGATGACGGCGATGCGGTCCGCGTTGCGGACGGTGGAGAGCCGGTGGGCGATGATGATGGTGGTCCGCCCCTGGGACAGCTTGTCAAACGCCTCCTGAAGCTTGGCCTCCGTCACGCTGTCCAGGGCCGACGTGGCCTCGTCCAGAATCAGCACCGGGGGGTCCTTCAGGAAGATGCGGGCAATGGAAATCCGCTGCTTCTGCCCGCCGGAGAGGAGCACGCCCCGCTCGCCCACATAGGTGTTGAACCCGTCGGGCATGGCGACGATATCGTCGTAGATCTCCGCCAGGCGGGCGGCCTGGGCTACTTCCTCTTCGGTTGCCCCGGGGCGGCCGTAGCGGATGTTCTCCAGGATGCTGGCGGCGAAGAGGAACACGTCCTGCTGGACCACGCCCACGTTCCGCCGGAGGGACTCCTGGGTCACCTGCCGCACGTCCGCGCCGTCCAGCCGGACGGCCCCTTCCGTCACATCGTAAAACCGGGGGATGAGCTGGCAGAGGGTGGACTTTCCCCCGCCGGAGGGCCCCACCACCGCCAGCGTCTCGCCGGGACGGATATGGAGGTCCACGTCCCGCAGCACCGCCGCGTCGCCCTGATAGGCAAAGCTCACATGGTCCACGTCGATTTTGCCCTCCACCCGGTCCAGCGTCTTCGCGTCCGGCGCGTCCTTCAAGGCGGGCTCCTCCCGCATCAGCTCAATGAAGCGCCCCAGGCCCGCCGTGCCGTTGGCGAAGAGTTCCGCGAAGTTGGAGAGCTTCCGCACCGGGGTGACGAAGGTGGTAATGTAGAGGCTGAAGGTGGTCAGGTCGATGACGTTCAGCTCCCCCCGCATGATGAACAGGCCCCCGGCGGCGATGACCGCCACGGAGAGGATGCAGAGGAAGAACTCCATAGTGGCGTTGAACCGGCCCATGGCCTTGTGGAACGCCCGCTTGGAGGTCTTGAAGGTGGCGTTGGAGCTGTCGAACTTCTGGAGCTCCGCCCCCTCGTTGGCGAAGGCCTTCGCCGTGCGGATGCCGGAGAGGCCGGACTCAATGTCGGAGTTGATGACGGCGGTTTTCTGCTTCACGGCGGCGGAGGCGGCGCTCATGGACCGCCGGCAGGACCAGACCACGGCGAAGAACACCGGGACGATGCAGGTGATCACCAGGGCCAGCCGCCACTGGATGGTGAACATGATGAGGAGGGACCCCACGATGGTGACGCCGGAGATGAAAATATCCTCCGGCCCGTGGTGGGCCAGCTCCGTGATGTCGAAGAGGTCCGCCGTGAGGCGGCTCATGAGCTGGCCGGTGCGGTTTTTGTCGTAGTAGTTGAAGCTCAGCTCCTGCATGTGGCGGAAGAGGTCGTGGCGGATGTCCGCCTCCACCAGGATGCCGAAGGTGTGGCCCCAGTAGCAGATGACATAGGTCAGCAGCGCCCGGAGAAGGAACGCGGCAAACACCACCGCCATGACGGCGAAGAAGGTCTTGTAGGCGCTCTGGGGCAGCAGCTCGTACATGCACCAGCGGGACACGGCGGGGAAGGCCAGGTCGATCATGGAGATCATCAGGGCGCAGGCCAGGTCCATGATGAACAGCTTCCGGTGGGGCCGGAAGTAGGAGAGGAAAATTTGCAGAGCGGATTTTTGCTGGAAATCCTGGGTGGTCATAAAAGAACATCCTCCATTGTCAGAACATAATTTCGCAGTTTAAAATTATAGCACAAGTTTCCCGCTCATGCAAGAAACATCCCCGGACGAAACCGTCCGGGGATGCCTTATACGTCAGGAGTTCGCCAGGAACTCGCCCTTCATATAGCCGGTAGTGGTCACGCCGCCCACGGCGGTGAAGGTGATCTCGTACCAGTCGTCGGTCCCCGTGGCACGGACCACCTGGACAGAGCCGCCGTTGGGCACGGTGGCCAGGATGTCGTAGCTGGTGCCGGGGCCGGAGCGGACCCGGACGCCGTTGCCGCCGTTGACGACCACGGCCTTGCCCGTTTTCAGGGACCCGCCGCCGGAGGCGGTCCCGGAAGAGGTGGTCCCGCCGGAGGACGTTCCGCCGGAGGTGGTCCCGCCGCCGGACGGGGCGGAGCCGCCGGTGACCCGGACGATGCAGATGGCCCGCTTGGACCCGTCGGTGACCACGACATTGGTGATGCCGGCGGCTACGGGGGTGATTGTGCCGTCGCTGCCCACGGTGGCGACGGAGGGGTTCTCGCTGATCCAGGTATAGGTCCCGGTTCCGCCGGACACCCGCAGCTTATAGGCCCCCTCGGAAACACTGCGGGTAAAGTCCGTGCTGTTCAGCGTCAGGCCCCCAGGCAGGGCTGCGGCGGAGGCGTAGCTCATGCCGCCGCTGGACGTTCCGGACCCGCCGGAGGCCGTGCCGGAGCTTCCGGTATTGCCATTGCCCTCGGGCATCGCGCCGGCGCCCGGCGTATCCGCGCCCGGCGTATCCGTGCCCGGCGTATCCGTGCCGGAGGGCTCGCCGGAGCCGTCGGGGTCTTCCGCTTCATCGGGGTCCTTGGCGGGGTTGTTCCCCTGGGTCGTGCCGGGCGTGACGGGCTCCTGGGGCTCCGTAATGCCGGGCTTGCCGTCGCCGGGGTCCTTGTCCTTGTTGAAGAGCTTGTCCCCGTAGAGCAGGTAAACCAGCAGCAGGGCCATCAGCACAATCAAAACAATCAAAATGGGCGTCACGATGCTGTAGGAGCTCCGCCCGCCCCGGCCGCCGGAGCTCCGCAGGCCCTCCCGGAGGATGGGACGGCGGGCAACCTCCTGTTCCTCCTCCCAGTACTCTTCCTCCTCGCAGAATGGGCACTCTTTATATGTATCGGAATATCTCTCCCCGCAGACGGGGCAGCGTTTCATTGCCATACCGATCCTCCCGCGTGTCGTTTCGTTACATTCACATTATATATGATATCCGTTTTGCAGGCCTCCGTCAAGTGCGAATTCGTCAAAATTTGTGAACTTTTCAGGTTCTCCTTGCTTTTTCGCCCAGGAGCCATATAATGGATGTTGGAGAATCGAATCGAACGACGGGAGGAACAAGGTATGAGCGCCATCATCATCGGCATCGCCGGAGGAAGCGGCTCCGGCAAGACCACCTTGGCACAGCACCTGAAAGACCACTTCGGCGGCAGCGTCACCGTCATCGGACACGACAGCTATTACAAGCGGCAGGAGGGCAAGACCTACGAGGAGCGGGCCCTCCAGAACTACGACCACCCCGACGCTTTTGAGACGGACCTGCTGATCCGGCATCTCCAGGAGCTGCGGGAGGGCCGGCCCGTCCAGTGCCCGGTTTACTCCTATGTGGACCACAACCGGACGGACCAGACGGTGGAAATCTTTCCCACCAAGGTTTTGATTGTGGAGGGCTTTTTGATCCTTCACGAGCCCTCCCTCCGGGAACTGTTCGACATCAAGATTTTCGTGGAGACCGACGCGGACGAGCGCATCCTCCGCCGCTGCCTGCGGGACGTGGAGGAGCGGGGACGAACCCTGCGGTCCGTGGTGACCCAGTACCTGACCACGGTGAAGCCCATGCACGAGCAATACGTGGAGCCCTCCCGGAAGTACGCCGATATTATTGTTTTGGAGGGGGGCCATAACCTGGTGGCCCTGGAAATGATTATGCAGCGGATTCAGAACCATATTGATAAGGAGTGAACAAGGAGCGGCTGAAAAGCCGCTCCTTGTTTGTAGTTCTATTGCTTTAGGGAAGCACTGATTTAATCAACGTGTGCAGATTTGCGCCAGAAATTTTCGCTGGCAAGGAAGAAAATTGCAGGAATCCTGGCGGATTTCAAGATTTTCTGACGCAGATCAGCGGAAATTTATGGCGTAAAGATGTGCGCGGGGATTAAATCAGTGCTTCCTTAGCTTTTCCCCTTCCGCTATAAACATCCCTTCGGTCGTCAGCTGTGCGTGCAGGAGGATTTCCTCCGCCGTGCCGAAGTTCTGTTTTGCCATCTCCCGCAGCGCGTCGGTGATCGCGTTGAACAAGGTGGTGTAGAGCTTATTGTCTTCCATGCTTTTCCCTCCTGTTTGCTCATTTGTAATATATCTTATATAAGATAGTACAATATAAGAATAGCGTCTTATTGGGTAAATGTCAAGTATAAATATCCCTGATAAGATAGGCCATAAGGAGGGATAGCATGGATGAGTTAAAAAGTATTGTCACGTATCGAACCGGAGAATACGGGCACATTGTCGTGAAGCTATCAGAAGCCATGAAAGCCCACAATATAACTCGAAACCGCCTAGCGACATTAACAGGCTCTAAATACCCGATCGTGAACCGCTACTATAAAGGCACCCAGGTTGAAAGGTTCGATCTGGATTTCCTGGCCAGGGTCTGCTATGTCCTGGACTGCCGGGTGGAAGACCTCCTGGAGTACCAAAAACCGGAAGAAACGAACGAGGCCCCCAAATAAGGGACCTCGTTTGTTTATTTCCGGAAGCTCCCGCCGCCGTCCTCCTCCGGCTTCGCCGTGCCGAAGGCGATGGACCCGCTGCCGTACCTGCGCCGGATGCCGTCCATGGCGGCCTCCAGCCGTTCCTGCTTCCGCCGGTCCGGGGCCTCCCCGGCGGTGAAGAGGTCCGTCTGCTCATAGGTCTCCTCCTCCGGCGTCAAATGAATCGCCGTCACCGTCAGGGCCCGGACCGGGCTGGGAGGCTTCCACAGCTCCCCGGTCAGGGCCAGGGCGGCGGCGGAAATATCCCGGATCAGATGGGTGGGGACCGGGAGCTGCCGCTGGCGGGAGCGGTCCTGAAAGGCCGGGTCCCGGACCGTCACGTGGACCCCGCCGGCGTAAAGCCCCGCCCGGCGGAGCCGCCCCGCCACGCTGTCCGACAGCAGGCGGATGCCCGCCGCCACCTGGGCCTGGGTGGTGAGGTTCTTCGGGAAGGTGGTGCCGTTGCCCACGGACTTCACCTGCCCCGGCTCGTGCCGGGCCCGGACCGCCTCCCGGTCACGGCCGTTTGCGTAGTCGTGGAGCTGGCCCCCCAGCTTGCCCATCAGCTCCTCCAGCATCTCCCGGGGACAGGCCGCCAGCTCCCCGATGGTCCGCACGCCGTACTGCCCCAGGAGCCTCCGGGCCGCGCCCCCTACATAGAGCATGTCCCCCGCCGGGAGAGGCCAGACGGTCTCCTTCCAGTTCTCCCGGGAGATGACGGTGGTGGCGTCGGGCTTTTTGTAGTCGCTGCCCAGCTTGGCGAAGACCTTGTTGAAGGAGACCCCCACGGAGAGGGTCAGCCCCAGCTCCTTCCTCACCCGCCGCCGGAGGGCGTCCGCCAGGGCCCCGGCGTCCATGCCGAAGAGGTGGAGGGTGTGGGTCACGTCCAGCCAGCTTTCGTCGATGCCGAAGGGCTCTACCAGGTCGGTGTACTCGTCGTAAATGGCGTTGACCTTCCGCGAGTACTCCCGGTAGAGCCGGTGGTGGGGCGGCAGGAGCAGCAGCTCCGGGCACTTCTTCCTCGCCTGCCAGATGGTCTCCGCCGTCTGGACGCCGAAGCGCTTGGCGGGGTCGTTCTTCGCCAGGATGATGCCGTGGCGGGAGGAGGGGTCCCCGCAGACGGCCACGGGGAGCTTTTTCAGCTCCGGCCGGTCCAGCAGCTCTACCGAGGCGTAGAAGCTGTTCAGGTCGCAGTGGAGAATCACGCGGTCCATGGAGGTCCCCCTTTCGGTTTGATGCCTCTATGATAGCACATCCGTTCGGTTTTGCAAAGAAAAAAAGATTAAATCAGTGCTTCCTTAAAATTGGGGCTTGCATTTTCCCGCCTGTTGTCGTATACTAACCCCAGGAAACACAATTGAATACTTTGTCTTCAGGGCGGGGCGAAATTCCCCACTGGCGGTACAGTCCGCGACCGGAGGCCGTTTTTCAACGCGCGGCCCCCGCTGACCCGGTGAAACTCCGGGACCAACAGTCACAGTCTGGATGGAAGAAGATGAGTGCGGCTTGGCCGCGCGTATTTTGCGCGCTTCTTTGCTGCTTGTTCACCTTGGAGAAGTCAAAGGATTCCAGGGTGTTTTCAAGTATGTAAAGGAGTGTTTTCTTATGTCCAACTACGAGCCCAATGTCACCACCGCCCCCGCCGACGACTACGCCGCCGGAGCCGCCGCCGAGCTTCGGATGCGGCGGGAATCCCGGAACACCGTCAAAACCGTCACATCCCTGGCCATGCTGACGGCCCTGACCTACGTCGCCATGCTCCTCAGCAAGCTGCTGCCCCAGGTCTCCGGCTTCCTCCAGATGGACGTGAAGGATACCGTGGTCTGCATCGGCGGCTTCCTCTTCGGGCCCCTGTCCGCCGCCATCATCTCCATCGTGGTGGCCCTGGTGGAGATGTTCACCGTCAGCGACACCGGCCCCATCGGCCTTGTCATGAACGTGCTGGCCACCTGCGCTTTCTGCTGCACCGCCTCCTTTGTCTACAAGAAAATGCGCACCCGGAAGGGCGCGGTCATCGGCCTGACTGCGGGCACCCTGGCCCTGACGGCGGTCATGCTCCTCTGGAACTACCTGATTACCCCCCTCTACATGGGAATCCCCCGGGAGACCGTGGCCGGAATGCTGCCTACCGTCTTCCTCCCCTTCAACCTGGTGAAGGGCGGGCTGAACATGGCCCTGATCCTGGTCCTCTACAAGCCCGTGGTCACCGCCCTGCGGAAGGCCCGGCTGGCCCCCGAGCGGGAGGGAATGGCCTCCGGCGGCGACCGCTTTGACGCGGGCTTCCTGCTGTTCTCCCTGGCCCTGCTGGCCACCTTCGTCCTGCTGGTGCTGGTGCTGGCGGGGAAAATCTGAGCGCAGACCCAGCGCGCGAGTTTGTACCCCGGGCGGAGCCTGTCGGCTTCGCCCGGTTTTTTCCCTTGCTCCGGAAGCGGAATTGAAAAAATTCCCAAAAAATGCAGAGACCTGTGACAATCGCAACTTGCGTTATTTGGAAAACTTTGTTATCATGGTATAATTAAGCAGAAGGGAGGCGCACTGTTTTGGTCATTCACGAATCCGCAGAGGACTATCTGGAGTCCATTCTCATTATCCAGGAGCAGTCCGGCCAGGTCCGCTCCATCGACGTGGTGAACAAGCTGGGATACTCCAAGCCCAGCGTCAGCATCGCCATGAAAAAACTGCGGGAAAGCGGCTATATCACTGTGGCCGGAGACGGGAGCATCACCCTGACCGACAGCGGCATGGAAATCGCCAGCCGCATTTACCGCCGCCACAAGACCATCACCCGGCTCTTCGAGCTGATGGGCGTCTCCCCGGAACAGGCCGCCCTGGACGCCTGCAAGGTGGAGCACGACCTCAGCGAGGAAACCTTCGCGCGAATCTGCGCCTATGTGGAGGACCGGCCCAGATGACGGCGGGCCATGGGTCCCGTTTCGGAAGTTTCCGGCGTTTTATCTAAAAAGAGGCGGGCAAGTTCTCCGTTTGGGGGCTTGCATTCCCGCAGACTTTCCGCTACAATAAAGACTAATAAGCAAGGATAGATGGCTGCAACGGAGTGCCGAGCGCACGGGCCCGCACCTGTCTCTCCATGCGGGCCGATAGGTGTTTCAAGTCCGAGTGGATTTGGGGCGCCTTTCTTTTTTACCCAAAAACCAAATTTCTAAGGAGGAGTTTACTATGATTTTACTGGCAAACGGCAAACTCATCACCCGGAACCCCGAGGGCCCCGGCTGCCTGCCCGACGGCGGCGTGGCCACCGACGGCGGGAAAATCGTCGAAATCGGCGAGACCGCCGCCCTGAAGGCGAAATACCCCCAGGCGGAGTTCGTGGACGCCAGGGGCGGGGTCATCATGCCCGGCCTCATCAACGCCCACACCCACATTTACTCCGCCCTGGCCCGGGGCCTGTCCATCAACGGCTACGCCCCCACCAATTTCTACGAGGTGCTGGACGGCCAGTGGTGGTACATTGACCGCCACCTGGACCTGGCGGCTACGAAGGCCAGCGCCCAGGCCCTGGTCATCGACTCCATCAAGCAGGGCGTCACCACCATCTTCGACCACCACGCCTCCTTCTGCGAGATTCCCGGCTCCCTGATGGAAATTGCCAAGGTCACCCAGGAAATGGGGCTCAGGGCGTGCCTCTGCTATGAGGTCAGCGACCGGGACGGGGAGGAGAAATCCATCCAGTCCGTCCAGGAGAACAAGGACTTCATCGACTACTGCGAGGCCCACCCCAGCGACATGCTGAAGGCCATGTTCGGCGGACACGCCCTGTTCACCATCTCCGACAAGACCTTCGACCGGATGGCCGCCGCCAACGCAGGCCGGGTGGGCTATCACATCCATGTCTCCGAGGGCATGAACGACGTGTATGACTCCCTCCAGAACTACGGACGCCGCCCGGTCCAGCGCCTCCAGGACCACGGCATCCTGGGCCCTAAGACCATCCTGGGCCACTGCATCCACGTGAACACGGCGGAAATGGACATCATCAAAGAAACGGACACCATGTGCGTCAACAACCCGGAAAGCAACATGGGCAACGCCGTGGGCTGCTCCCCGGTGCTCCAGCTCTACAAAAAGGGCATCCTGGTGGGCCTGGGCACCGACGCCTATACCAACGACATGCTGGAGAGCATTAAGGCCGCCCTGACCATCCAGCGGCACAACGCCTGCCTCCCCGGCGTGGGCTGGTGCGAGGTGACGGACATGCTCTTCAAAAACAACGCCAAGATGGCCCAGCGGGCCGGATTCCCGGAGACGGGCGTGCTGAAAGCCGGGGCGGCGGCGGACGTGATCGTCATGGACTACAAGCCCTTCACGCCCTTCTCCGACGCGAATATCGACGGCCACATGCTCTTCGGCATGACGGGCCGCCAGTGCCAGACCACCATGGTAAACGGTAAAATCCTGATGAAGGACCGCCAGCTCACAGAGATCGACGAGGAAGCCGTCAACGCAAAGATTCTGGAGGTCTCCAAAAAGCTGTGGGGCACCCTCAACCACTGCGAATATTAAGGAACCACTGAATAAATCACCGCCCAAGCCGATTCAACCGCCAAGCGAGCGGCAGCGGAAAGAGGAAAGCGTCCATTCGGCGGCCGCCAAACTCCCGCTAAGGCCGCGCCGCGGGCAGCAGACATTCGTAAAAAACGGAAGCACCTCTTGCGCGCCCCATCCCCCCGCAGGGTCCGTACTTCTTTTTCTCTTTTGGACCGTGCACGGCCCGTTTTCTCTTTTTCTTCTGGAAGAAAAAGAGAAAATGGGGGGTGCAAATGGACCAGCCATCCCCATGGCTGAAATCCCCCGCCCCGCCGGAACGGCGGAGAACCACACTCACATTTCAAGGAGGAAAACCTTATGTCCGAACTGATGACCCCCATCCCGTTCCGGGAACTGATGACCTGGGTGACCGCCGAGTACCAAAATGAGGGCACCGTCTTCGGCGTCCACAAGCCCTACAAGGCGGGCGTAAAAACCCTGCCCATCTTCGGCGAGAAGATCGAGACCCCCTTCGGCCCCGCCGCCGGCCCCAACACCCAGCTGGCCCAGAACATCATCGCCAGCTACTTTGCCGGAGCCCGGTTCTTCGAGCTGAAAACCGTCCAGAAGATGGACGGCGCGGACCTCTCCGCCTGCGTCAACCGTCCCTGCATCCTGGCGGAGGACGAGTGCTACAACTGCGAGTGGTCTACGGAGCTGTATGTCCCCCAGGCGTTTGAGGAATACGTGAAAGCCTGGTGCGCCTGCAAGATCATGGCCAAGGTGTACGGCCTGGGCGACCCCGACGCCTTTGTGTTCAACATGTCCGTGGGCTATGACCTGGCGGGCATCCAGGGGCCCAAGGTGGACAAATTCCTCACCGAGATGGCGGACGCCTCCCAGACCCCCATTTTTCAGGAGTGCATCCGGGTTCTCAAGGAGTTCTTCCCCACCGAGGCGGCGTTCATCGACGGCATCACCCCCCACGTCTCCGGCAGCGTCACCCTCTCCACCCTCCACGGCTGCCCGCCGGACGAGATTGAGCGCATCGCCAGCTACCTGATTGAGAAGAAACACCTCCACACCTTCGTCAAGTGCAACCCCACCATCCTGGGTTACGAGACCGCCCGGTCCATCCTGGACGGCATGGGCTACGACTATATCGCCTTTGACGACCACCACTTTAAGGAGGACCTCCAGTACGCCGACGCGGTACCCATGTTCCGCCGCCTCCAGGCCCTGGCGGACAAGTGCGGCGTGGAGTTCGGACTGAAGCTGTCCAACACCTTCCCCGTGGACGTGAAGGCCGGGGAGCTGCCCAGCGAGGAGATGTACATGGCGGGCAAGTCCCTCTTCCCCCTGACCACCACCATGGCGGCCCGGATCTCCAAGGAGTTCGGCGGCCGCATGCGCATCAGCTACGCCGGAGGCGCGGACGCGCTGAACATCGACAAGCTGTTCTCCCTGGGCATCTGGCCCATCACCATGGCCACCACCGAATTGAAGCCTGGCGGCTACCAGCGCTTCGTCCAGATCGGCGATAAGCTGGACGCCCTGGAGTTCAAGCCCTTCACCGGCGTGGACGTGGCGGGCATCGAGGCCCTGGCTCTGGCGGCCCGGTCCGATAAGTACCACGTCAAGGCCGTGAAGCCCCTTCCCAGCCGTAAGCTCAGCGAGAAGGTGCCCCTGCTGGACTGCTTCACCGCCCCCTGCAAGGGCGGCTGCCCCATCGGCCAGGACATCCCCGAGTATATCGAGCTGTGCCGGAAGGGCGAGTATGCCTCCGCCCTGCGGCTGATCTGCGAGAAGAACCCCCTGCCCTTCATCACGGGCACTATCTGCGCCCACCGCTGCCAGACCAAGTGTACCCGGAATTTCTACGAGGATTCCGTCCAGATCCGGGCCACGAAGCTGGTGGCCGCCGAGAAGGGCTATGACGAATATATGTCCAAGGTGAAGTCCCCCGCCCCGGCCAATAACGGCAAAAAGGCAGCCGTCATCGGCGGCGGCCCCACCGGCATGGCGGCGGCCTGCTTCGTGGGCCGGGCGGGCATCCCCGTCACCATCTTCGAAAAGTCCGATAAGCTGGGCGGCATCGTCCGCCAGGTCATTCCCGGCTTCCGCATCTCTGACGAGGCCATTGACAAGGACGCGGCCCTGATCGCCAGGATGGGCGCGGAAATCAAACTGAATACCCCCGCCCCCTCTGTGGCCGAGCTGAAGGCCCAGGGCTACACCCACATTTTCTTCGCCGTGGGCGCGTGGAAGGCCGGGAAGCTGGACGTTCCCGGCAACGTGGTGCCCGTCATCGGCTGGCTGAAGGATTTGAAGGCCGGAAAGGACGTGTCTCTGGGCCATGTGGCCGTCGTCGGCGGCGGCAACACCGCCATGGACGCCGCCCGGGCGGCTCTCCGGGCCGGAGCAAAGTCCTCCACCCTGGTCTACCGCCGGACGAAGAAGTACATGCCCGCCGACGCGGAGGAGCTGGAGCTGGCCATCGCCGACGGCGTGAACTTCCTGGAGCTGGTGGCTCCCGTGGAGCAGAAGGACGGCAAGCTCCGCTGCGAGAAGATGAAGCTGGGCGAGCCCGATGAGAAGGGCCGCCGCAAGCCGGAGCCCACCGGGGAGTTTGTGGAAATCGACTGCGACACCGTGATTTCCGCCGTGGGCGAGAAGGTGGAGAGCGAGCTCTTCACCGCCAGCGGCATTGAAGTGGACGCCAAGGGCCTGCCGGACTTCCGCACCAACGTGGAGGGCGTTTACGTCGGCGGCGACGCCATGCGGGGCCCCGCCACGGTGGTGGAGGGCATTGCCGACGCCCAGTGGTTCGCCAACGCCGTCATTGGGGAAGCCCACAAGTTTGAGATTCCCGCCAAGGCCGCGGCCTCCCGGGCGGACGCCATCGCCAAGAAGGGCGTCCTCTGCGAGTCCGCCAAGTGCGAGGGCGACCGGTGCCTGGCCTGCAACGTGGTGTGTCAGGCCTGTGCCGACGTGTGCCCCAACCGGGCCAACGTGGTGGTGGAGCTGCCCGGCGGGCGTCATGAGATTCTCCACGTGGACCGGATGTGCAACGAGTGCGGCAACTGCGCCATCTTCTGCCCCTACGATTCCGCCCCCTACCGGGATAAGTTCACCCTGTTCAAGACCCGGGAGGGCTTTGACGAGAGCGTGAACAACCAGGGCTTCCTGCCCTTGGGCGGGAGCAGGGTCCTGGTCCGGCTGGACGGGAAGGTCTTTGAAGCGGACCTGAACGCCAAAAACGACCTGCCCGCCGGGATCGAGGTGTTCATCCTCACGGTGCTGAGCAAGTACGCCTATCTGCTATGAGCACAAAGGACAGCGGAGGCCTGGAAATCCCGGCCTCCGCTGATACGGCGGAACACTTCCGCTTTGAAACCCTTGACAAACCGGAAGGCTTGGGTATAATAGAAATAGAGGGGCGCCGTTGTACGGCGGTTAGCCCCGCTCTATGCTAACTTTTATAAGCTAGCCGTTCGGGTACCGGCCGGACGGCTAGCACGCTTTTGGGGCGATGGGCAGCATTACCAAAATACTAATCATCATGCTCACCACAAAACGCAGGACCTTTATCCCACGGCCGTTTCCCATGCGGCCGCCTCCCCCGCTTTGGATTTGCCTCGGGGTCATAACGGTGGGCAAACCGCCTGTATACAACAGCGCTCCTTCTATCCCCCCTTCGGGGGTATTTTTTATTCTACATACGCTGTCGGTTTTGTCAATTCCAGCCGCCCTCTCCCCCAGAGGACTTTTGGAAATATGACTGGAATTTACAGCCCGTCCGTGGTATACTGTGTTTTACGTGAAAAAATCCCGCAAGTTAGGAGCGTGATCCCTTTGACCCTGTTCTCCTCCGTCCTCCTGGGCGTCATCCAGGGCGTGACCGAGTTCCTGCCGGTGTCCAGCTCCGGCCATCTCGCCATTGCCGAGCATCTGCTGAACATCTCCGGCGCGTCGGAGGTCCCGCCCTTCTTTGACGTACTGCTCCACCTGGGCACCCTGTTTGCCGTGTTCATCGCCTATTGGGCGGACATCCGGGACATGATCCTGGAGTTTTTCCATGGCGTGGGCGACCTGGTCCATGGCACCACTCCCAGCCGCGTCCCCCCCGCCCGGCGGATGATCCTGCTCATCATCGCGGGCACCCTGCCCCTCTTCGCCGTGCTGCCCGCAAAGGACGCCATCGAGGGCCTGGGGGACAACATGTACTTTGTGGCCTTCGCCCTGCTGGCCACGGGCTGCCTCCTCTTCGCCAGCGACCGCGTGCGCCGGGGGCGAAAAACGGAGAAGTCCGCCACCATGCTGGACGCGCTTCTGGTGGGCGTGGGCCAGGCCGTGGCCACCTGCCCGGGGATTTCCCGGTCCGGAACCACCATCACCGCCGGATGCTTCGTGGGCTTCGAGCGGAAATTCGCCGTGCGGTACTCCTTCCTCATGTCCATCCCCGCCATCCTGGGGGCCAATATTCTCAGTCTCAAGGACGCCCTGGAGGCCCAGGTCCTCTGGGAGGAGGTGCCCGTCTACCTGGTGGGCGTGGCGGTCTCCGCCATGGTTGGCTACCTCTGCATCCGCCTGATCAAGCTGGTGGCGGACAAGGGAAAATTCGGCTTCTTCGCCTACTACTGCTGGCTGGCGGGCATCGTCACCCTAGCCCTGATTTTCACTCAAACGTAACGCAAAACGGAGGTACATACCGTGGCTTCCACATCACAGAAGAAACCCGCCGCCAAACGGTCCGGCGGCAAACCTGCCAAAAAGCCCCCTCAGAAGCAGCCCATCCGCCGGGAGGTCACCGGCGGCGTGCTGCTGGTGCTGGCGCTGTGCGTCTTTGTGGGGTACTTCGGCGTTAACGCCCTGTTTCTGGACTTTTTCGCGGGGCTTTTGAAGGGCCTGTTCGGCTACGGCTACTGGCTGGCGGGGCCCTCTCTGGTGCTGGCGGGGCTGATTTTGATTTTTCACCGGGGCCGTCCCGTCCAGCTCCGGACCACCTGCGCCCTGCTGCTGCCGCTGCTGTTCGGCTCTTTGACCCATCTGGTCTTCTGCAAGAAGGTCTACGAGCCCTCTTTCTTCAAAATGCTGGGGGCCATCTGGGCCGACGGCGTGGCCCTGGAGTCCGGCGGAGCCGTCTCCGGCGTGCTGGCCAACGGGTCCGCCGCCGTCTTTTCCTCCCTGGCCTCGGTCATCCTGTTTACGGTGCTGTTTGTGACCCTGCTCTTTGTGGCCCTGCGGCTGACCCTGGCGGCCTTTGCCGACTGGCGGCGGGCCCGGCCCCAGTATGAGGAGCAGCCTGAGCCCGCCATCCGCGTGACCCCCGTGGACCCGCCCAAGCGCCGGGCCCCCGCCGCGCCCAAGCCTCAGATTGACATTCCCCTGGACGGCGAGGAGCGGCCCGCAAGGCCCGAGAAATCCGGGAAATTCACCGGCTTCTTCCGCCACAAGGCGGACGCCCAGCCCACCCCGGACCAGGTTCTCCAGGCCCAGGCGGTCCCCGTCCCGGAACCGGAGCCCGCTCCCGAACCGGAGCGCCCCCGGGCGGCTATCCCCGTGCCGCCTCCCGCGCCGGTGCCGGAGCCGGTTCCCTCCGCCGCCTCCGTCCCGGTGACGCCGGAGCCCCTGGCGCCCGCCCCGGAACCGGCCCGTTCCGAGCCTGTCCCCGAACCGGAGCCCGCCCCCATCCAGCCGGAGAAGACCCTGCCCACGGCGGAGGCCTTCACCCGCAGCGGCAAGGCCGAGACGGCCAAGGAGGTGGCGGCCCAGACCGCCGCCGTAGCCGCGGAGATCGAGGAAAAGCTGGCGTCGGAGGAGGGGGAATACCCCTATCCGCCGGTGGACCTTCTGCACATGAACCAGGGGGAGAACCACGTGGAGGCCGGGGCGGAGCTGCGGAACAACTCCCGCCGCCTGGCGGAAACCCTGACCAGCTTCGGCGTGGACGCCGCCCCCGGCGACGTGATCCACGGCCCCTCCGTCACCCGGTACGAGTTCATCCTGGAACAGGGCGTGAAGCTCTCCAAGATCACCAACCTGGCGGACGACATCGCCCTGGCCCTGGGGGCCACCGGCGTGCGCATCGCCCCCATTCCCGATAAAATCTCCGTGGTGGGCATCGAGGTGCCCAACAAGCAGGTGACCCCGGTGCTGATCCGGGACGTGATTGAATCCCGGGACTTCGCCGGGCACAAGTCCCAGGTGGCCTTCGCCCTGGGCCGGGACATCGGCGGGCGGAACGTCATCGGGGATATCGGCACCCTGCCCCACGTCCTCATCGCCGGTACTACCGGCTCCGGCAAGTCCGTGTGTACCAACTCCCTCATCATCAGCCTCCTTTACAAGTCCACGCCGGAGGACGTGCGCTTCATCATGGTGGACCCCAAAATGGTGGAGCTGGCCCCCTACAACGGCATCCCCCACCTGCTGATTCCCGTGGTGACGGACCCGAAGAAGGCCGCCGGGGCCCTCCAGTGGGCGGTGTTTGAGATGATGAAGCGCTATAAGACCTTCTCCGAGCATGGCGTGAAAAAGCTGGAGGAGTTCAACCAGCTTGCCAGAACGAAGGAGGGCATAGAGCCCCTGCCCAGCGTGGTGGTGGTCATCGACGAGCTGGCGGACCTGATGCTGGTGGCCGCCAAGGAGGTGGAGGAATCCATCTGCCGGGTGGCCCAGATGGGCCGCGCCGCCGGGATGCACCTGGTCATCG
>CAJTVF010000029.1 GCA_910579435.1 uncultured Oscillibacter sp.
CTCACGTTTGCCCTCATTGCCATCCTCATTAGAAGATTTTAAACAGGCTCTAAGCACTGTAACAGACGAATCTGTCCAGGTTCTTTCTGAAATCTAACAGTCTTGACAGGTTCCAAAAACCAGGCCCCGCCGGCGGGTTTGACCGGTCCGGCGGGGCCTGAAAAGAGAGGGCTCAGATGTTTCCGCCCACCAGGCGGCTGTAGGCCCGGGCCGTCCAGGCGAAGACCAGAGCGTAGATCAGGCAGAACACCGCCAGGGTCCCCGCCGTGCAGAGGGCGAAGAGCTTCACGTCGTAGAGGTTGAACAGCTCCAGCATTCTGGAGAGCATGGGGAAGGCCATGAACACATGGAGCGCCGCCGCCCCCAGAGGGAGGAAGAACACCAGCAGAATCTGGCTGTGAATGGAGGCGTTGATCTCCTTTTCGCTCATGCCCACTTGGCGGAGGATCAGAAAGCGGCGCTGGTCCTCATACCCTTCGGAAATCTGCTTATAGTAGATGATAAGGACGGTAGCCAGCAGGAAGAGGAACCCCAGGAAGACCCCCAGGAACAGGAACCCGCCGTACATGGCGTAGAACTCCTGGGCATTGTCCTGCTTGCTGGTGAAGCTCACGCCGCCGTCCCGCTTGCTCAGCTCGAACACAAGCCGCTCCGTCTGGGCCAGCTTTTCCTCATAATCCTTCCCCGCCAGGTTCATCTGAACCCGAAACTGCCGGGCGCTGCGGGAGGTATCCAGGTCCATGAGCGCCTCCGCCGTCTCCCGGTCCGCCACCACCAGGAACAGCGACGATTCCTCAGAGCCCAGCAGCGTGTTGGTCGCGTGGCGGATGACCTCCGTGATTTCCTCCCGGATGTGGAAGGACAGGCCCGCCTCGCCAAAGTTCGCGGAGACGGTGAAGTCCGCCGGGAAATCCGCCGGGCCCTTCGAACAGGCCAGCACCTCGTCCGGAGCCAGAATGACGTGCTTTCCGGTGAGGCGGCTGTAGTCCTCCGCCGTCACCACCTCCACCTCCGTCCGCAGGCAGTTCTGATCCAGGTTCAGGGAAATCTCACTGCCCCGAACGCCGCAGTAGACCCAATAGCGGGTGTAGTACCGGGAATCGGTAAAGCCCCCGGAGGCGTTGGCGGCAGCCTCCACCTCCCGCAGGCGGTCCATGGGGTCCCCCGGCTGGTTTTCCAGGTCCTGGAGGAACTCGATGTCATAAGGGTACATCTCATTCAGGGAGTTCTCCAGGCCGATGTTCATGGCGATGGTGGTGGAGACCGTCACCAGCACCATGGTGGAGAGGATGCAGATGCTGGCCAGGCCCACGGCGTTCTGCTTCATCCGGTAGAGAAGGCCGGAAACGGCGGTGAAGTGCCGGGTCTGGTAGTAAAATTTCGGGTTGGCCCGGAGGCGCTTTAAAATGGCGATGGACCCGGCGGTGAAGAGGCAGTATGTCCCGATAATCACCAGGAACACCGCGCCGAAAAAGAGCATCATGGCCTCGATGGGGTTTTGGGTGGCGATGGCGAGGAAATACCCGCCCCCCAGGGTCAGCAGGCCCAGAAGGACCAGCAGCCACTTGGTCCGAGGCTCCCGCTCCCCCGCCGAGGCGCTGTGAAGCAGGTCCACCGGCTTGGCCCGGCTCAGGCGGAAGAGGTTCTGTCCCAGGGTCAGCAGGAACAAAAGCCCGAAGAGCGTGGAGGTTTCCGTGACGCCCCGGAGGGAGATTTCCATGCCGAACTGGGCGGGAATGCGGGCCAGCTTCAAAAGGAGCAGGATGACCGCCTTGGAAAACAGGATTCCCAAGAGGATGCCCCCCGCCAGGGTGACGGCGGCGCAGAACAGGGTCTCCCAGAAGCACATCCGGGCGATGTGCCTCTTTTCCAGCCCTAAGATGTTATAGAGCCCCAGCTCCCGCTGGCGGCGCTTCATGACGAAGCTGTTGGCGTAGAGCAGGATTACCGCCGAGAGCCCCGCCGCCACGAAGCAGCCCACCCCGGCGAAGCTCTTGAGGTACATGGCTCCCCGGACACTCTCCAGGCCCTCGTTATACGCCAGGAACACCAGAATGTAGTACATGGCCGCCGTCACCACGCAGGAGAGCAGGTAGGGGCCGTAAAACCGCCCGTTCCGCACCAGGTTCACCAGGGCCAGGCGGGGAAAGAAGCCGGACTTACGCACGGGGCTCACCGCCTTGCGTCAGCACCGTCAGGGTGTCGGAGATTTTGGCGAACTGGGCCTCGGCGCTCTGGCCGCCCCGGTAGAGCTGGTGGTACACCTGCCCGTCCCGGAGAAAGAGCACCCGCCCGGCGTGGCTGGCGGCCTTGACGGAGTGGGTGACCATGAGGATGGTCTGGCCCCCCTGGTTGATCTCCCCGAAGAGCTCCAGCAGATTGTCGGAGGCCCGGGAGTCCAGCGCCCCGGTGGGTTCGTCCGCCAGCACGATCTGGGGGTCCGTAATAAGGGCCCGGGCCACGGCGCAGCGCTGCTTCTGCCCGCCGGAGACCTCGTAGGGGTACTTGGTCAGGATGTGGTCAATGCCCAGCTGCTCCGCGATGGGCTGGAGCTTTTTGCGCATTTCCCGGTAGTCCCGGCCCGCCAGGACCAGAGGCAGGAAAATGTTGTCCTGGAGGGAGAAGGTGTCCAGCAGGTTGAAGTCCTGGAACACGAAGCCCAGGTGGGACCGGCGGAAGGCCGCCAGGTCCCGCTCCCGGATGTCGGAGAGGGCCTTGCCGTTGAGGAAGACCTCCCCGGCGGTGGGGCGGTCCAGGGCCGCCAGGATATTTAATAAGGTGGTCTTGCCGGAGCCGGACTCGCCCATGATGGCCACGTACTCCCCGGGCTCCACGGAAAAATTCACGTCCGCCAGGGCGGTGACCTGAGCGCCGCCAAAACGGGTGGTGTATATTTTTTGCAGGTGCTGTACTTCCAGTAAAGACATATCGGATTCCTCCTCTTGGGTGATGGTCCTATTGTAACAGGCCCGGGGCCGGGATGCCATGGATTTGCCTTACAGTTTGGGGGCGTATCTTACAGTTTTGTAAGATACGGGCCGGGCGGGGAAAAATCAAGGGGAAAATCAAGGGAAGAAACACTACCCAAACGCGGAAAAACGTGATATGATATTATATTAGAGTTTTCGGGTCCCCGCCGAAGGGGCCCGTCCTAGTTCAAACGGCAAGGGAGGCGGCGTAATGATGAAGAAAATCCGGGCCCTGGCGGCGGCGCTGGCGCTGTCCCTGGTCCTCGGCGGCTGCGGCGGCTTTCATATCGAGTTCAACCCCGAGGAGCTTTACGCCCTCCCGGAGCTGCCCGCCAAATACACGGAGCTGAACGCCCGGCTCAACGCGATTTTGGAGGACGGCGCGGAGTATGCCGCGCCCATGTCCGGCGCCAACATCCAGCCCGTCCAGCTGACGGACCTGGACGGCGACGGGCAGCAGGAGGCCCTGGCCTTCTTCCGCAAGGCGGAGGATGAAAAGCCCCTGAAAATCTATATCTTCTCCGCCAAGGAGGACCGCTATGAGCAGTCCGCCGTCATCGAGGGCAGCGGCGCGTCGGTCTACAGCGTGGTCTACAGCGACCTGAACGGCGACGGGTGGACGGAGCTGATTGTGGGCTGGCGGGTCAGCGCGGAGCTTCAGACCCTGTCGGTTTACTCCCTGGCCCCCGGGGGGCTTCAGGAGCTGCTGCGCAGCGTCAGCTATGTCCGCTACGCCAGCATAGACCTGGACGGCGACGGGCTCCAGGAGCTGGTGGTCCTTCACGCCGACGAAGAGGGCGAGGGCGCGGCGGATTACTACGACTGGCAGGACGGCGGAAACCTGCAAAATGTGTCCTCCGCCCGGCTCTCCGTCACCATGGCGGAGCTGAACCAGGGCCGGGTGGTTTCCGGAGCGCTGCGGGACGGGCTGCCGGCGGTGTTCGTCACCGGCGTCACCACGCCGGTGTCCGCCGAGTCCACGGCGGCGGCGGTGACCGACATTCTGGTTGCGCCGGAGCGGGAGCTTTCCAACGCGGCCCTTTCCAGCACCACCGGCGTTACGGGAGCGGTCAACGCCTTCTGCGGGCTCTATCCCGCGGATATTGACGACGACGGCGCCATTGAAGTGCCGAGCCCCGGGCCGTTCCCAAGCCGCGTGGAGGGCGACCAGTGCGTGGGCTGGATGAGCTATAACGGAGCGGGAGAGGCGGAGACGGTTTTGTGGACCTACCACAATCTGGAAGACGGCTGGTATCTCCAGCTTCCCGAGTCCTGGGTGGGCCAGGTGCGGGCGGAGCGCAGCGGCACGGGAAGCGACGCCAGCGTCACCTTCTATTACCATAGCTTCGACGAGGCCGGGGAAGCCCCCCGGGACGCCGCCATTTTGCGGATCACCGCCCTCACCGGCACGGGCCGGGAGGTCCGGGCCACCCGGGGAAACCGCTTCCCCCTCAGCCGCCAGTCCGATGTGATTTACACCGCCGAGCTGCCGGAAACCCCGCCCTGGGACCAGTCCATGACGGCGGAGGAGGTCCGGGCGGCCTTCAGCCTCATCGCCCGGGAGTGGATTCCCGGGGACAACTGAGGCGCATACTATAATGAAAGGAACGGACGCCATGAAAAAAGTGTTGGTTTTAGAGGACGAGGCCAGCATCCGCGGCTTTATCGTCATCAACCTCCGCCGGGCCGGCTACGACGTCATCGAGGCGGAGAGCGGCGAGGAGGCGCTGGAGCGCCTCCGGGAGAACCCGGACGCCCGGGTGGCCCTGCTGGACATCATGCTCCCCGGCATCGACGGGTTCGAGGTCTGCCGCCGCATCCGGGCCACCAACAGCCGCATCGGCATCATCATGCTTACCGCCCGGTCCCAGGAAATGGACAAGGTGACGGGCCTCATGACCGGGGCCGACGACTACGTGACCAAGCCCTTCTCCCCGGCGGAGCTCACCGCCCGGGTGGACGCCCTGATCCGCCGCTCCGGCGGCGGGGAGCCCCCGCAGGCCACAGGCGAGCTGAGCCAGCCCCCCTTCCTGCTGAACACCCGGAACCGGACCCTGGAGAAGAACGGCCAGCGCATCAAGCTGACCCAGGTGGAATACTCCATCATGCGGGTCTTTATGGAAAACCCCGGCAAGGCCCTCTCCCGGGAGGAGATTTTGGACATGGTGTGGGGCCGGGACTACTTCGGGGAGCTGAAAATTGTGGACGTGAACATCCGCCGCCTCCGGCTGAAAATCGAGGACAACGTCCAGAACCCCGCCTATATCACCACGGTCTGGGGCTACGGCTACAAGTGGGGGCTGTGACGGGATGGAAGAACAGGTGATGGAAAAGGAGCAGCGGTGGAAGTCCCTCCGCCTGCGGGGCCTGCGGCAGCGGTGGATCTTCAACTCCATCCTCCCCATTCTGGCCCTGCTGGTGCTGGTGGTGACGCTGTTCTCCGCGGGCGTGTCCAATTACTATTACGGCACTATGCAAAAGGGCCTGGAGACCCGGGCCCAGGCTCTGGCCAACTCCTTCAACGAGTACTTTATGGACAACGGCTTTTCCAGCTACTATCAGAAGGCCGTACAGTCCGCCGAAAGCTTTGAGGACAAGAACCGGATCGAGCTCCAGTTCATCGGCTCCAGCGGCCGCATTCAGGTTTCCACCTCCGGCCTGACGGCGGGGACCTACCCCGGCACCGACGACATTCTCCAGGTCCTCCGGGAGAACAGGATGACCCCCGCCTCCTACCAGGGCATGGACCTGGAGACGGGGGAGGAAATTCTGGCGGTGTCCTGCCCCCTGACGGTGAACGGTCGGGTGGTGGGCGTCATGCGGCTGGTGACCTCTCTCCGGGAGGTGGACCGGCAGGTGGTGTTTGTGGTGCTGGCCATTTTTCTGGTGGCTCTGCTGTGCATGCTGCTGGTAGTGTTCTCCAACCTCCTGTTCATCAACAACGTGGTGGAGCCCGTGGCGGTGGTGACGGAGGCGGCCAAGCGCATCTCCGCCGGAAGCTACGGCGCCCGGATTGAGAACAAGTACTCCGACGAGCTGGGGGAGCTGGTGGACAACATCAACGATATGTCCATGAAAATCAGCCAGAATGAGAAAATGAAAAGCGAGTTCATCTCCTCCGTCTCCCACGAGCTGCGGACCCCTCTCACCGCCATCAACGGCTGGGGGGAGACCATTCTGGAGGACGACCTCACCGACGACCCCGAACAGCTCCGCCGGGGCATCCGGGTCATTGTCAACGAGTCCCGCCGCCTGTCCAACATGGTGGAGGAGCTGCTGGAGTTCTCCAAGATGGAGGACGGACGCTTTACTCTCCAGATCGAGGACGTGGACCTCCAGGCGGAACTGGAGGACGCGATCTTCACCTATCAGGAGCTGTTCCGCCAGGACGGCATCGCCCTGGAGTACCACCCCGGCGACGGGGACCTGCCCCTGATCCGGGGGGACTCGGAGCGGCTGAAGCAGGTATTCTGCAACGTGCTGGACAACGCCGCCAAGCACGGCGGCGCGGGCCGGCGCATCATGGCCTCCATCGACCAGGAGGGGAGCGTCCAGGTGGTCCGGGTCCGGGACTATGGCCCCGGCATCCCGGAGGAGGAGCTGCCCTTCGTGAAGCAGAAGTTCTATAAGGGCACCTCCCGGGCCCGGGGCAGCGGCATCGGCCTGGCGGTCTGCGACGAGATTGTCGGCCTCCACGGCGGGACCTTCACCATCGGCAACGCCGACGGAGGCGGGGCGGTGGTCACCATAAAGCTGCCGATACGGGCGTAAGCCATAGAACAAACGTTTGCTTTTCGCACAAGTTTATGTTATACTATACCAACGCATAGAAAGGAAACTCCATGGCAGAAGAAAACAAGTCCTGCGCCTTCCGCACCAGCATCGGCGGGCAGGCGCTGATTGAAGGCATTTTAATGCGGGGCCCGGAGAAGCAGGCCATTGTGGTCCGGGACCAGGAGGGGAAGCTGGTGGAAAAGGTGGAGCCCCTGCGCTTCATCCGGGACCGCTATCCCATTCTGGGCGTCCCCCTGATCCGGGGCACGGTGAACTTCCTGGATTCCATGGTCAGCGGCGTGAAGGCCCTGATGTACTCCGCCGACTTCTACCCCGAGGAGGAGGCGGCCCAGCCGTCGAAATTCGAGCTGTGGCTGGAAAAACACCTGTCCAGCAAAAAGCTGGAGAGCGCCGTGGTGGCCCTGGCGGTGGTGCTGGGCGTGGGCATGAGCGTGTTTTTGTTCATGGTCCTGCCCACCCTGCTTACCGGGGGCATTCTCCACTTTTTCCCCGGCTTCCCCCTCTGGGGGCGGAATCTGGTGGAGGGGCTTTTGAAGGTGGTCATCTTCATGGCCTATCTGATTCTCTGCTCCCGGCAGAAGGACATCTACCGGGTCTTTCAGTACCACGGCGCGGAGCACAAGACCATTTTCTGCTATGAGGCGGGCCTGCCGCTGACGGTGGAAAACGTCCGGGTCCAGCCCCGGCACCATCCCCGGTGCGGCACCAGCTTTCTGTTTGTGGTCATTGTCGTGTCCATCCTGTTTTCCAGCGTCTTCTTCGGCATCTGGCCCATCACCAACGCCTGGCTGCGGACGGCGGTCCATTTGCTGCTGCTGCCCCTGGTGGTGGGGGTGACCTACGAGTTCAACCGCTGGGTGGGACGGCACGTGCAGGAGAGCGTTTTGGCGAAGATTCTGACGGCCCCGGGCCTGTGGATGCAGAACTTCACCACCAACGAGCCGGACGACGGCATGATCGAGTGCGCCATCCGGTCCCTGGAGCTGGTGCTGCCCAGCGAGAAGGGCAAGGACGCATGGTAGTTTTAAAGAGGGGGCTTCGTCCCCCCTTTACACCAGTCTGCGGACCGGTGACGCCGCCCCAGGCGGCTGAAGTCAAAGAATTTTTGTGACGCGCATGTCGCCGCATTAAAAATGATCTCTCCGCTGTAACGGCGGCAAAGGGGTGACAGCATGGCCATTACCTATAACGACCTGTATCTGGAGGTCCGCCGCCAGCTCCGGGAGAGCGGCGTGGAGGCCTCCACCCTGGAGGCCCGGGAGCTGGTGTGCTTCGGCACCGGCAAGAACCGGGAGGAGCTGACCCGGGACAGCCGCCTGTATGCCTCCCCGGAGCGGGAGGCGCAGGTCCGGCGGCTGGTGGAGCGGCGCATGGCCGGGGAGCCGGTGGCCTACCTCATCGGCGAGTGGGAGTTCTACGGCCTCCCCCTGGACATCTCCCAGGACGTCCTCATCCCCCGGGCGGACACCGAGGTGCTGGCCGAACAGGCCATCGCCTACATACAGCAGCTGGGGGAGTGCCGGGTGCTGGACCTCTGCGCGGGCAGCGGCTGCGTGGGCCTGGCCATCGCCGCCCAGGCCCCCCAGGCCCGGGTGGTGCTGGGGGAAATCGACGACAGCGCCCTGAAAATCTGCCGCCAGAACATCCGGCGGAACAGCCTCTCCGCCCGGGTGACCCCCATCCAGATGGACGCCCGGGAAAAGCCCGCCCGGTCCCTGGGGGAATTCCAGTGCATCATCAGCAATCCGCCTTACATCCCCACCGGGGACATCGCCGGGCTGGAACCCTCCGTCCGGGACTACGAGCCCCATATGGCCCTGGACGGCGGGGCGGACGGCATGGATTTCTATCGCGCCATCACCGAGCAGTGGAAAGAAGCCCTGGCCCCCGGCGGGCGGCTCTATTTTGAGGTGGGCATCGGCCAGGCGGACCCGGTGCTCCGGCTGATGCGGAGCCAGGGCTTTGGCGATTTGCAGATCATCAAGGACCATCATAAAATCCCCAGAGTGGTGCTGGGCGCCCTCTGCCAGGAAATCTGAACAGGAGGAATTGTTATGGAAAAGAGGCTCTATAAAATCAATCGGGGCAAAATGGTAGACGGCGTGTGCGGCGGCATCGCCGAATACTTTGGGCTGGACCCCACGCTGGTACGGCTGGCCTGGATTATCTTCTCCGCCATGGGCGGCAGCGGCATCCCGGCCTATATTCTGGCTGCGGTCGTCATTCCCCGGGAGCCGGAACAGCTGTAAACTGTATTCTTAAAATGATGTTATAAACTATTTATAGAATGATCGGGAGGAAATCAGCATGGCAAAAGAGAAAGCGCCCCTGCCCACTGCGGCCCCGGCGTCGGACAAGAAAAAGGCCATTGACAGCGCCATGAGCCAAATTGAAAAAATGTACGGCAAGGGCTCCATCATGCGCCTGGGAGACCGGACGGCACTGAACGTGGAGTTCATCCCCACGGGCTCCCTGGCCCTGGACGTGGCCCTGGGCATCGGCGGCCTTCCCAAGGGGCGGATTATTGAGATCTACGGGCCGGAGTCCTCCGGCAAGACCACCCTGGCCCTCCACGTGGTGGCGGAGGCCCAGAAGCGGGGCGGCGAGGTGGCCTTCGTGGACGCGGAGCACGCCCTGGACCCCACCTACGCCCACGCCTTGGGGGTAAAAGTGGAAGACATGCTGATTTCCCAGCCGGACACCGGCGAGCAGGCCCTGGAAATCACCGAGGCCCTGGTCCGCTCCGGGGCTATCGACGTGATCGTCGTGGACTCCGTAGCGGCCCTGGTGCCCCGGGCGGAGATCGAGGGCGAGATGGGCGACAGCTACGTGGGCCTTCACGCCCGGCTCATGAGCCAGGCCCTGCGGAAGCTCACCGGCGCCATCGGCAAAACCAACACCATTGTCATTTTTATCAACCAGCTCCGGGAAAAGGTGGGCGTCATGTACGGCAACCCGGAGGTCACCACCGGCGGCCGGGCGCTGAAATTCTATGCCTCCGTCCGCATCGATGTGCGGCGCATCGAGGCGCTGAAAAATGGCAGCGAAATCATCGGCAACCGAACCCGGGCCAAGGTGGTGAAAAACAAAATGGCCCCCCCCTTCCGGGAGGCGGAGTTCGACATCATGTACGGCGAGGGCATCGTCCGGGAGGGCGAGCTGGTGGACCTGGGCGTGAAGCTGGACCTGGTCCAGAAGGCGGGCTCCTGGTTCTCCATGGGGGAGACCCGCATCGGCCAGGGCCGGGACGCGGCGAAGCGCTATCTCCAGGAAAACCCGGAAATCCGGGACCAGCTGGAGGCGGACATCCGCAAGAACTTTGACAAGCTCATGAGCAACCAGGCCCGGGTGGCCGCCAAGGCCGCCGGACGGGCCGTGGACGTCAGCGCCGATGACTTCGACGACTCCGGCGAATCCGACTGACCATGCGGGTAGAGCGGATTGAGGCGTCCAAGCACAAGAAGGGCCGCATCCTGCTCTTTCTGGAGGACGGGGCCTGCCTGAAAATCACGGAGCAGGAGCTGCTGGACTTCGGCCTCCGCTCCGGGGACGAGCTGGACGAGGCGGTCCTGGGGCGGCTGAAGGAGGCCGCCGGGGTTTCCAACGCCCGGGCGGCGGCGGCGGACCTCATTGGCAAGCGGGCCATGAGCCGGCGGGATCTGGAGCGGAAGCTCCGGGAGAAGGGGGCCAGCGAGGCAGAGGCCCGCTACGCCGCCGAATGGCTGGAGGCCATCGGAGCCCTGAATGACGCGGAATACGCCGCCGCCCTGGTCCGGCACTGCGCCCAGCTGGGGTACGGCCCCGCCCGGGTCCGGGAGAAGCTCTATGAAAAGGGCGTCCCCCGGGAGCTGTGGGAGGAGGCTCTGGAGGAGCTGCCCGCAGACGGCGGGCAGGTGGAGGATTTTTTGCGGAGCAAGCTCCGGGGGAGAATTCCTGACGAAAAAGAAAAAAGGCGTTTGACAAACGCCTTGCTCCGCAGGGGGTTCCCCTGGGGGGAGGTCAAGGCCGCCTGGCGGCGGATGGGGGAGGAAGTGCAAGAGGACTGAATCCTCTTGGATGCCTGTGCTGGCCCTGACGGGCGGGGAGGATTGGTGACCAGCGGTGGCTGGTGCATTGCACCCCCCCATTTTCTCTTTTTCTTCCAGAAGAAAAAGAGAAAACGGGCCGTGCACGGTCCAAAAGAGAAAAAGAAGTAACGTCCCTGCGGGGGGACGGGAGACGGGGGACGCGCAGGGTGTGCTTCCGCCTTTTACGAAAGTCTTCCGTCCGCGGCGTGGTGCAAGCGGGGGTTTTGGTGGTTGATGAAAGGACTGTTCGTCTCTCCTCGCTGCCGCTAACCCGGTGGACGGGGGAGACATTGCGGGAGGAGAATTAAAATCCTTCTAATAGCTGTACCATAAGCTGTGCGCCAAAACAGACACCGGTATGAAAAGCGGCGTCCCGCTGTTCCAGAGCTAGGGCCTGTATTTCTTGCTGGAAAGCGTCAGCCGCCTTTGGCTCCAGCGCGTGCAGCTGCCGCAAAACGCGCTCCTCCGCAATCGTATAGGGCGCTTCCATGGGTGCTTTGCCCCGTAAATCGGTAAGTTCACCATACTGAAGCGCAGTCAAGATATCAAACATAGTTATATCCTCCTATTCTATATACCTTTAAGTAGTATTATAATCCTACTTAAAGGTATGGTCGAGAGGTTTTTATGAAAACTGTAATTTTATTAAAAGATAGAGTTTATCAGTTGCGGAAGGCGGAGGGCTTGACCCAACAGCAGCTGGGAGAAATTTTGGGGCTTACAAGTAAATCCATCAGCATGCTGGAAAGCGGCGGGCGCAGTACTACGATTGATAAACTGGTAATACTTGCGGAGCATTTCCAAGTTTCCACCGACTATTTAGTCGGCATCACCGACGACCCCACCTGGCGGGGAGGGCCCGGAGGAATGGCCTGACCAAGGGGTCAGGCCCCACGTCGTCGGAAGAAATTCCGCCCGCTGCGTCCCCGCCTGACGGCGAGGCCTCCGCTCTGCTCCATTCCTTCCTCCTCTCCCCACAAAATCTTCGATTTTGCGGGAGCCCCCAGGGATTTGTCCTACCGGAGTGTCAGCATTGCAAAGGTGTTCTACCGATAGAAGGGCAAAAAAAACAGGCCCGAAGGGCCATTACTTCTTTTTCTCTTTTGGACCGTGCACGGCCCGTTTTCTCTTTTTCTTCTGGAAGAAAAAGAGAAAATGGGGGGTGCAATGAACCAGCCGTCGCTGGCTGCCAATTTCCCCCGCCCGTCAGGGCGAGCAAAATCCCCCCTGACAGGGGGTAACCAAGGAGGCCCTCCATGCCTTATAAAGTCTATTTCCTCTCCCTTGGCTGCGCCAAAAACCAGGTAAACTGCGAGCAGATGATGTCCCTAACCCAGTCGGCGGGCCACGAAATCGTCCCGGACCCCGCCGGGGCCGATGTGGCGGTGGTAAACACCTGCGGCTTCCTGGCCTCCGCCTGTGAGGAGGCCATAGACAACATCCTGAACCTGGCGGAGCTGAAACAGACCGGGGCCTTGAAAAAGATCCTCGTCACCGGTTGCATGGCCCAGCGTTATAAAGCCGACGTGCTGGAGGAGCTCCCGGAGATCGACGGCATCCTGGGCACGGGCAGCTACGGCGATATCGCCGCCGCCGTCTCCGAGGTCATGGAGACGGGCCTCCGGCCCTGCCATTTGGGCAATATCCACACCGCCCCCCAGGGCGGGCCCCGCATCCTCTCCACGCCCCCCTGGTACGCCTACCTCCGCATCGCCGAGGGCTGTGACAACCACTGCGCCTACTGCGTCATTCCCTCCCTCCGGGGCAAGTACCGCAGCCGCCCCATGGGGGAGCTGCTGGACGAGGCGGCGGAGCTCAGCTCCGCCGGGGTGAAGGAGCTGCTGGTCATTGCCCAGGATATCACCCGCTATGGCACGGATTTGAACGGGAAACACCAGCTGGCGGCCCTGCTCCGGGAATTGTGCCAGTTCGACTTCCATTGGATTCGCCTCCACTACCTTTACCCCGACGAAATCACGGAAGAGCTCATTGACACGATTGCGGGCCAGCCGAAGATCCTGCCCTACCTGGACATTCCCATCCAGCACTGCAGCGACGGCATTTTGAAGGCCATGAACCGCCGGGACACCAAGGAATCCATTCGCCGCCTCTTCCAGACGCTCCGGCGGCGCATCCCGGGCCTGGTCCTGCGAACCAGCCTGATTGCCGGGCTTCCCGGCGAGGGGGAGGCGGAGTTCGAGGAGCTGTGCGAATTCCTCCGGGAGCAGAAGATCGAGCGGGCCGGGGTGTTCCCCTTCTCTCCGGAGGACGGAACCCGGGCGGCGCAGATGGACCACGTGGACGCGGAAGAGGCCGCCCGCCGGGCGGAGGTCGCCGTGGACGTGCAGTCCGATATCATCGACGAATACAATGAATCCGTCCTGGGAACGGAGCGGGAGGTCCTCTGTGAGGGCTTCGACGGCCAGGCCCAGATGTTCTTCGGGCGGAGCTATGCCGAGTCCCCGGAGATCGACGGCCGGATTTACTTCACGGCGGCGGAGGAGCCGGAGCCGGGAGACTTCGTGACCGTCCGCCTCACCGGCGTGATGGACGGCGAGCTCACCGGAGAGCGGGTATGAGAAGCCCGCTGACGGAAATCCCCGGCGTGGGGGACCGCATTGCCGCCGTCATGGAGGCCCTGGGCATCCGGGAGGTCTCGGACCTCCGGGGCCGGGATCCGGAGGAGCTGTACCTCCGGGAGTGCGCGATGAAGGGCTATCAGGAGGACCGCTGCGCCCTCTATGTCTGGCGGACGGCGGTGTACTACGCGGACCATGAGGCCCGGGACCCGGGGAAGCTCAAGTGGTGGTACTGGAAGGACAAGACCTATCCGGAGAAGGAGGACCTATGAATCTGCCTAATAAATTGACCATGCTCCGCATCATCCTGACGCCGGTGTTTCTGGCGGTGCTGTACTGGGGCTTCCCCGGCGCGGACTATATGGCCCTGGCCATTTTCATCATCGCCAGCCTGACGGACCTGATGGACGGGAAGATCGCCCGGAAGTACAACCTGGTAACGGACTTCGGCAAGTTCGCCGACCCCCTGGCGGACAAGATCCTGGTGGTGGCGGCCATGCTGTGGTTCGTGGAGTGCGGGCGCATGCCCGCCTGGATGGTGATGATCGTGATTACCCGGGAGTTCGCCGTCAGCGGCCTGCGGATGATCGCCTCGGACAACGGGCGGGTCATCGCTGCCGGGTGGTCCGGGAAGGTGAAAACCGCCTCCACCATGGTGTGCATTGTGGTGATGCTGCTGCTGGGGCCCTCCTTGGCGGCTTACCAGTCCGGGGGAGGCCTGACCGCCGTGCCCTGGGACCGGTATATTTCGTGGGCCGACACGGTTTGCGTGTGGGTCATCACCTTGACGACGCTGTACTCCGGCGTGGAGTATTTCGTGAAGAACAAGGACGTTATTCAATCGGCGTAGTTCCCTTTCTTGAAAGTTAAAGGTGTCGACTGTCCGAACTCATTGAACCGCAACGGTTCCATGGGTTCGGACGGTGCTTGATACGCAATAAAGTACACAAGTACCTTGGCTGAATTGTTTGCGCTGTAATGTCATGCTTCTTTGCGTACAGCTCGACAAATCGGAATTACATGGAGGCTGTTTAAGATGAAGCAAGCAATTATCTCAACTATTATCGTGTTAATTTGTGGATATTTTGGGTGCTTTTTAGATATTGCAGGATGTATTATGGCTACTGTTGGTTCGGCTACAGGCTGTATAGTTTATGCTGTTACAGCTAATAAAAAAGGCGATTAAATTCCAGTTTATCGGGGAGTTTGCAAAATCAACATCGCTCCCCAAGCAGGGAACAGGGGACACAGCTTAGTACACAAGCGGCCCTATTTCAACCTGTGTAAATCTGTATCATCCAATACAGCAGAAGGCTGAAAATGCTTGAAACTACACAATACTGCTTAGGACTGAACCAGCGTTCCTATAATTGAAAGAAAAGGAACCAAAAGAACTTTATTGCGCTCTATAGTCTGAATAGAAACCAAGACGAAGCGGCGGCAACGAAGAATTTCCTCGTTGCCGCCGCTCTATTTGAAGTATCAGATTTTCACAGCCTTGCCGGTCCGCCACGCCTCGGTGGTGGCGTAGCCGATGGCGGTGGATTTGGTTCCGTCGTAGACGCTGACGCCCGGGGCCTTGCCCTGGAGCACGCAGTCCACGAACTCCTGCACCTCGATGAGGTACGCCTCCTCGAACCGCTCCGGGAAGGAGCCTACGCACTCGGTACACACGCCGTTGGTGTTGTACAGCCGGGCCTGGTTCTTCTCGGGAACGGCGGAGATGCGGATGGTGCCCTCGGTGCCCACGATCTCCGTCTCCACGTGGTAGCCGTAAGGGGCCGTCCGGCCCACATGAATCATGCCCATGGCGCCGTTTTCAAACTTGTAGACGGCCACGCCGGTCTCGTCGTCCCCGGCTTCCTTGAACTCCGGATGCTTGAAGGTGGCGCCCATGGCGTACACCTCCGTGGCCTCGCAGCCCAGGAACCAGCGCATCAGGTCGATGTCGTGAATAGCCATGTCCAGGAAGATGCCGCCGGAGGTCTTGGCAAAGCGGATGGCCCCGTCCACGAAGGCCTCCGGGTCAATGCCGGTGGCCTTCACCAGGTAGGGCGTGCCGACGGCCCCCTCCTCGATCTTCTGCTTGGCGTAGGAATAGGACTTGTCGTAGCGCCGCATGAAGCCAAGCATGAAGGTCAGTTCCGGGTGCCGCTCCACGGCGGCCTCCGCCTGCTTGCACTGGGCCACGTCCACACCCAGGGGCTTTTCGGAGAAGACGTGCTTCCCCGCGTCCAGGGCGGCCTCGATCTGCCAGCAGTGCTCGCTGGAGGTGGTGACGATGACCACCGCGTCGATGTCGGCCTTGGCCAGCATCTCCTTATAGTCCGTGTAGACGTCCGTGACGCCCAGCTCGTTTTTGGCGTATTCCAGCTCGGCAGGGACGATGGAGCATGCCGCCGCCAAGTCCGCGCCGGGAATTTTATAGCGGATGTTCTGGGCGTGGACCCTGCCAAGGCGGCCCAGGCCCACGATGCCGATTTTCAGCTTTTCCATTACTTCGCGACCTTCTCCTTCTCCTCGGCCTCCTGCTTGGCGGCGGCGGCCATGCGGCGGTTCTTCGCCTCCATGCCGGCACGGACCACGTCCATGAAGACCGCCAGGATGATGACCAGGCCCAGGACGATGTTCTGACCAGCGGAGTCGATGGACAGCATGGTGAAGCCGTTGCGGAGGACTGCGATGATCAGGCAGCCCAGCATGGTGCCGATCATAGTACCCTTGCCTCCGGTGAAGGAGGCTCCGCCGATGATGCAGGCCGCGATGGCGTCCGTATCATAGGGCTGGTTTGCGTTTGCTCCGTTGCAGATGCCGGACCGGCCGATGGAGACGATGCCGCCCAGGGCCGCCATGATGCCGCTCATAGTGTAGCAGAAGGTCAGGACGTTGGCGGTATTGATGCCGGAGAGGCGGGTGGCCTCCATGTTGCCGCCGGCGCAGTAGATGGACCGTCCCAGGGCCGTACGGCTGAGGAACAGGTGCATAATGATATACAGAATGATAACCACGATAAAGCTGACGGGGAAGCCGCCGATGGTATCCCTGCCCAGCTTCTGGACGGAATCGGGGAAGTTGTTGACCATCTGGCTGCCGGTGACAAGCAAAGCCAGGCCCCAGAGAACGTTCTTCATACCCAGGGTGGACACGAAGGGATGGGGCAGGTGCAGGCGGGTCAGCAGGGTGCCGTTGATGAAGCCCACCAGGCCGCCGGCCACAATGGCTACCACCATCATCAGCACGCCGCTGGAGATTTCGGCCTTGTTCATCGCGCCCATGACGCAGGCGCAGAACACGGCGTTGGCGCCCACGGAGAGGTCAATGCCCGCGGTGATGAGGCAGAGCAGCATGCCCGTCGCCAGGAAGGCGTTGAAGGCCGTCTGCTTCAGGATGCCCATGAGGTTGCTGTAGCTGTAGAAATTGGAGTTTGCGACGGACAGGACCACGCACATGATTACCAGGGCCAGCAGGGTTCCCATTTGGAACCCGGACCCGCTCTTTTTCTTAGTCATCTAAACTACCTCCCCAAGCCGCTTTCATAATGTCCTCCTGGTTGAAATGCTTGCTGTCCCGTTCCACGGTGGCCATGACCCGGCCGCCCCGCATGACGACCACCCGGTCGCTCATGCCCAGGATCTCCGGCATTTCGGAGGAGATCATGATGACGCATTTTCCCGCCTTTACCAGGCTGTTCATAACATTGTAAACCTCGACCTTCGCACCCACGTCGATGCCGCGGGTGGGTTCGTCGAAGATGTAGATGTCCGCTTCACTGTTGAGCCATTTGCCGATGACCACCTTCTGTTGGTTGCCGCCGGAGAGCTGGCCCACGATCTCGTCGATGGAGGGGGTCTTGATCCGCAGGGTCTGGATGTGCCCCTCGCCGGAGTCCTGGATGCGCTTCTCGTCCAGGAACAAGCCGGTGGTATGCCGTTTCAGGCTGGCCAGCACCAGGTTGGTGCGGATGGTCTCCTGCAAAACCAGGCCCTGGCCCTTCCGGTCCTCCGTCAGCAGGGCGACGCCCTCCGCGATGGCCTGTTTGGGGCTCTTGATATGGACTTCCTTGCCCTTGATGTAGATTTTGCCGCCGTCGATGGGGTCCGCGCCGAAGACGGCCCGGACAGTCTCCGTCCGTCCCGCGCCCACCAGGCCGCTCATGCCCAGAATCTGGCCGCCGTAAGCCTCCAGGCTGACGTTTTTCAGCACGCCGCCAATGGAGAGGTTCTCAATTTTCAGCATGCACTCGCCCTTGGCGCCGAACTCCTTGGGGAACTGGTTCTCCAGGGTGCGGCCCACCATGGCGGTGATGAGGGAGTCGTTGTTCCAGTCCTGGATGTCCCGGGTCTCGATAAACTCGCCGTCCCGGATGACCGTCACCCGGTCGCAGAGCTCGAACAGCTCCTCCAGCTTGTGGGAAACGAAGAGGATGCCCACGCCCCGGGCCTTCAGCTCCCGGCAGGTCTGCATCAGCTGCTTGACCTCTTTTTCGCCCAGGGAAGAGGTCGGCTCGTCCATGATAATCATTTTCGCGTCGATCAGCACCGCCTTGGCAATCTCGATCATCTGCTGAACGCCCATGCCGAAGGTGCCCGCGGCTTTCCGGGGATCGATGTCCTGGCCCAGGGACTGCATGACCTCGGCGGCCTTTTTGTGCATACCCTCGTAATCCAGGAGGAAGCCCTTCTTGGTCCACTTGTTGATAAAAATGTTGTCCGTGACGCTGAGGAGCTTTTCGATGTTCAGCTCCTGATACACGCAGGCGATGCCCGCGGCGGCAGATTCGTTGGGGTTCTTAAAAACCTTTCGCTCCCCGTGGACATAGATCTCGCCCTCATCCGCCATGTGGACGCCGGTGAGGACCTTGATCAGCGTGGATTTGCCCGCGCCGTTCTCACCGATCAATCCGTGGATCTCGCCCGGCTTCACGGCCAGCTGCATGTTGTGCAGGGCTACGACGCCGGGAAACCGTTTGGTTACGTTTTTCAGCTCAACTACGTATTCGCCCACCTAATAATCACCTCATTCTCTTGGAAATCCGGGTTTCAAACCGCGCTTGGATTTGGAAATATGTTACAGGGGAACGAGAAAAGGGGCCCTGCTCCGGCGGAGCCGGAACGGGGCCCCTTCCACTCACTTCAAAAGGGATGTACGGCTGTTATACGTATTAGGCCAGGTAGCCCTGGAGCTGCTCCAGGCGGGCCTGGGCGGTGTCGGGATCGACGATGCTGGCGCCGGCGTCGATGAACTCGTCCAGGGTCTCGCCCTGGAGGGCGCGGACCACAGCGTCTACGGAGTTGTAGCCCATGCTGTAGCCCTCCTGGCAGACGGACATGGTCTCCTCACCGGCGAGGATGGAGTTGCAGGCGGACTGGATGCCGTCAAAGCCCAGGAACACGGTGTTCTTGTAGTTTTCGTTGCCGGAGGCGGCGGCGGCCCGGGCGGCGGCCATGGCCATATCGTCGTTGTTGGCGCAGATGACCGCGATTCCCTCGGGGTGGTTCTGGATGATGGCTTCCATGCAGGTGACGGCCTGGTCGGCTACGGCGTTGGCATACTGGGTCTCGTCAGAGAGGAAGGTGCCGCCGGCGGCCTCGATGCCGGCCTTGTAGCCCGCCATACGGGCCTCGTTGGTGGAGTCGCCCTGGACGCCCGCGATCTCAATGCACTTGATCTCTTCCCAGCCGCGCTCTTTGGCCAGCTTCGCGGCGGCCTCGCCGCCCAGCTTCGCGGCGGCCTCGTTGCCGGTGCCGACGAAGGAGAGGACCTCGGGGGCGTCAATGTCGGTATCCACGGCCACGATGGGCTTGGTCTGCCCGGAGATCATGTTGGAGACCATGTCGGCCTGGAGGGGGGCGATGACATAACCGTCGATGTCGGCGTTGTTCATGTCGGTTTCGATCATGTTCAGCTGTTCGTCATAGGAGGTTTCGGAGGTAGCGCCCTTGACCGTGACCGTCACATTGGGATGGTCCTTCGCATAGGCGTTGGCGCCGGCTACCACATAGCCCCAGTACTCGGAGGCGGTGGTCTTCAGGATGACGGAGATGTTGTAGCTCTCGTCGCTGGAGCCGGAATCGGCGGGCTGGGCGTCGCTGCCGGAATCGGCGGGCTGGGACTGCCCGCTGTCGGCGGGAGCGGAGGAGCCGCCGTCATTGCCGCCGCAGGCGGCCAGGGACAGGGCCATGGCAAGGGTGAGGATCAGTGCGAGAAACTTCTTCATAACTTCTTTTCTCCTTTTCGAATGATGTTTCCGAAAAACAGAAAGCCCTCCCGGAACTTCTTTCCCCGCGCTTGTAAAGCGCGGGGAAAAGGAGTACTCCCTTTCCAAAATTCCCGTGGGAAAAGGCCATGATGCCTTTCGAAAAATACGTCCGTATTTTAGCACAAAGGACCGCTGTCAGTCAATAAGAGTATACTATATTTGTACAGTTCCGAAGAAATAAACGGGCATTTTTGTGGATAGTATCTAAGGCAAAAAATCATAATTTCCAGAGATGGCCAACTCTTCGGCAAAGGCTCCTGTTCCGGCGGGAGGGCTATTCCTCCACCCCCGCCCGCCAGTCCCGGATGACCTTCAAGAAAACCTCGCCGTAGCGCTCCGCCTTCACACGGCCCACGCCGGAGACCTGCAAGAATTCCTCCATGTTCAGGGGCCGCAGGGCCGCCATGTCCGTAAGCGCTGCGTTGGAAAAAACGACATAGGCGGGGACCCCCGCCTCCTGTGCCAGGCGGAAGCGAAGGGCTTTCAGCGCCGCCAGCAGGCTGCCGTCCGCCTCTTGGGAAGCGGCCTGAGGGGCCGTTTTTCCGGCGGGGCCGGTCTTTGCCGCCTCCGCCGCCCGCTCCCGGAAGAGGACCTGCTTCCCCCGGAAGAGCACGTCCCCCGCCCGGGCCGTCAGCCGGAGGACAGGGTACTCCTCCCCGTCGCTGCGGAGATAGCCCTCCTCCATCAAAAAGTCGATGTACCGCTGGACGCGGTCCTGGTCCATGCCCTTTAAGGCCCCGTGGGTGGGGAGCTGGTCCAGGCCCAGCTGGAGGACCCGCTTGTCCCGGCTGCCCCGGAGGAGCTTGATGATAACGGCGGCCCCCAGGCCGTAGGCATAGCGCTTTTCCACCCGGGCCACGGCGGAGAGAATCTTCTGAGCCTCCACGGTGATGTCCCGCTCCACGAAGCTCCCGGCGCAGTTTCCGCAGTTCCCGCAGCTTCCGCCGTGGATCTCGCCGAAGTAGTCCAGGAGGTCCGCCCGGAGGCAGCCGCCGGTCTTGCAGTAGCGGACCATCCGGTCCAGGCGGATAAGGTCCCGGCGGAGGCGGTCCGGGTCCCCCTCCTGGTCCTCCTGGGAGTTGGCGATGAGGAATTTTGCCGTCCGCACGTCCCCGGCGGCGTAGAGCAGGACGCAGCGGGCGGGACTGCCGTCCCGTCCGGCCCGGCCCGCCTCCTGGTAGTAGCTCTCCAGATCCTTGGGCATGTTGTAATGGACCACAAAGCTGACGTTGGATTTGTCAATGCCCATGCCAAAGGCGTTGGTGGCCACCATCACCCGGGCCTGGTCGTAGACGAAGCCCTCCTGGCTCTGGCGGCGCTCCTGGTCCTCCATCCCGGCGTGATACCGGGCGGCGGGGACGCCCTGGGCCAGCAGGGAGGCGGTGACGGAATCCACCGTTTTCCGCGTGGCGCAGTAGACGATGCCGCTCTGCCCCGGCCGCTCCGCCAGGAAGCGGGAGAGCCACTGGTCCTTGTCCCTGGCCCGGACCACCTCGAAAAAGAGATTGGGCCGGTCAAAGCCCGTGGTGATCCGCAGGGGGTCCCGGAGCTCCAGCAGGGTTTCGATGTCCCGGCGCACCGCCGCTGTGGCGGTGGCGGTGAAGGCCCCCACCGGGGGCCGGACCGGGAGGGAACGGACCAGCTCCGCGATTTCCAGATAGCTGGGCCGGAAATCCTGGCCCCACTGGGAGACGCAGTGGGCCTCGTCCACGGCAACCAGGGAGACGGGCAGCTCCTCCAGCAGGCGGCGGAAGCCCTCCGCTTGGAGGCGTTCCGGGGCAATATAGAGGAGCTTGCACTCCCCCCGGCGGATTTGGCGGTAGACCGCCCGGTATTCCTCCGCGTCCAGGGAGGAGTTGATGTACGCGGCGGGGATGCCCGCCTGGGCCAGGGCGGCTACCTGGTCCTTCATCAGGGAGATGAGGGGGGAGAGGACCAGGGTCAGCCCCGGCAGCAGCAGGGCCGGAAGCTGATAGCAGACGGATTTCCCCGCCCCGGTGGGCATGACGCCCATCGCGTCCCGGCCAGAGAGCAGGGCGTCTACCAAGGGCTCCTGCCCGGGGCGGAAGCCGCTGTGGCCGAAATACTGTTTCAAAAGGGTAAGTTTTTCCATAGGACGGGCCTCCTGTGTTTTTAGAACCAGTCTTCACAATCGTTGAACGCCGTCTGGCCGGTCTTTTTCCCGGCATACCGCGCCGATTCCCTTGCCATACGTCAGTATGGCTGCGGAAAATCTCCTTGTCTGCCGGGAAACATCCTCGTCCACCCGGCATCCCACGGTTATGAAGACTGGTTCTTACTTTTGCGCGAGGATCAGGTAACGGTGGATGGTCCCTTGAATCCGCCCGGTTTTTTCCAGTTCCTCCTGCATGGCGAGGAGGCGGTCAAAGCAGCGGTCCACGGAAAAACCGGGGAATTCCCATTCAATGACCCGGGCGAACCAGACGAAGGCCCCCGCGTCGTAAAACAGGATGGGCCGGAAGGCCTCCCCTCCCCGCAGAATGCGGAAGCCCGCCGCCTCCGGTATCATAGTCCAAAAGCGCCAGATCATCCCGCAGGTGTTCCCGGACGAGAGCCCGGTAATTCCAGGGCAGGTCATGCTCCTCCGCAAACCGGCCCTGAATGTGGGAGAAATCCCAGCCGTGTATGTGGGCCTGGGCTTCCTCCGCCTGCCAAAGGGACTTCCATTCCGCTGCGGTCATAAACAAGCCTCCCTTTCATCAGACAGTCAAATGGGTTCGCCTTTGATTCTATCATGGCTTTCCCGGCAATTCAAGCCAGGAAAACCGCCCCTTGACTTTCGCCCCGGTTCCGCTGTAAAATGGCGGCAATTAACATCTTTTTCATCAGGAGGCGCATTTATGGAGCGTGCCGAGCTTATTGTCTGCCGGGACCTGTCCCTGGGCTACGAGGGACAGAGCGTCCTGAGCCATTTCGATCTTCGTATCCGGAGCGGGGACTACCTCTGCATCGTGGGGGACAACGGCTCCGGGAAGTCCACCCTGCTCCGGGGGCTTCTGGGGCTCCTTCCGCCCCTGGCGGGGACCATCGAGCGGGCGGCGGAGCTGGAGGAGGGGGCCGTGGGCTATCTCCCCCAGCAGACCCGGGCCCAGCGGGATTTCCCCGCCACAGTGGAGGAGGTGGTCCTCTCCGGCTTTTTGAACCGGAAGGGGCTGCGGTTTTTCTACTCCGCCGCCCAGCGCTCCCAGGCGCTGATGAATCTCGGAAAGCTGGGAGCGCTGGAGCTGCGGAACCAGAGCTACCGGGACCTATCCGGAGGCCAGCAGCAGCGGGTCCTGCTGGCCCGGGCCCTCTGCGCCGCCAGCCGCCTGCTGATTCTGGACGAGCCGGTCACCGGCCTGGACCCCGCCGCCGCCCAGGACCTCTACAAGACGCTGGCCTATTTAAATAAGAAGGAGGGCATGGCCGTGGTCATGGTGACCCACGATCTCCGCCCCGCCCTGCGGGAGGCGGGGACGGTACTCCACATTGGACACAGCGGGACCTTTCTGGGCACTCCGGCGGAGTACCTGGCCTCGCCTTACGGCAGACGCTTTCAGGAGGCTGCGGAATGAGTTTGTTCGAAATGTTTTCCTTTCCCTTTATCCAGCGGGCCCTCATCGCCGGGGTGCTGGTGAGCCTGTGCGCCGCCCTGCTGGGGGTGCCCCTGGTGCTGAAACGGTACTCCATGATCGGCGACGGCCTCAGCCATGTCTCCTTCGGGGCCCTGGCCGTGGCGGTGGCCCTGGGGTTCACGCCGCTGTATTTCTCCATTCCCGTGGTGGTGGCGGCGGCCTTCCTCCTCCTCCGGGTGGCGGACAGCCCCCGGTGGAACAGCGACGCCGCCATCGCCGTGGTCAGCGCCTCCGCCCTGGCCCTGGGGGTGCTGGTGGTCTCCAAGACCTCCGGCATGACCACGGACGTGGACAACTACATGTTCGGCAGCGTCCTGGCCATGAGCCCCGCGGACGTGGCGCTGTCGGTGCTCCTCTGCGCCGCGGTGCTGGCGCTGTTTCTCCTGTTCTACCATCGGATTTTCGCCGTGACCTTTGACGAGAGCTTCTCCCGGGCCACGGGCTTGAAGGTGGAGCGGTACAACGCCCTCTTAGCCATTTTGACGGCCCTGACCATCGTCCTTGGGATGCGGATGATGGGGGCCATGCTGATTTCCTCCCTGGTGATCTTCCCGGCGCTGACGGCCATGCGGCTGTTCCGGAGCTTCCGGGGAGTGACCCTCTGCGCCGCCGTCACGTCGGTGGCGTGTTTCTGCGCGGGGCTCACCGTGTCGTTTGCCTGGTCCACGCCGGTGGGAGCCACGGTGGTGGCGGCGAATCTGGCGCTGTTTCTGGCGGCGTGCGCCGTTTCGGCGGTCCGGCGGCGGTAAAGGAACAAGCGGCCCGCTTTTGCGGGCCGCTCATCGTTTGCGGGGGTAGGGCCTGGGATCATCGGTCAGCTCCAGGAGGTAATCTACGCTGGTGTTATGGAATTTTGCCAGAGCGCAGAGAACCTGAGGCGTCAGCATTCTCTGGCCGCTTTCATAGTAAGCATAGGTTCGCTGGGAGACGCCTACCGCCTCTCCCAGCTGTTTTTGCGTGAAATCGCGGTCCTCGCGAAGGTCACGGATTCTTCGATACATCGGCATCACCTGAACCAAGCATACCTGAGAACAATATATTCTATTTACATTTTGAATAAATTGTTCTATAATTGGGACGAGGTGATAATTTTGTCTTATAAAGAACTATACTTACGGCTTTTCGCTGCCATAACAGATGCCCTGAGAGATTTACAATGCGGGCGGATCGTGTCCGCCATCCATATTCTGCTCCGCGCGTCGGAGGAGACGGAGGCCGTCCATATGGAGACGGACATCCTGCCGGACGCGCCGCCGGAGTGAGGACGAGAAATTCGAGCGTTGCGGGATTTGCCGAATCCTGCTGTAATGGCCATGCTCCCCTTTCCAAACCGGCAACAGGGAGGAGGTGCGGACATGTCCATGCTGTTCTTGCCGGCATGATGATGATACCGCGCCTCCATGGAAGACGCAAGGGACACTTGAAAAATAAACTTCCTCAAATCGAAGAAAAGGCTTGCATTTTAAACATCGCCGTGCTATACTGACAGTTGCTGTTGTGGTGAAAGCTGCGCGGCGGAGTTTGTTTTAGAAAGGGGTGAACAGAGCAATGAAGGAAGGAATCCATCCCAATTATCAGCAGACTACGATTACATGCGCCTGCGGTAATGTGATTGAGACAGGTTCTACCAAGAAGGATATCAAGGTGGAAGTCTGCTCTAAGTGTCACCCCTTCTTCACCGGCAAGCAGAAGCTGGTGGACACCGGCGGCCGGGTCGCGAAGTTCAACAAGAGGTTCGGCCTGGACAAGTGAGTCCGACACAATCACACGCAAAAGAGCGCGCCGTAGCTGCGGCGCGCTCTTTTTCGCGTTTTTGCCGGAGAGCCCGGCGCGCATAAGGAGGAATCATGGAAGAACTGGACCCGAAGAAGACCAGCCGCGCCGCCGCCTTCGAGCTGTGGATGAAGGCCCCCATGCCCATGGTGACGCTGGTCAAGACCCTGGACGTCACCCGCCTGGTGAGGCTGAGCCGCCGGGGCCTGAAATTCAACATGCTTTTGTGCTGGTGCATCGGCAAAGTGGCCTCCCGGACAGAGGAGTTCTACACCCTCCCGGCGGGGGACAAGCTGATCCGGTACGGAAACCTTGCCGTCAACACGGTGGTGGCCCTGGCGGACAGCGGCATCGCCACCTGCGACGTGCCTTTTTCCCAGGACCTGGCCCGGTTTCAGCGGGACTACCGGACCCTGACCGCCCGGGTGCGGGATACCGGAGCGCCCTATGATTTGAACGGGGATTACATGGTAATCGGCGCCTCCGCCCTGCCCCAGACCGAGATTGACGGGGCGGTGAACATCTACGCCGGGTTCTGCAACAACCCCTTCCTCGTCTGGGGGAAATACCGGAAGAAGCTGTGGCGGGCGGTCCTGCCCATATCCTTCCAGTTTCACCACACCCAGATGGACGGCGGCCACGCCGCCCGCTTCCTGGAGGACCTCCAGGAGGAAATCCGGACCCTAAAGCCCTGACCAATCCGAAATTTCCCGTTGCGTTTTTCCAGAAAACGCATATACTGGAAACAGTGAATTTTAGAAAGGAGTCCTCTGCCATGCGTTTACATCCTCTGGACCCCAAAGCCGCCGCCCTGGAGCTCCTCCCGGCCCTGGGGGCGGATAACGCCCTTCTCACCGCCGGGACGGCGGACCGCTGCAACACCATGACCATCGGCTGGTGCCAGGCGGGACGGCTGTGGAACCTGCAAGCCTGCACGGTCTACGTGCGGCCCGAGCGGTATACCTATCAGTTTATGGAGGAACAGGAGTACTTCACCGTCTCCGTTCTTCCCGCGGACATGAAAACCGCCATGTCCCTCTGCGGCACGAAAAGCGGCCGGGACATGGACAAAATCAAGGAGTGCGGCCTGACGGTCCGCACCGGCACGGGCGGCGCCCCCTTCTTCGAGGAGGCGGAGCTGGTGCTGGTGTGCCGGACCCTCTATGTTCAGGACCTGGACCCCGCCTGTGCGCTCCCCGCCGGAGAGGAGAAGGTCCTCCCCAATTACGGGGCCAAGGGCGGCTGGCACCGGGCCTATACCGGCGAGATCGTGGAGGCGTACTCCGCTAAATAATTAAGAACCGGTATTCACAACCGTTGAACGCTGTCTGAGCGGTCTTTTTCCCGCCATACTGCGTCGCTTTCCCCTGCAATCCGTCAGGATTGCGGCGAAAAGGCTCCTTGTTTGGCGAGAAAAATCCTCGCCCATCCGGCATCCCCGGTTATGAATACAGGTTCTGAATGAGGAAGTACTATGCGAGAAACAGACAAGATTCGAGACAAAGTGGTATTAGTGGGCCTGAACTCCCCGGTGCTGAAGCGGGACCAGAACGCGGACGAGGACACGCTGGATGAGCTCTCCGCCCTGGTGGAAACCGCCGGCGGGGAGACTGTAGGCATCGTCCTGCAAAACCGGAACTCCCCGGACCCCCGGACCTTCATCGGCGAGGGTAAGTGCGCCGAGGTAAAGCTCTACTGCGAAAACACCGAGGCCACCATGGTCATCTTCGACAACGACCTCTCCCCCTCCCAGCTCCGGGTATTGACGGAGCTGCTGGGGGTCCAGGTCCTGGACCGGTGCGGGCTGATTCTGGACATCTTCGCCCAGCGGGCCCGGACCCGGGAGGGACGGCTCCAGGTGGAGCTGGCCCAGTACCAATACCTGCTGCCCCGCCTCACCGGCATGTGGACCCACCTGGAGCGCCAGGCGGGCACCAGCGGCAGCGGGCCCATCGGCTCCAAGGGCCCCGGCGAGACCCAGCTGGAGACGGACCGGCGGCATATCCACCGGAAGATCGATAAACTCCGGGAGGACCTGGAGGACGTGCGCCGGGTGCGGAACACCCAGCGCCGCCAGCGGCGGAAGAACGAAATCCCCGTGGCGGCCCTGGTGGGCTATACCAACGCCGGGAAATCCACCCTCCTGAACCAGCTCACCGGCGCGGGCATCCCGGCGAACAACCGGCTGTTCGACACCCTGGACACCACCAGCCGTCTGCTCCACGTCAGCGATACCACGGACGTGGTCCTCAGCGACACCGTGGGCTTTATCCGCAAGCTCCCCCACCAGCTTGTCGAGGCGTTCAAGGCCACGCTGGAAGAGCTGGAATACGCGGACCTGCTGCTCCACGTCATCGACGTGTCCAGCGAGGACTGGCAGGGACAGGCCCGGGTGGTGGAGGACCTGATTTTAGAGCTGGGGGCGGGGGAGCTGCCCCGCATCGACGTGTTCAATAAATCCGACCTGCTGCCTCCGGGGGAGATCATGCCCCACGGGGAGGATATCTGCGCCATCTCCGCCAAGAGCGGCCAGGGGGTGGACAAGCTGCTGGAGATGATCGCCCGGCGGCTGGACAAGGGGACCCGGCGGGTCGCCGTCCACCTGCCCTATGACCAGGGGGGACTGCTGGACCTCCTTTATAAGGAGGCCAAGGTGGAGAAGGTGGAGTACGGCGAGACCATCGACGTGACGGCGGTGTGCGCGCCCCGGACCCTGGGAAGGGTGGCGGAGTTCATCGAAAAGTAGCCAGCCCCTCCCCGGTGCGGAGCCCCAGGAGGAAGGCTTGAATGGCGGTGAATTCCAGGGCCTTGTCCAGGTCTCGCCGCTGTGCTTCGCAGAGCTCATTGTGCAGGGTGTCCAGCGGACAGGCGTAGGGGCCCCGGATGGCGGCGTCCACCTGAGGCTTGATGTAGTTAGCGTGGAGCCAAAATAGGAAATCAGTCATAAGAACCACCTTTCTAAAATGCCTTAAAGTTGTCGTGTGCATAGAATTATAATGCCTTAAAGTTGTCGTGTGCATAGAATTATAATGCCTAATAGCTGTCGTGTCAAGGGGGGTACCATGAAATTTCAAAAGAGGGTTAGGGAACTGCGGAAGGAGCAAGGGGAAACGCAGATTCAAACCGCAGCGGCGCTAGGACTTGCCGACCGGCATTATCAGCGCTTTGAGCTGGGAAGCAATCTGCCCAGCTTTCAAAACATCATCGCCTTGGCGGACCACTTCCAGGTCAACGCGGATTATCTGCTGGGCCGGACCGACGTCCGGGACATGCTGCCGCCCTCTGAGGAGCCTTGAGGAAGCCAGGAGGGCATTCTACCGATAGAAGGGCAAAAAAACAGGCCCGAAGGGCCATTACTTCTTTTTCTCTTTTGGACCGTGCACGGCCCGTTTTCTCTTTTTCTTCTGGAAGAAAAAGAGAAAATGGGGGGTGCAATGGACCGGCCATCGCTGGCTGCCAATCTCCCCCGCCCGCAAGGGCGACCAAAAACCCTCCCCCCGTCGGGGGAGAAAAGAGGTGCTGCCCATGTCCGGCTACCGCGTCCCCTTTGCGGACGTAGAAACCGAGTTTACAGAAAAGAGGTCCCGCTTCATCACCAACCTCTGGCGGGTAGAATCCGAGGCAGAAGCCCGGGCGAAGCTCGAGGAGGTCCGCAAGCGCCATTACGACGCAAGGCATCATTGCTGGTGTTATCTCATCCGGGACGGCGGCATCGTCCGCTACTCCGACGACGGCGAGCCCCAGGGCACCGCCGGCCAGCCCATGCTGAACGTCTTCCAGCGCCAGGAGGTCACCAACGTCTGCTGTGTCGTCACCCGGTACTTCGGCGGCGTGCTGCTGGGGGCCGGGGGCCTGACCCGGGCCTATGGCCGGGGGGCCCGGGACGGCCTGGAGGCGGCGGGCACCGCCTGGGTGAGCCTGTGGACGCTGTGGGACGTGCCCTGCCCCTACCCGCTTTTGGAGCGCTTAAAGCTGGAGATCGAGGCCCAGGGCGGCGTCCTCCGGGAGGCGGACTATGGGGCGGAGGTGACGCTCCACGTTGCCTTTTCCCCCGAAGGGGCGGCGGCCTTCGCCGCCCGGCTGACGGAGCTGTCGGCGGGACAGCTGACCATGGTCCCGGCGGGGGAGGAGTACTTACCGGGCCCGAGGGAGGAATAAAGAAACGCCGGAAGGACCGCTTCCGGCGTTCTTTTACAGTCTCTGTGTTTTGTCCCCGGCGTACCACATGTTATAGGCCTGCCGGTAAATTTCCGCGGCGCTCTCCGTATGGCAGACCATCCGCACCCGGCGGGGAAGCTCATGGTCCCAGAGAAAGTCCATGATGGCCTTCAGGGCCACGACAGCGGCCTGGGCCATGGGGTAGCCGTAGACCCCGGTGGAGATGGACGGGAAATCCACGGTCCCAACGCCGTGTTCCTCCGCCAGCGTCAGGCAGGAGCGGTAGCAGGAGGCCAGCAGCGCCGCCTCCCCGGCGTTCCCGCCCCGCCAGATGGGGCCGGGGGTGTGGAGAACGTATTTCGCGGGGAGGTCATAGCCCTTGGTCAGCTTGGCCTGCCCGGTCTCACAGCCCCCCAGGGTCCGGCACTCCGCCAGCAGCCCCGGCCCGGCGGCGCGGTGAATGGCCCCGTCCACGCCGCTGCCCCCCAGGAGCGTACAGTTGGCGGCGTTGGCAATGGCCTCCGCGTCGGATGTTGTGATATCGCCCACGAGGATGGAAAAGCGGTCCATAACGGGGCCCTCCTTGATTCGAGATTTGGTTCTTTTATATAGTAGCGGGAAACCCGGCTGGAGGCAAGAAAAAATTTTTTCAAAAAAACCGGATTTCCCCCTTGACCTTGCCGTAACGTCAGCCCTTATACTCCACCTTGTCAGGAGGGATACAGCCATGGAATACACCGTAAAGGCTCTGGCGGAGCTGGCCGGAATCACGCCCCGGACGTTGCGCTGGTACGACCAGAAGGGGCTTCTCAAGCCCCGGCGGACCACGGAAGCGGGCTACCGCCTCTATGGTCCCCAGGAGGTAAACCGGCTCCAGGCCATCCTGTTTTACAAGGAGCTGGGGCTGGAGCTGGAAGCCGTCCGGGCAATCCTGGACGCGCCGGGCTTCGACCGCGTGGCGGCGCTGCAGAGCCACCTGGCGGAGCTGGAGGCCCGGCGGCAGCGGCTGGACGCCCTGATCCTGACGGTAGAGAAGACCATCGACGAGGCAAAAGGAGGAACACCCATGTCCGACAAGGAAAAATTCGAGGCGTTCAAACGCCGGGCCGTGGAGGCCAACGAGGAGCGGTACGGCAAAGAGGCCCGGGAGAAGTACGGCGCCGGGGCCGTGGAGGGCTCCAACGCGAAATTCCTCTCCATGACGGAGGAGGAGCACGGGGAATGGAAGGCCCTGGAGACGGAAATTCTCTCCGCCCTGGCCGCCGCCGTCCGTTCCGGGGAGGACCCGGCGGGAGCGGAGGGCCGCCGTATCGCGGAGCTCCACCGCCGCTGGCTGTCCCATACCTGGGAGACGTACACCCCCCAGGCCCACCGGGGAGTGGCGGAGCTGTACACGGCGGACGAGCGGTTCACCGCGTACTATGACAAGGAGGTCCCCGGCTGCGCCGCGTTTCTGCGCCGGGCCGTCCGGGCCTATATAGTCAACGCGGTTGAAAAGGAGCCATGATTCCTTTTCAACCGGCGGACCGTAGGTCCGCCGGCGCGCGGTGCGCGTTTGCGTTTCCTATGAAGCCGTGCGCAGAAGGCCGCTCTGCGGCCCAAACCGCCGCAAGGCGGCGGTTCATTGAAAAGAATCTGATCGATTCTTTTCAATTGCGCTGGCTATACAGAGTAAGTGCAGGGCCCGCCGCAAGGCGGGCCCCGGCGGTTTTTATGCCGCCCAATCCTCCAGCCCCAGGGCGGAGAGGGGGGCCTCCATGTAAAAAGGATAGCGGCCAATGGTACTGATCAGGCCCAGGGAATCCCCTGTCAAATAAAAATCCTCCGTGGAGTCCAGGCGGATGCGGTCCTTGGCCTCCTCAATTTGGAGACGTTCCGCCCCTTCCCGGTCAGAGCCCTCCTCCCAGACCTGCTCACAGTGAAACGCGCCGCTGTCCAGCAGGTCCTCCACCGTCCGGCCCGGGCCCAGAATCTCCCGGAGAGTTAAGGAAGCACTGATTTAATCAACGCGTGCAGATTTGCGCCAGAAATTTTCGC
>CAJTVF010000030.1 GCA_910579435.1 uncultured Oscillibacter sp.
CCGCCGCCAATGTCCACGACGTCACTGTAGCGGCAAGGCTTCTGCGGGAAGATGACAAGGCGGTCTACGGGGACAGCGCCTACCTTGGGATAGAGAAACGGGAAGAAATCAAAAGCAATCCGCAGCTTTCTGCCATTGAATACCGCATCAACCGCAGGCCGGGCCGGTTCCCCAGGGTTTCAGACAATGCCATTGACTGGGAGCGGCATATTGAAAACCGAAAATCTGCCGTACGCTGCAAGGTGGAGCATCCCTACAGGAATCCGGGTAAAACCATGTCAGCCGCTTTCCATCAGGGACGCGGCCCTCGTCCTCCCATTTCCCCACCACCTGGGCCTGGGCATCCATCAGCCGCCGCATATCCGGGTTATCACGGGATGGCTTGAGCTCGTAGTTATAGAGCTCCTTTTCCGTGAGCGGCTGGGCATAGGCCAGCTCGCCCCATGCAAGCCGGGTATCATGCTCCACCCAAATCCGGCCCTCGTAGTTTTCGATCCGGATGGGCGGGTTTTCCTTGCCATTGGGGAACGTGCCGATGTCAACGGGCCGCTGGGTAGAATAATACTTGTATTCCTGCGCTTTTTCCAAAGTTACCTCCTCTCAGATGTTAGCTTTTGGGCCGGGAAAGCCCAATAAGCAATATTACTGCCGCAAGTATTGCGACAATCAAACTTATCTTGCCTCACGGTCAGCCCTCCTTTTCTGGCGCTTGGTGGGGGCGTCTATCACCTTTAAGGAACCACTGATGAAATCCCCGCACACAGCTTCACGCCATAAATTCCCGCTGGACTGCGTTAGAAAATCTTGAAATCCGTCAGGATTCCTGCGATTTTCTTCCTTGTCAGCAGAAATTTCTGGCGCAAATCTGCACACGTTGATTTAATCAGTGCTTCCTTAATATCAGGTCGTCCACATCCTCGGTGGGCTTTTACGTTGCATGGACACCGCCGCCCTTGCGAAGCGCCATTTCGCACAGATACTCATAGCCCTTGGCCGTGGCGCAAATATCATCGTAGATGGTCACACGGTCGGCGTCGTACTCCCCGAAGTTGCGGATCAGGCAGCTTCCGCCGCCCAGCACATGGAGGCGCATGAGGGCCGGGTTGTACTCGCGCTCCCGCAGAATGCGGAAAATCTCACGCACATACCCCGCGGCAGTTTCCCGGATGGTAGTCAGGTAGTCCTCCTGGATGTCCGCCGTGCCAAACCGCAGCACCCGGTTGATGATGGAGTCGTCCACCGTGGCGTGGTGGGTTTCTCATGACGTTCTCCCGGACGGCCAGCATACATTGATGGGTGCCGTACTTCTCCGTGAACATTCGGTCAGCAACGGGTTTGCGATCGTTGATGAACATGATATTCATGGTGGCCGGGGCCTCCGGCAGTTCCAGCGCCGACATTTCCATCACGATGCCCTCCGGACGGTGTACTCGGCGGCGTGGTTCAGGATGTCACCGGGGGGCTGGCCCAGCAGCCACTTACGATACTGTTCCTGTTCGGCGCTCATCCGCTGATACAGTTTGGTCAGCAGATTGGGGTTCGCCATGTTCATCAGCTCCTTCTGAAGATAGTAATAGCCGGTAGACTTTCGGATTGAAAATCTACCGGCTATTTATGCTTTTCCGTTACAGCTCGTGCCAGACGGGCTTTCGCCGCGCAAAGGTGCAAAAACGCCTGAAGCCGCAGTCCCGCAGAAGCGCCTGCCGCTCCCGGACGGCACAGCCCACGAATTTTGCGGCGTGGGCGTCGGTGCCCAAGGTGACGGCCTCGCCCCCCAGGCGGCGGTACATTTCCAGCCACTTTTTGTCCGGCAGGGGCGTCCCGCCCCGGTTGGTGTTCAGCTCAAGACCAATTCCCTTGCGGTTCAAAATGGAGAAGATGTCCGTAATCTCCCCGCCAAAGCGGTCCATGCTCAGGTTCCAGCCCCGGTTCTCGTTGAGGTAGCGCAGCGGCAGGGTCAGATGGCCCAGCGCGTCAAACTTCCCCCACTCCGCCATGACCTTCACCCGGCCCAGGTAGTCGGCAATGCCGTCGTAAGCCTCTTCCTCCGTCTTGGGTTCGAAGTAGTAAAGGTCCAGGCCGTTATAGCGCTTTGAGAGCATATGGACGGAGCCGATGATGAAGTCCAGGGGCGGCGCGTCCGCCAGCAGCTTCTCCGTGTGGGCGAAGTTCCAGCAGGCGTCCCCCAGCTCGATTCCCAGGCGCAGCTTGATCCGGTCCCCCATAGCGGCCTGAGCGGCTTCAAACTCCTTCGTCAGGACAGACCAGTCATAGGGCCCCCGCAGGTCCGTGCCGCCCCAGACGATGGGCTCCACATGGTCGGTGAAGCAAAGCTCATCCAGCCCCGCCGCCTCGGCGGCCTCCGCCAGAGCCGTCATGGAGTCCCCGGCGTCCGGCGAAACGCGGGAGTGAAGATGGTAGTCAGCCAGATACACGGAACGGTTCACCTCTTTTTCTTTCCCTTGCCGAAGAAGCCCTTCCGCTCCTCGTAATTCTCATCGCCCATGGTCTCGGCAAACTTCCGCAGGGCCTCCTTCTGCTCCTTGCTCAGGTTCCGGGGAGTTTCAATGTAAACGGTGACGTACTGGTCCCCCCGGCCCCGGCCGTTGATGGAGGGAATGCCCTTGCCCTTGAGGCGGAAAACGGTGCCGCTCTGGGTCCCCTCCGGGATATCGTACTTCACCTTGCCGTCGATGGTGGGGATCTCCAGCTCCGCCCCCAGGGCCGCCTGGGCGAAGGTGATGGGCGCCTCGCACAGGACGGAGGTGCCGTCCCGGCGGAAAATCTCGTGGGGCCGGACGGTGATGGTGACAAGCAGGTCCCCGGCGGGGCCGCCGTTCTTCCCGGCGTTGCCCTGGCCCCGGATGGAAATGGTCTGGCCGTTGTCGATGCCCGCGGGTATGCTGGCCTGAATGGTCTTGCGCTTGCGGACCGAGCCCGCGCCCCGGCATTCCCGGCAGGGCTGGTGGATAATCTTCCCCTTGCCGCCGCAGCGGGTGCAGGGGGACGAGGTGGCGAAGACCCCCATGGGCGTCTGCCGCCGGACCTGGACCGTTCCGGTGCCATGGCAGTCCGGGCAGACCTCCGGGGTGGTCCCCTCAGCGCAGCCGCTGCCCTGGCAGCTGGGGCAGGGCTCCAGCCGCTCCACGGTGACGGCCTTCTCACAGCCGAAGGCCGCCTCCTCAAAGCTGAGGATCAGGGACAGGCGGATGCTCTCTCCCCGCTGGGGGGCGTTGGGGTTGCTCCGCCGCCCGCCGCCGAAGCCGCCGCCGAAGAAGCTGCCGAAAATATCCCCCAGGTCGCCGAAGTCGAAGCTCCCGTCGAAGCCGCCGCCCCCCGCGCCGAAATTGGGGTCCACGCCGGCGTGGCCGAACTGGTCGTACCGGCCCCGCTTCTCCCTGTCCGAGAGAATTTCGTAAGCCTCGTTGGCCTCCTTAAACTTTTCCTCGGCCTCCTTGTTGTCCGGGTTCAGGTCCGGGTGGTACTTCCGGGCCAGCTTTTTATACGCCTTTTTGATTTCGTCGTCCGACGCGCCCTTAGACACGCCCAAGACTTCATAATAATCACGTTTCTGTTCCGCCATTCGTCGTCGCAAGGTCCGCTAAGCTCCGTTTCCGCCTTGCGGCGAAAACTGCGCCCGCTCCCTTGCTCCTCCTCTCCGTCCCGAACCCGCTGCGCTGGGCTTCGGGCCGGGTAATTAACAGGGGGATGCGGAGCCGCCTATCAGCGGCCCCGCATAATCCCAATTTTATTTCTTCTGGTCGTCGTCGTCCACGACCTTGTAGTCCGCGTCGTAATACTGGCCCTCCTGGGACGCGCCGGAGTCTCCGCCGGGCTGGGCGCCCTGGGGATTGGCCTGCTGGTACAGCTTCTCGCTGACGGCGTAGAACGCCTGCTGGAGGGCCTCGGTGTCCGCCTTGATGGCGGCGGTATCCTGGCCCTTCAAGGTCTCTTTCAGCTTGTCGAGGGCTCCCTGGACCTTGCCCTTGTCGTCGGCGGGGATCTTGTCGCCCATGTCGGCCAGGGTCTTCTCGCACTGGTAGACCATCTGGTCCGCCTGGTTCCGGGTCTCCACTTCCTCTTTCAGCTTCTTGTCCTGGGCGGCGTACTGCTCCGCCTCCTTGACCGCTTTTTCGATGTCGTCTTTGCTCATGTTGGAGGAGGAGGTGATGGTGATGTGCTGTTCCGTTCCGGTGCCCAGGTCCTTGGCGGAGACATTGACGATGCCGTTGGCGTCGATGTCGAAGGTCACCTCGATCTGAGGCACGCCCCGGCGGGCCGGCGCGATGCCGTCCAGGTGGAAGCGGCCCAGGGACTTGTTGGCGGCGGCCATTTCCCGCTCGCCCTGGAGGACGTTGACCTCCACGCTGGTCTGGTTGTCGGCTGCGGTGGAGAAGACCTGGCTCTTTTTCACGGGGATGGTGGTGTTCCGGTCAATCAGCTTGGTGCACACGCCGCCGTAGGTCTCGATGCCCAGGGACAGCGGAGTCACGTCCAGCAGGAGGAGGCCCTTCACGTCGCCGGTGAGGACGCCCGCCTGGAGAGCCGCGCCCATGGCCACGCATTCGTCGGGGTTGATGCCCTTGAAGGGGTCGGAGCCGGTGAAGCCCTTCACCGCGTCCTGGACGGCGGGAATGCGGCTGGAGCCGCCCACCAGCAGAACCTTGGAGAGGTCGGAGGGCTTGAGGCCCGCGTCGCTCATGGCCTGGCGCACGGGCCCCATGGTGGCGTCCACCAGGTGGGCGGTGAGCTCGTTGAACTTCGCCCGGGACAGCGTGATGTCCAGATGCTTGGGACCGGAGGCGTCGGCGGTGATATAGGGCAGGTTGATGTTGGAGGTGGTGACGCCGGAGAGCTCGATCTTGGCCTTTTCCGCCGCCTCCTTGAGCCGCTGCATGGCGACCTTGTCGCTGGAGAGGTCCACGCCGTCGCTGCGCTTGAACTCGCCGACCAGCCACTTCATGACGCACTCGTCAAAGTCGTCGCCGCCCAGGCGGTTGTTGCCCGCCGTGGCCAGCACCTCGATGACGCCGTCGTCAATGTCCAGAATGGACACGTCGAAGGTGCCGCCGCCCAGGTCGTAGACCATGATCTTCTGGGTCTGCTCCTTGTCCACGCCGTAGGCCAGGGCCGCGGCGGTGGGCTCGTTGATGATGCGCTTCACGTCCAGGCCCGCGATCTTGCCCGCGTCCTTGGTGGCCTGACGCTGAGAGTCGGTGAAGTAGGCGGGGACGGTGATGACCGCCTCGGTGACGGCACCGCCCAGGTATGCCTCCGCGTCCGCCTTCAGCTTCTGGAGGATCATGGCGCTGATCTCCTGGGGGGTGTAGTTCTTGCTGTCGATGGCCACCTTGTGGTCGGAGCCCATCTCCCGCTTGATGGAGGAGATGGTCCGGTCCGGGTTCGTGATGGCCTGGCGCTTCGCCACCTGGCCCACCATACGCTCGCCGGTCTTGGAGAAGGCGACGACGGAGGGGGTGGTGCGGTTGCCTTCGGCGTTGGCGATGACGACGGCCTCGCCGCCCTCCATGACCGCCACGCAGGAGTTGGTGGTTCCCAAATCGATACCGATTACTTTAGACATAATGACAGCCTCCTGAAATATATGAAAAAATTTTAATATAGCTTTAGGCCTTGTTTGAAAATTGGCGGAATGCTGGATTGGAGCAGATTTTTTTGCCAGGCAAGGCGATTTGACGCGGGAATCCTGACGGATTTCAAGTCCAATCAACGCAGTCCTGGCGGAATAAGATGCCCAAAGACGGCGTTTTGCCATTTTTCAAACATGGCCTAATTGGCGACCTGCACCACCGCGTGGCGGATCACCTTGTCGCCCAGGACGAAGCCCGCCTGGAACACCTGGGCCACCTCGTTCTCGCCCAGGTTCTCGTCGTCCACGTGCATGACGGCCTCGTGCCGCTCCGGGTCAAAGGGCCGGCCCTGGGCCTCGATCTCCGAAACCCCCAGCTTCTTCAAAAGCTCCTTGTACTGGGTGAAGATCATCTCCAGGCCCTTCTTGTGGGGATCGTCCTCCCCGCCGGGGGCCACCGCCGCCCGCTCCAGGTTGTCGTACACCGCCAAAAACTCCTTAATGGTGTCCGCCTTGGCGTCCTGATAGAGGGTCTCCTTCTCCTTGGCGGTGCGCTTGCGGTAGTTGTCGTACTCCGCCGCCAGACGGGCGAACTGGTCCTTGGTGGACTCCAGCTGCTTGACCGCCAGCTCCATCTGCTCCACCTGTTCCCGGGTGAAGGTGATTCCGCCCTTTTCCTTCTTCTTTTTGCCCTTGGCCGTCTTTTCGCCCTCCGGCTGAGGCTCGGGGGCCGTTTCCGTCTCCGGAGCCTCCTCTTCCAGGGGCTTCTTGTTCTCTTCCGTCATTTCCGTTCCTCCTTCGGGGGTAGTTCCTCCGGTTTTCCAAACAATCGCGCCAGCCCCTCGGCAAAGCCGGAGAGCCGGGCGGCCACCGCCGCGTAATCCATCCGCGTGGGACCCACCACGCCGATGAGGCCCCGCATATCGTCCCCGATGTCATAGCTGGCCACCACCACGCTGGTGTCCTTCAGGGCCTCCTTGACGTTTTCCGGGCCAATGAGGATCTCCATGGGCCGGCGCTCCGGCATAGGGAGCTCCTCCTTGCTGTCCGCCAGAAAGCTCATGAGCTCGTGGGCCTTGTCGGCGTCCCGGAACTCCGGGAGCTTCAGCAACCGGCTGGCCCCGGCGGTGACGATCTCCCGCTGTCCCGCCTCTTCCAGGGCGTCCGCCGCGAAACTCACGGCCTGGGACAGCAGCAGGAAGAGCTGGGGGCTCACCTGATCCGCCACGTTCATCAAATGCTGGCTCATGCCGCCGGGGTCCGTATTGGTAAAATGGCTGTTCAAAAGGTTCGCCGCAGCGGGCAGGTCCGCCGGGTCCACCTTGAGCTGCATCCGCAGAAGCTGGCTCTTTACCTTGCTGTCGCTGGTCATCATTACCAGGATGCAGTTCCGCTCGTCCACCGCCAGCAGCTCGAAGCGCCGGACGGTGAGCTCGGTTTTTCGGGAGGCGGCAATATAGGCCGGGTAGCGCACCATGGCGGAAACCGCCCGGCCCGCCTGGGCCAAAAGACGGTCCAGCTCCTCCATTTTCAATTGCAGGGACTGGTTGATCTTCTCCGTCTCCGCCAGGGAGAGGCGCTGGGCCTCCATCAGCTCGTTGACATACAGCCGGTAGCCCTTGGGGGAGGGCATCCGTCCGGCGGAGGTGTGGGGCTGCTCCAGGTAGCCCATCTCCGTCAGGTCGGACAGCTCGTTGCGGATGGTGGCGGAGCTGACGCTGCCCCCCATCTCGGCGGCAATGGCCTTGGACCCCACCGGCTCGGCGGTGCGGACATAGTCCTCCACCACCACTTTCAGTATCTGCCGTTTCCGGTCCGAGAGCTCCACGCCGGCTTCCTCCTATGTCCGCTGACCCTTGGGACGGGTCGTTCTTCATACTTTAGCACTCCTTTTCTCCGAGTGCTAAAGCGAGTTTACCACCGGAGGCATTTGTTGTCAATGGATGGATATAAACAAATTGTAAACAAACCGGGTCGAAACCGTAAATCCCTCCGCCGCCGGGCGGCGTCCGGAGGGCGCCGGGGGTTTTCCGCGGCCCGTTTTCCGGCCTCCGGCTTTGTACTTCACAAAACATACCGAAAGTTATCCAGAGCGCGCCGAGAGTAAAAAATTGTGCTTTACTTTTTCGGCAAAAACTGGTATCATGTTAGACTGTGTGGGATATACAGCAGAAAGGGATGAGCACATGCTGAGTGAGCAGGAGCTGGCGAAAAGTCCGCTGTTTCACGACATCAGTTATCAGGATTACCGGGAAATTCTGTCCTGTTTCCAGGCGGTCCAGCGGTCCTTCCGGGCCGACGAGCTAATCTATGATTTCTCCTCCGACGCCGTGGGCGTCGTGGAGCGGGGCCAGGCGTCCCTGATCCGCATTGACGAGGAGGGCGTGGCCACCGTGCTGGAGGACCTGGGCGCCGGGGGCGTCTTCGGCAAGACCCTGGCCTTCGCCGGGTCCACGGGGGACAGCCTGGAGGTGGTCTGCCGCCGCCCCTGCGACGTGGTGTTCATCGACTACGCCCATATTCTCAGCCGCTGCGGCCACGCCTGCCAGCGGCACAGCATCCTGGTCCAGAACATGCTGCAATTGATGGCGGACAAGGCCCAGGCCCTCTCCCGCCGGGTGGACGTGCTGTCCCGGCGGTCCATCCGGGAAAAGCTGCTGTGCTACTTCCGCCAGCTCTCCCAGCAGGCGGGGAGCCGGACCTTCACCCTCCCCTTTTCCCTCAGCACCCTGGCGGACTACATCGCCACGGACCGCAGCGCCATGATGCGGGAGCTGAAGCGCCTCCGGGAGGAGGGCAGCGTCCGCTCCGAGGGGCGGAAGTTCACCATCCGGCAGTAAGTCTGCCCAATCTTCCAACGCCCGCAAAGGAGGCGGCTTCCATGGACTATGAGCAGATCCGCGCGTTCCGCAACGAAAAGAACCTCTTCGGCAAGCGGCTGGGCATTTATGTGGAGGAGCTCGGCCCCGGCTATGCCCGGGCCGTCAAGACGGTGACGGAGGAGGATTTGAACCCCCTCCAGGTCCCCCACGGCGGCGTGTACTTCACCCTGGCGGACACCGCCTGCGGCTCCGCCATGGCGGCTTACGGCGCCATGGCGGTCACCGTCAACTGCTCGTTCAGCTTCCTGAAAAGCGCAAAGGCCGGCGACAGGCTGACGGCGGAGGCCCGGGAGCTTCCGGGCGGCCGGAGCATCTGCGTGCTGGAGGCCCGGGTCACGGGAGAGGCGGGGGAGCTGTTCGCCGCGGGCGCCTTCACCTTCCGGCGGCTGGACAAACCAATCGGGCCGTGACAACATGACAAAATATGGCAAAGAGGCTGTCGGAGACAGCCTCTTTTTTCGCTCTTGTGGAAATTTATCCGATGTAGGGCAGGATCATCGAGGCCAGCAGGGCCACCACCAGCACCACCGCCAGGGCCAGCGCGATCACCCGTTTCAGCTTGCCGTTCATGTGGGTTCCTCCTTTGTCAGTACTTTTCGGATGCTTTTCTCCGCCTTGCTCCGGGGGAGCATCAGCTCGTGGCCGCAGCCCTGGCAGCGGAGCTTGATGTCCATGCCCACCCGCAGGATCTCCCACCGGGTGCCGCCGCAGGGATGGGGCTTTTTCAATTCCACAAGGTCGTGCAGACGCAGGTCCATCTTGTCCTCCTGTCAACCATTTCGGTTTTCCGCATATATTGGCTGTATCAATGATAAGGATGCGATATCATGCCGGAAAATAAACTGTACCCCCCGGAGGGCCTCCGCCCTCCCGTCCCCCTCACCTTCGACCGCCTGCGGGACGCCCTGGAATCCGGGGAAATTCTCGAGGCCCCCGTCCAGCGCTGCGGCGTGGACCACACCCTGTACCTGAACCTGGGCGGCGTCCAGGCCCGCATACCCCGGGAGGAGGCCGTGGCCCCATGGATCAGCGGCGCGGAGCGGGACATCGCCGTCCTCTCCCGGGTGGGGAAGCCCACCTGCTTCACCGTCACGGCCCTGGAGGCCGACGAAAAGGGCGCGCCGGCGGCGCTCCTCTCCCGCCGGGCCGCCCAGGAACAGGCCATGGAGTACTTTTTCGGGCACCTGGAGCCCGGAACCGTCCTCACCGGCCGGGTCACCCGGCTGGAGAGCTTCGGCGCCTTTGTGGACGTGGGCTGCGGAATCGTCGCCATGCTGCCCATTGAGCACATCTCCGTCTCCCGCATCTCCCACCCGAAGGACCGCTTTCAGGACGGGCAGAAGATTCTGACGGCGGTATGGTCCCTGGACCGGGAAGCCCGGCGCATCACCCTCACCCACCGGGAGCTGCTGGGCACCTGGATGGAGAACGCCAGCCGCTTCCGCCCCGGGGAGACGGTGCGGGGCGTGGTGCGGACGGTGAAGGACTACGGCAGCTTCATCGAGCTGGCCCCCAACCTCTCCGGCCTGGCGGACGCCAAGGAGCGCCTGGCCCCTGGAGACGGGGTCAGCGTGTACATCAAGAGCATCCGCCCGGAGCGAATGAAAATCAAGCTCCAGGTCATCGAGAAGCTGCCCCCGGCCCCTGCGGAGCCCATTCACTACCAGGTCACCGACGGGAAGCTGGAGCACTGGGTCTACTCTCCGCCGAACTATGAAAAGCAGGCGGTGGAGACGGTATTCACAGCTCCTTCCCCTTGAGCTTTTCCCAGTAGGCTTTCGCCGCCTGTTCCGTCTTGTTCTCTCCCCACTCGTAGTATTTCACGCCCTTCAGCGCGTCGGGGAGGTACTGCTGGTCCACCCAGTGTCCGGGGAAGCTGTGGGGGTAGAGGTAGTGCTGCTGGTTGTCAAAGCCGGTGGTGTCGGCGTGGACGTTCTGCAACTGCCGGGGCACGTCCCCGGTGCGGCCCGCCCGCACGTCCGCCCGGGCCTTCCCGATGCCCTCCACCACGCTGTTGGACTTGGGGGCGGTGGCCAGCAGCACCGCCGCCTGGGCCAGGGGAAGCTGCGCCTCCGGAAGGCCCAGCTGCATCGCCGTGTCCACACATGCCTTCACAATGGCCACGGCCTGGGGGTAGGCCATCCCCACGTCCTCGCTGGCGGAGCAGAGCAGGCGGCGGCAGGGGGTCACCAGATCCCCCGCCTCCAAAAACCGGGCCAGGTAGTGGAGGGCGGCGTCCGGGTCGCTGCCCCGGAGGGACTTCATCAGGGCGGAGGCGATGTCGTACATGGCGTCGCCTCCCTTGTCATAGCGCATGGCGCTGCGCTGGGAGACCTGGGCCGCGTCCTCCCTGGAAATGAAGAGCTTCCCCTTCTTCGCCTGGGCGGCCTGGCTCAACAGCTCCACGGCGTTGACGGCCTTCCGCACGTCCCCGCCGCAGGCGGTGGCGATTTGCAGGGACAGCCCCTCCTCCCACTCCAGGGGAAGGGGCGAGCGCTCCTTCTCGATGTTCAGCGCCCGGAGGACGGCGGGCTCGGCCTCCTCCGGGGAGACGGCCTTGAACTCAAAGACCGTGCTCCGGCTGAGGAGGGCGCTGTAGACGTAAAAATAGGGGTTCTCCGTGGTGGAGGCGATGAGGGTCAGCTTGCCGTTCTCCATGAACTCCAGGAGGCTTTGCTGCTGCTTCTTATTAAAATACTGAATCTCATCCAGGTACAGCAGCACCCCGCCGGGGGCCAGCAGGGTGCCCACATCGGCGATGACGTCCTTGACGTCCTGGAGGGAGGCGGTGGTGGCGTTGAGGCGGTAGAGGGCCTTGTGGGTCCGTTCCGCCACGATGTTGGCAATGGTGGTCTTGCCGGTGCCGGAGGGGCCGTAAAAGACCATGTTGGCCTCGGTCCCGCTCTCGATCAGGCGGCGGAGCACCGCGCCGGGGGCCAGGAGGTGCCGCTGTCCGACGACCTCGTCCAATGTTTTCGGGCGGATCTCGTCCGCCAGGGGGCGCTGCATGGCGGTCCCTCCTTTTTTGGGTTTATGAGAAGGGATTATACCACATCGGGAACAAAGTTTCTACCCGGTTCGGAAAAATTCTTTTTCCGGGGCCTCACAGCCCCCCGCCGCTCTCCACGATGGCATCCCGGAAGCCCCCGTCGCCGTACCGGAGGTATTCGATCTTGTACCGCCCGGTCAGGCCCCGCTCCAGGGTGACGCTGCCCAGATACTCCCCGATCTCCATCAGGCAATACTCCCGATCTCCCACGCTCACGCCGCCGTACACCGTGATTTCAGACGGGTCCCAATCCTCGGACTCCCGGTTGTGAAACGCCGCAATCTGCTCCGGCAGTGTAACCATGTTCAGCTCGATGGGATGCGCTGTCCAGTCCCACAGCAAAACCAGGGCCGCCCCCAGAAGCAGACCGGCGGCCCCGCGTTTTATGGCTCTCGCCGTAATCTTCATCGCCCGTCCCCTCTCCGTTTGGTTTTCATTCATTATACCATGGCCCCTCTTCCCCGGCAAGGGCCGTTCCCTCTGTTTTCCCCTGGACAAATCTCCGGCCTTCTAGTATAATAGATTCTAAATCCGGACGATATTTCTAATAATCAGGACTATCCTCTCTTCCCATTTCCATCCAGGCGGCCTACAATAAGGCCAGATGAATCTTGAAAATATTTCACCAAGGCGGTCAATTTTTATAATGAAAGGAGCGGTTTCTATGTCCATTCTTGTCTGCGGCGGCGCGGGCTATATCGGCAGCCATACCTGCGTGGAGCTTGTCCAGGCGGGCTGCGACATCATCGTGACGGACAACCTCTACAACTCCAGCGAGGAGGCCCTTTGCCGGGTGGAGCAGATCGTGGGAAAGAAAATCCCCTTCATCAAGGCGGAGCTGTGCGACCAGGAGCAGGTGGAGGCCCTCTTTGCCCAGAATCCCGGCATTGATTCCGTCATCCACTTCGCCGGGCTCAAGGCCGTGGGCGAGAGCGTCGCCAAGCCCCTGGAGTACTATTCCAACAACCTCATCAGCACCCTGTACCTCCTCCAGGCCATGCGGAAGCACGGGGTGAAGAACTTCGTCTTCTCCTCCTCCGCCACGGTCTACGGCGACCCCGCCACCGTGCCCATCCGCGAGGACTTCCCCACCGGCGGCACCACGAACCCCTACGGCACCTCCAAGCTCTTCCAGGAGAAGATGCTCATGGATATCTGCGCGGCGGACCCCACCCTGAACGTGGCCCTGCTCCGCTATTTCAACCCCATCGGAGCCCATGAGAGCGGCCTCATCGGCGAGGACCCCAACGGCATTCCCAACAATCTGGTGCCCTATATCGCCAAGGTCGCCGTGGGCCAGCTGGAAAAGGTCCACGTCTACGGAAACGACTACGACACCCCCGACGGCACTGGCGTGCGGGATTATATCCACGTCGTCGACCTGGCCAAGGGCCACGTGGCGGCGTTAAAAAAGCTGGAGACCAAGTGCGGCCTCTTCGTCTGCAACCTGGGCACCGGCAACGGCTACAGCGTGCTGGACGTGCTCCACGCCTATGAGAAGGCCTGCGGCCACGAGCTGCCCCACGTCATGGACCCCCGCCGCCCCGGCGACATCGCCGCCTGCTACGCCGACCCCAAAAAGGCCCGGGAGGAGCTGGGCTGGGAAGCGGAGCTTGGCATCGAGGAGATGTGCGCCTCCTCCTGGAAGTGGCAGTCCATGAACCCCAACGGCTATAAAGGATAAAAAGGAAGCGGGAGAGAGAAAATGAAAAAACCTGTTCTGGTCATCATGGCCGCCGGCATGGGCAGCCGGTACGGCGGCCTCAAGCAGCTGGACCCCGTGGGGAACCACGGCCAGCTCATCATCGACTACTCCATCTACGACGCCCGCCGGGCGGGCTTCGAGACGGTGGTCTTCGTCATCAAGCCCGAGATCGAGGAGGACTTCAAGCGCTGCATCGGCGAACGGGTGTCCAGGTCCATGGACGTCCGCTACGCCTACCAGCTCAAGGAGGACCTGCCGGAGGGCTATTCCGTTCCGGAGGAGCGCCAGAAGCCCTGGGGCACCGCTCACGCCGCTCTGGCGGCTCGGAACGTGGTGGACGGCCCCTTCGCCGTCATCAACGCCGACGACTACTATGGCCCTGAAGCCTTCCGGGAAATTTACAACTATCTGGCCGCCCACGAGGACGGGGATGTGTACGAGTATGTCATGGTGGGCTACCTGCTGAAAAACACCGTCACGGAAAACGGCACCGTGGCCCGGGGCGTGTGCGAGGAGACCGCGGACCACTACCTCTCCCAGATCACCGAGCGGACCAAGATCGAGCAGGGCCCGCCCCTGCGCTTCACCGAGGACGACGGGCAGACCTGGACCGAACTGCCGGAGGACACCATTGTCTCGCTGAACATGTGGGGCTTCACCCGCAGCTTTCTGGACGAGGCGTGGAAGCGCTTCCCCGCCTTCCTGGACAGAGCCCGGGCGGAGAATCCCGCCAAGGCGGAGTATTTTCTGCCCAGCGTGGTCAGCCAGCTGATCGGGGAGGGCAAGGCCCGGGTCAAGGTCCTGCGCAGCGGAGACAAGTGGTACGGCGTCACCTACCGGGAGGACAAGCCCGCAGTGGTAAACGCCATCGCCGGGAAAACAAAATCCGGTCTCTATCCCGACCGGCTGTGGGAGGAATAAGATGAGCACCGCGGAAGAGAGAATCCAGGAGGCCCTGGCCGCCTTTGACTTCGGGGCCCCCGTGGTAGGCGCCCTGCGGTATGGCCAGGGGCATATCAACGACACCTTTGTGGTCCACACCCAGCCGGAGGACTGCCGCTGCCGCCGCTTCATCCTCCAGCGGATGAGCGCCGCCGCCTTCAAGCGCCCCGATGAACTGATGGAGAACATCATCGGCGTCACCGAGTACCTGGGCCGGGAAATCGAGAAGCACGGCGGCGACCGGGACCGGGAGGCCATGCGGGTCCTCCGCCCCCGCAGCGGCGAACCCTTCTTCACCGACGGCGGCGGCGGGGTCTGGCGGGTCTATCCCTTTGTGGAGCACACCATCTGCTGCCAGTCGGCGGAGTCGGCGGAGCTGTTCGCCGCTTCCGGCCGGGCCTTCGGCCGGTTCCAGCGGCTGCTGGGGGACTATCCGGCGGAGACCCTTCACGAGACCATCCCCAACTTCCACAACACCGAGGACCGGCTGGCCAAGTTCAAGGCCGCCCTGGCGGCGGACTCCCTGGGCCGGGCCAAGGACTGCGGGCCGGAGATTCAATTCGTCCTGGACCGGGAGGCGGACTGCTCCGTGGCCCTGAACGCCATGCGGGAGGGGAAGCTCCCCCTCCGGGTCACCCACAACGACACCAAGCTGAACAACGTCCTGATGGACGAGGAAACCCGCGAGGGCGTCTGCATCATCGACCTGGATACCGTGATGCCGGGCCTGGTGATCTATGACTTCGGCGACTCCATCCGCTTCGGGGCCAACCACAGCGCCGAGGATGAGAAGGACCTCTCCAAGGTGAATCTGGACGTGGACCTCTTCTCCGTCTACACCGCCGCCTTCCTGGAGGGCGCCGGGGGCTCCCTCACCAACGAGGAAATCGAGTACCTCCCCTGGGGGGCCAAGCTGATGACCCTGGAGTGCGGCATCCGCTTCCTCACGGACTACCTGGACGGCGACCACTACTTCCATATCAGCCGGGAGGCTCAGAACCTGGACCGAAGCCGCACCCAGTTCAAGCTGGTGTCGGACATGGAGGCTCACTGGGCTGAGCTGGAGGCGATTGTAAGGCAATATCAGAAATGAACATACTCTTTGACGAGGAGCGTCTGCGCAAGCTGATTGCCAACCTCAACATCCTCACCGGCGTGCCCGCCAACATTCTGGACCTCTCGGGCCGGGACATCAACCTGTTCCGGGGGCATCCGCCCTTCTGCCGGGCGGTCAACGACCTGCCCGAGGGCCACAGGCGCTGCGTCGCCTGCGACCAGTGCAAGATCCACCGCTATCAGGCGGAGAGCGGGTTTCAGCACTACCGCTGCCACGCCGGCATCTGCGAGGCTCTTATGCCCCTCTATAACAAGCAGAATCCCCTGGCCTATCTGGTCGTGGGCTGCTATCTGGACGATACCCCCATGGAGGAGCAGTGGGCCTGCACCCGCTCCCTGCTGGACTGGTGGCCCGACGGACCCGACGCCCTGAAGGACGCCTTCTTCCAGTTCCGCCAGTATTCCAAGGCGGAGATCCAGGCTTATACCGAGACCCTGGAGGCCCTGTCCTCCTACATCCAGCTCAAGGGCATGATCCTCACGGCGGAGCAGACGGACCTCCAGAAGCTGGAGCTCTATCTGGACCAGCACTACATGGAGAAGCTGTCCCTGGAATCCATCTCCCAGCACCTCCACATTGGCCGGACCAAGCTCTGCTCCCTGGCCAAGGAGCTCTCCGGGGGCCGCACCCTCTCCTACCTCATCACCCAGCGGCGCATCGAAGCCGCCAAGCGGCTGCTGCTTCAAAGCAGCATGTCCATCTCCGCCGTGGGGGAGACGGTGGGGGTCAGCGACTACAATTACTTCTCAAAAGTCTTCCGCTCCGCCACCGGCATGACCCCCAGCGCCTTCCGCAAAAACTGCCGGGACGCGGCGGCGGGAACCGCTTCCAATTTCAGTTAATCGTTTACGGAATCGTACGAACTTTCGTGGTTCGTACGATTTTCCTATAAACCGAACGTAGGCCCCTATTATTTACAATTTCTACAAGTATAATAGATGTATGAGGGCGGCGTTTGTGAATTTTTCATATCGCATCCCTCACATGTGTATTCCGCACATAAAAAACTGTAAGTAAGAGGAGAATGACGATGAAAAAGTTTCTTGCCACTTTGCTTGCTCTCGTGATGGTCCTGTCCCTGGCCGCCTGCGGCGGCGACAAGGGCGGCGAGACCACGCCCCCGCCCGCCGACACCGGCAGCACCGACACCCAGACTCCGCCCGCCGGCTCCGGAGACAAAATTGACATCAGCGTCATCGCCGCCGAATACGGCCAGAACACCAAGGAATGGTGGGCCGGCTTCCAGAACGACTTCAACGGAAGCCACGACGGGATCAACCTGAATGTAGAGGTCGTCTCCTGGAACGACATCTACACCGTGGTCAACACCCGGATCTCCAACAACGACGCCCCGGACATCCTGAACATCGACGTCTTCGCCGACTACGTGGCCGACGACCTGCTCCTCCCCGCGCAGGACTACGTCTCCGACGAGACCTACGCCAAGTTCTATGACGCCTTCCTGGAGCAGTCCAACATCGACGGCACCATCTGGGCCATCCCCGACTTGGCCTCCGCCCGCGCCATGTACTACAACAAGGGCATCCTGGAAGCCGCCGGCGCGGAAGTTCCCACCACCTGGGACGAGCTGAAGGACGTCTGCGCCAAGATCAAGGCCTATGACTCCAGCATCTATCCCTGGGGCATCGACATGACCACCGACGAAGGCCAGGCCGCTTTCGCCTACTACATCTGGAACAACGGAAGCGACTTCACCGACGCCTCCGGAAACTGGACCCTGAACGCCGACGCCAACGTGGAAGCGATTGAATACGCCATCAGCCTGGTCAAGGACGGCTACACCAACTCCGACCCCGCCACCGAGACCCGTTACGCCCTTCAGGACCTGTTCGGCGCGGGCAAGCTGGCCATGGTCATCGGCCCCAACTCCATCCCCACCTACATCGCCGACAACTATGCCAAGGCCAATACCCCCGAGGAAGAGCAGATTGACTTTGCCTTCGCGGCCATCCCCACCAACGGCGGCAACGCCTCCGTCTCCGCCGGCGTTATGGACCGGTTCATGTGCTTCGACAACGGCCACTCTGCCGAAAAGCTCGAGGCCATCAAGGAGTTCTTCGACTTCTTCTATGAGGACAACCGCTATTCCGACTGGGTGCTGATGGAAGGCTTCCTGCCCGCCACCTCCGCCGGCGGCGAGATCGTGGCCGCTTCCGACCCCGACATGGCTCCCTGGGTGGACATCGTGGGCTCCTGCAAGTTCTATCCCACCGCCAAGGCCGAGTGGGCCGACGTGAAGCAGGGCGTCATCAACGTGGAGCAGCAGGCTCTGCTGGGCGGCGACGTTCAGGAGCTGCTGGATGCTCTCCAGAGCGAGATCGCCGGCTAAAAACCCTTACCCTTTCAGCGCTTGACGCAAACCATCGCGGGGGCCGGGCCAACACGGCCCGGCCCCCGTTCAGCTGTCTAAAACGCTTTGCAATACCCCGTTCCCCTCTTCCAGCCGTTCTCAAAGCGCGGCGGAGCCCGCCGGGTTTTGACAGCGGCCGGAAGACACCCTGATTCTGACTATAGGGAGGTGTCCCCGTGAGTACAAAGACCCCCGCCGCCCCCGCAGCGGAGCTTGCCAAAAAGCCCCCCCGCCCCTCCGGGAGCAAGAAGCTCTTCCGCAAGGTCGAGCCCTACATCTGGATCGCCCCGAGCATCATCCTGATGGCCATTTTCATCGTGACCCCCATCGTCAAGGTGTTCCAGCTCTCCCTGAGCGACGTGAGCCGCGCGGGCAAGATCAAGGGCTTCAACGGCCTTGAAAACTTCACCAAGGTGCTGAAAAGCCCCGCCTTCAGCCTGGTGCTGAAAAACACCATCGTCTGGACCATCGCCGTGGTCGTTCTCTCCACCATCCTGGGCTTCATGCTGGCCCTGGTGCTGAATAATAAATTCCGGGGCCGGAAAGTCGCCCGGGCCATTGTGGTGTTTCCCTGGGCTACCACGCTGGTCATCCAAGCCAGCGCCTGGAACTTCATCATCAACAAGGACTACGGCACCCTGAACACCCTGCTGATGAAGCTCGGTTTCATCAGCGCCCCGGTGAACTGGACGCCCACGCCGGGAGCCTACTTCACCTGGGAGATCGCCTGCGGCATTTTCGTCACCATACCCTTTGTCACCTTCTGCGTGCTCTCCGGCCTCCAGAGCATCGACGCGTCCTATTATGAGGCCGCTACCGTGGACGGAGCCGGATACTTCCAGAAGCTCTTCAGCATCACCCTGCCTCTGGTGAAGTCCTCCCTGACGGTGGCCACGGTGCTGAACATCATTTACGTCTTCAACTCCTTCCCCATCATCTGGACCATGACCAAGGGCGACCCGGCCAACTACACCGACACCCTGGTCACCTACCTATACAAGCTGGCCTTTTACAACGGCAAGCAGGGCGAGACCTCCGCCGTCTCGGTCATCGGCTTCGTCATCCTTCTTATTTGCGCCAGCGTCTACATGATCTACACCCTGCGGAAAGGAGATGACGATTTATGAGCCAGCCCGCCAATGCCGTGAAAAAGCCCGTCTCCATAAAGAAAACGATTCTGCGCGTCCTGCTCTACTTCGTCGTCCTGGACGTGTGCGTCATCACCCTGTATCCCTACTTCGCCATGCTATGCACCGCCCTGAAAAACCGGGTGGAGATCTTCTCCGGCGACACCGTCCTGCCCGTCGTGCCCCTGTGGTCCAACTTCATCGACATCTGGAGCCGGGCCCCCATGGCCAAGTACATGCTGAACTCCGTCCTCATTGCCGGCGGGTCCACCATCATCGCCATGCTCTGCGGCATCCCTGCGGCCTACGCCCTGGCCCGGATGAAGTTCAAGGGGCAGACCGCGTTCCTGGGCTTCGTCATCGTCTCTCAGATGTTCGCCCCGGTGGTGCTGCTGATCGGCATCTACCAGGTCATGCAGCGCCTGGGCCTGACGGACAACATTCTGGGCCTCATCTTCATCAACGCCGCCTTCAACCAGGCGTTCACCATCTGGCTGCTGCGGGGCACCTTTATGGGCATCTCCGCAGAGATGGAGCAGGCCGCCACCATCGACGGCTGCACCCGTGTCCAATCCATGATGAAGGTGCTGCTTCCGGTGGCCGCCCCCGGCATCGTCACCACCCTGATTTTCATTTTCATCAACGCCTGGAATGAGTACACCGTGGCACTGTGCCTCATTTCCACCGATACCTACAAGCCCCTGACCGTGGGTATTAATACCTTTAACGGGTATAATATGATTGAGTGGCAGTACCTGTTCGCCGCCTCCATCTTCGCCATCGTCCCGGTGGTCATCCTGTTCATGTGCATTGAAAAGAACCTGGTCAGCGGTCTCGCCTCCGGCGGCGTCAAGGGCTAGTCACTTTTCTTGAAAGAAAAGTAACCAAATTAGCCCGCTCTGATAGTCCGTCGCTTCACCAAGCCGGAGCGACGGCAGCGATGAAATTCCTTTATTTAAATCTGGAAAGGAGAAATACGATTATGAAAATCTACATTGAGAAGGACTACGACGCCATGAGCCGCCGCGCGGCCTCCGTCATCGCAGGCGAGGTCGTCCACAACCCCGCCTGCACGCTGGGCCTGGCTACCGGCTCCACCCCCGAGGGAGCCTATAAGTATCTGGTGGACTGGTATCAGCAGGGCCTCCTCAGCTTCAAGGACGTGCTCTCCGTCAACCTGGACGAGTACGTGGGCCTGGCCCCCGGCCATGACCAGAGCTACCGCTATTTCATGCAGAGCAACCTGTTCGACCACGTGGACATCGTTCCCGCGCACACCCGGGTGCCCGACGGTCTGACCGCCGATCCCGCCGCCTTCTGCGCCGAGTATGACGCGTATATCCGCTCCCTGGGCTATGTGGACCTCCAGCTCCTGGGCATCGGCCGCAACGGCCACATCGGCTTCAACGAGCCCGGCGACTGCTTCGTCAAGGAAACCCATGTGGTGGACCTGGCGGAGAGCACCATCGACGCCAACGCCCGCTTCTTCGCCTCCCGGGACGACGTGCCCAAGCAGGCCATCAGCATGGGCATGGGGGCCATCATGGGCGCTAAGAAAGTGCTCCTGGCCGCCAGCGGCGCGGAGAAGGCCGACGCCATTCTGGGCGCCGCCTGCGGAGCCATCAGCCCCCGCTGCCCCGCCTCGATCCTCCAGCTTCATCCCAACGTGGTGGTCATCGTGGACGAGGCCGCCGGAAGCAAGCTGAAAGCCGCCGGGGTGAGCGTATGCGGATAACCGGCGGGCAGGTCTTCGACCTGGAGCAGGGCTTCATCCCCCGGGACGTCTGCACCGACGGCTCTCTGATCTCCGCCGCCAGCGGCGGCGGGACCGTGCTGGACGCCTCCGGCTGCTACGTCATCCCCGGCCTGGTGGACGTGCATTTCCACGGCGCGGTAGGGGAGGATTTCAGCGACGCCACACCGGAGGGTTTGCAAAAAATCGCAGACTACGAGCTTAGCCAGGGCGTGACCTATATCTGCCCGGCGGGCATGACCCTGCCGGAGGACCAGCTGACGGCCATCTGCAAAACGACCGCCGCCCACCGAAAGCACAATTCCGGCGGCGCGGAGGTGGTGGGAGCGCATCTGGAGGGTCCCTTCCTCTGCGAGGCCAAGAAGGGCGCCCAGAACGGCGCGTTCCTCCACGACCCCGACGTCCCCATGCTGAAGCGCCTCCAGGAGGCGGCGGAGGGCTGCGTGAAGCTGGTCACCGTGGCCCCCGAGCAGCCCGGCTCCACCGAGTTTATCCAGGCGGCGAAGGAACTGGGCGTCCATGTCTCCGTGGGCCATACGGTTGCAAACTATGAAACGGCCAAGGCCGCCTTTGAGGCGGGGGCCGACCACGCCACCCATCTGTACAACGCCATGCCGCCCCTGGCCCACCGGGACCCCGGCGTCATCGGCGCGGCCTACGAGGTTCCCACCGTCAAGCCGGAGCTGATCTGCGACGGCATTCACATCCACCCGTCCGTGGTGCGCCTCACCTTCGGGCTGTTCGGCAAGGAGCGGATGATTATTGTTTCCGACTCCCTCCGGGCCACGGGCATGCCCGACGGCGAGTATCCCTTCGGCGGGCAGATGATCGAGGTCCACGGCAACCGGGCCACCATCCTACACCACCCGGAGACCCTGGCGGGCTCCGTCACCAGCCTGATGGGCTGCCTGCGCCAGGCCATTGCTTTCGGCATCCCGGCGGCGGACGCGGTGCGGGCCTGCACCTTCAATCCCGCCCAGTCCATCGGCATCGAACACCGCGCGGGAACCCTGGACGTGGGCAAGGAGGCCAGCATAGTCCTGCTGGACCAGAAGGACCTCTCCATCCGCAAGATCATTTTCAAGGGCGAGGCCGTCACGGCCTGACCCCCTTTCCAATGTTGGACTTGGCGGAGCCTTCCGCCTTTCCATAATAAGAGCCAGCCTTCATAACCGGCGGATGCCGGATGGGCGAGGGATTTCCCCGCCGGACAAGGAAATTTCCCGCGGGAATCCTGACGGATTTCAAGGGAACTTGACGCGGTATGGCGGGGAAAGGCCCGCCCGGACAGCGTTCAACGGCTGGAAAGACTGGTTCTAAATCAACGGGCCGGGCGGCGACTCCATTTCTATCGTCCCCGGCGCCAAACAAAAAGGAGGAACTTTCCGCTTTCACTTGCGGTGCGGCAGTGTGGAGACCTGCCGTAATGCCTGCGGGAACGCGCTTCCCGGGGCGAGGCGGAGACAGGCGGAGGCCGCTTCGTCAAAGTGAGTGTGCTATGGCAACTCTGAACCTCAAGAGCATCAAGAAAATCTACCCCCACAGCGGCGACCAGAAGAAGGCCAAAAAGAAAAAGGACGATCCTGAGAAGAAGGTCAACCTCCAGGTGACGGACAAGGGCGTCGTGGCGGTGCAGGAGTTCAACCTGGACATCGCCGACAAGGAGTTCATCGTCCTGGTCGGCCCTTCCGGCTGCGGCAAGTCCACCACCCTGCGCATGGTGGCCGGCCTGGAGGAGATCAGCGAGGGCGAACTGTACATCGACGGCCAGCTCATGAACGACGTGGAGCCCAAAAACCGGGATATCGCCATGGTCTTCCAGAGCTACGCCCTCTATCCCCACATGACGGTGTATGAGAACATGGCCTTCCCCCTGAAGCTCCGCAAGGTCGCCAAGGACGAGATTGACAAGCGCGTCAAGGAGGCCGCGGAAATCCTGGATATCACCCAGTACCTGGACCGCAAGCCCAAGGCTCTGTCCGGCGGCCAGCGCCAGCGCGTGGCCATCGGCCGCGCCATCGTCCGGGAGCCCAAGGTGCTGCTGATGGACGAACCCCTGTCCAACCTGGACGCCAAGCTCCGCAACCAGATGCGCGCCGAGATCATCAAGCTGCGCCAGAAGATCGACACCACCTTCATGTACGTCACCCATGACCAGACCGAGGCCATGACCCTGGGCGACCGGATTGTCATTATGAAGGACGGCTTTATCCAGCAGATCGGCACCCCCCAGCAGGTCTTCGACCATCCCGCCAACCTCTTCGTGGCCGGCTTCATCGGCACGCCGCAGATGAACTTCTTCGACGCGAAGCTCCTCAAGGAGGACGGCAGGTACAGCGTCTCCGTGGGCGGCATGAAGGTCGAGCTCTCTGAGACCAAGCAGAAGGCCCTGGCGGCCAAGAACGTGGGCTCTCAGGCCATCACTCTGGGCGTCCGTCCCAGCCACATCACCCTGGGCGACGGGGCCAACACCCTGACGGCCACCGTGGACGTCTCCGAGATGATGGGCAGCGAGGTCCACCTCCACGCCAACGCCGAGGGGCGGGACGTGGTGGTCATCGTGCCCACCCTGGACCTCTCCAGCGTCAGCTTTGCCCCCGGCGCCGCCATCCACCTCAGCTTTGACGGCAGCGTGTGCCATCTCTTCGACAGCGAGGGCAAGAACCTGGAATTCTAAACGCCTGTTTTCAGAAAGCCGGTACGGATTTTCCGTACCGGCTTTTTGGCAAAAAGATTGATTTTTTCCGCAGGTTCCTGTAAACTACCCTTGTCCCCCAATCTTGACCACAGGAGGCGCTCTATGAAGCAGCTTTTTCTTCTGGCCGCCGTCATCTGCTTCGGTATGGCCATCCTCAAATTCTATTCCGCCCGGATGAACCGCTCCGGTCCCTCCAGCGGGACGCAGGCCGCTGAGAAACGCTGGGCCGCGATTACCGCCGAACAGGCTAAGGAACGGCTGGAAGCGAACCCGGACGTCATTCTCCTGGACGTGCGGACCCAGGAGGAGTACGACGGAGGCCACATCCCCGGCGCGGTGTGCTTCCCCAACGAGGACATCCAGCCGGAGCTTCCCCTTCCCTTTGAAAAGGACGCGGAGGTCCTGGTCTACTGCCGCTCCGGCCGCCGCAGCGCCGAGGCGGCGGAGAAGCTGGCGGACATGGGTTACACCAATGTGGCCGACTTCGGCGGCATCCAGAACTGGCCCTATGAGACCACGACAGACTAGGCCTTGTTTGAACCTTGGCAAAACACCGTCTTGGGGCATCTTTTTCCACCAAGGTTCAAACAAGGCCTAAACGAAAAGCCACGCCATAATGGGTGTGCCTGATAAAGAATGACACGCAAAACCCAAAAATATCAGGCAGTCACCGCAAAATGAAGCCAATGTGACACAAATTAACACCCGAGAGAAAGCACGATTGAAAGATCGTGCTTTTTCTTTTGCCCAAAAGGAGGCCCTGACCATGCCGGAAATCATATTGTCAGATTATTTCTACGGCGATGAATCGGAGGAATTTGTCTTTTTCAAAATCCCCCGCCAGTTGATCACCAACCCGAAATTCAAGCACGTCTCCACGGACGCCAAGCTGCTGTATGGGATGCTGCTGGACCGCATGAGCCTGTCCGCCCGGAACGGCTGGTACGATGACACCGGGCGTGTCTACATCTATTACTCTGTGGACGAGATATGCGGAGATATGACCTGCGGGCGGGACAAGGCCATGAAGCTGCTGGCCGAGCTGGACACGAAGAAGGGCGTCGGCCTGATCGAGCGGATCAAACAGGGCCAGGGGAAGCCCACCAGAATCTACGTCAAGCGGTTTACTACACGGACAGCGCCGCCCAAACCAGCCCCGCCTCCCCCGGAGCCTTTTGCGCCCATTTCAGAGGTCGGTTTTCCCGACTTGCAGAAGTCGGAAATTCCGACTTCAAGAGGTCGGAAAAATCGACTTCCAGAAGTCGAAAAAACCGACCCTAATTATACTAAGAGAATCCAGACAGAGCTTATCCATCCTGGCCGGGGACCGTCTGCGGAAGTATTTTCCCGATGTGTCCATGACGCCCCGGGAGATCGAGGAAAGCGTCTATGACGCCCTGGAGGAACGCCGCCAGCGGCAGTTGAAGGCCCAGCAGAAAGAGGACATTTTCAAGAAGAACACCCCCAAGAGGTAAGGCATGGATTTTTCCGCCAATATCGCCAACCTGGGCAAATACAACGCCGGGGTCCTGGCCGCCGCGTGGTTGTCCTTCCCCGCCACCACGGAACAGGTACAGTCCGTTCTACGGGAGATCGGCGTGGACGGCCTGCGGTACGAGGAAGTCATTATTCTGGAATGGGCGTCCGTTTCATCGCCGTCAATGACGGCGTGGACAGCGAGGACCAAAGCTCTAATGACTTCACACCTTTACCTGTCCCATCATCGCTTCACCCATCCAGCGGCAAATCCCAATCGCCACGGGGGGTCCTGCCACCAGTGCGATCACGGCGCTGAACAGAACATAGAACATCCCTTCCGCTGTCAGCACCTGATAAAGCTGCCGTTTGGTCATGCCCACGGAGCGCATCATACAGAGTTCCCGGCGGCGGGAAAGTTGGTTCGAGAGGGTCATGTTGACCAGATTGACCACGCCAAAAAGGAAAATCATCCAGGATAACCCCTGAAGCCCGCCAAAAATCACAGCCTGCTGTAAGGTCAAAAAGTCCAGTTCCTCGGCATAGGTATAAAGCCCCATGCCGGAAGGCGCATTGGTAGCGACAGATTCCAATGCTGCTGTCACAGAATCCTCTTTGTTAGGGTCTGCGGAGATCACCCAGGTATAATCAAAGTTCTCCACGCTGGAAATCATTTCTCTGGCAAGCCCTTCTGTAATCATAACGGCGGCGGAGTCCAGGGCATAGGTTCCGTTGCTTGAGCCGGGCTTGCCATAGGTTCCTACCATTGTGACGGTCATGGTATCTTCTTCCGTTTCCAGCTCGATTTCTTCCCCTAATTGAATGAAGTTGTTGGAATCCGGATTATTGGCATAGGCGTCTGCTATGAGAATTTCCCGGTCGTTCTCCGGCATCCGCCCGGAAGTCAGGTGCTGAGCCACATAATCCCAATCCCCCTCCAAGGACAGCCCCTCTTTGGTCAGGATGTCGCATCTTCCACCGCCTTCGGAGGTTTCCCCTTTGAAATCGCTGCCTCCCACACTACGGCGCAGGGTCTGCACCTGCTCCACGCCGTTGATGCTCAAAAGTTCCTGTTTGAAATCCTCGGTGAAGCTGAACGCAGAACGGTTTGCGAAGCTGTCCGTGGGCTACGAGAAGGAACAGGCGGACTTGAAACAGTCTGTTGAAACCCTCCGGGCCATCGTGGATGCCGTCAAAACCCAGGCTGTCAATGTTCAGAGTTTTCTGAAAATCGTGAAGAAGTACACCGAGCCCACTGAACTGACCCCGACAATTCTGCGGGAATTTGTGGAGAAGGTGGTGGTTCATGCCCCGGACAAGTCCAGCGGGCACCGTGTCCAGCGGATCGATGTGCATTATACATTTATTGGGGAGATCGACTTGTCCCCGGAGTACAGCAAGTACGAGAAAGAGACAACCGCATGACGCTCTCGCATCATGCGGCTGTCTCCCGTCAGGAAAACTTCTTTATCAGGGTTCCCCTAAGGCGTGGCTTTTTGTCAGTTCTCCGGCGTGGCGTAAATTCCATAGGCAAAGAGGTCCTCCGGCCCCGCCAGCTCTGGCAGGACAGTAATGGAGTTGTCCTGCGCAAATTCCACCTTCAAAGCGCCGCTGTGGAGGCGGTAATTCTGGGTCTTCTCCGTCCCATCGCTGGAGGTCACAGTCACGGTCAGCAGACCGCCGTCGAAGTAGTCCGCGTCCATCTGGGCCTCGGTGGTGATGCCCAGTCCCGTGTTCACGGCCATGTCCTCGGGGGACACCCAGAAGCCATACCGGGCTTCCGGGTCGTAGTCCTCCTGGACGCTCTGGCCCAGGGCGGTCATCTCCGGCATATACCAGGTTCCATCGTCCCGCTGGCTGATGGCGGCGGGGGCGAGACTGCCATCCGCCATGGCCTGGCGGTATTCCGCCATTTGCTCCTCCGTCAGGTTCTCCCGGGATTGGTAGCGGTAGAGCCCGCCCCGGTCAATGGACATCTTCACCTGGGCGATGTTCTCCCCGGTGATCTGGAACAGGCAGCCGGTGAAGTCGCCGAATTCCAGCGTCGTGCAGCCCTCCCCAACGGCAAAGGCCAGGCTGCCGTCCTCCGCCGGACCGTAGACGTTCTCGGTCATGGCGGCGTAGGCCGTCAGGCCGAAGGTGGGCACCAGCACCGGGGTCCCCGCATCCGCAGGACCCGCGTTTCCGGCTGGGCCGGAGGCCCCGGGCTCCACGGTGGGCGCGGGCCGGAGAGAGAAGCCCCCCAGCACCAGCGCCAGGGCGCAGACGGCGCAGACAGCCGTCCGCAGGAAAGGCCGTCCCCAGCCCCGCCTCTCCCGGCGGGAGGACGCCGCCGCTCCCGCCGCCCGGCGGCGGGCCTCGAAGAGCACCCGGTCATTCAGCCCGGCGGGCGTATGGATGGCTTCTGTCAGCTCTTGATACCGATTCTTCATCGTCAAAACCTCCCAATAAATCTCTCAGCTCCGTCCTGGCCCGGCGGAGGCGGCTGCGTACCGTAGCCGCCGGAATCCCCAGCAGGGCCCCGATCTCGCCGCTCTCATAGCCCTCGCCGTAGAAAAGGTGGACCGCCGTCCGCAGCTTCTCCGGCAAACGGGCCACCGCGTCCCACAGCTCCGCCGCCGCCTCGTCCACAGGCCGGGCCATGTCCGGCACCTCCTCCAGGGAAAGCGTTCCCCGCCGCTGGCGGAGCCGCCCCAGGTCGGCACAGCGGTTCAGCGCCGTCCGGATCAGCCAGGCTTTCAGGTGTTCCCCGTCCCAGTGGATGGCCCGCTGCTCCAGCAGGCGGAGGAACACGTCCTGATAGACGTCCTCCGCATCGGCGGCGTTTTGCAGCCGGCACAGGGCCAGGCGGTACACCGTGTCGCCGTAAGTGTTCATGGCATTGCTCAATTCCTGTTCCGTCAAGGCAATGCCTCCTTTCCTTCGTCTGAAAAGCGCCTTTCACTGATAACACGTTTGGGGAGGGCCTTCTGTTTACGCCGGCGGGAAATTTTTTCGCTGAAAAGGGCGGACGCTTTGCGTCCGCCCTTTCTCTCTACTTAGGCCCGATACCGTAGACCTCAAACCGGCCCAGAAGGTTTTGCAGGGTCAGCTTCTGAGCCAGAAGCTGCTGATAGGCGGCCCCCTTCTGCTTCCCGGCCTCCCGGAGCCGGTCCATGTCGGACAGGACCTTCTCCCGCTCCTTTAAGAGGTCCGCGTACATGCGGTCATAGGCCGCCAGGCGTTCCTGATCCATCATCATCGCCTTATACGTTAAACCGGAAGTAAATCATGTCGCCGTCCTGGACCACATACTCCTTGCCCTCACTGCGGAGGAGGCCCTTTTCCTTGGCGGCGGCCACGCTGCCGCAGGCGGCCATGTCGCTGTAGGCGATGACCTCCGCCCGGATGAAGCCCCGCTCAATGTCGGAGTGGATCTTCCCGGCGGCCTGGGGGGCCTTGGCGCCCTTTTTGATGGTCCAGGCCCGGCACTCGTCCTTGCCGTAGGTCAGGAAGGAAATCAGCCCCAGCAGGCTGTATGAGCACTTGATAAGCCGGTCCAGGCCGGACTCCTCCACGCCGATCTCCGCCAGGAACATCTGCTTTTCCTCGCCCTCCAGCTCCGCCACATCCTGCTCCAGCTTGGCGCAGATGGGCAGGACCTGGCTGCCCTCGGCGGCGGCAATCTCGCAGACCTGCTGGTAGTATTGGTTGCCGGCCAGGTCGGAGAAGCCGTCCTCGTCGGTGTTGGCGGCGTAGATCACGGGCTTGAGGGTCAGCAGCTCGCTGGTCCGCAGCAGGGCCCCGTCGGCCGCGTCACATTCGAAGGTCCGGGCCAGCTTCCCCTCGTCCAGGTGCTTCTGGAGGGCGGTGAACAGCTCCACCTCATGAGCGAATTTCTTGTCCCCCTTCAGGGCCTTCGCCGCCTTCTCCACCCGGCGCTGGACCATTTCCAGGTCCGCCATCACCAGCTCCATGTTGATGATGTCAATGTCCCGCCGGGGATCCGTGGAGCCCTCCACATGGATGACATTCTCGTCGTCAAAACAGCGGACCACATGGACCACCGCGTCGGTCTCCCGGATGTTGGCCAGGAACTTGTTCCCCAGACCCTCGCCCTTGCTGGCCCCCTTCACCAGACCCGCAATGTCCACGAACTCAATGACCGCCGGGGTCTTCTTGTCCGGCTCGTACATTTCCGCCAGCTTGTCCAGCCGCTCGTCGGGGACGGCCACCATGCCCACGTTGGGGTCGATGGTGCAGAAGGGATAGTTGGCGCTTTCCGCGCCCGCGTTGGTAATGGCGTTGAACAGAGTAGACTTTCCAACATTTGGAAGCCCAACGATGCCTAATTTCATAGCTTTACCGCTCCTTTATTTTCAAGGGCCCCGCCATCCTCAGTTCCGCCGCGTTCCCGGCGGCCGGCGGCAGGGGGGATTCAACATGTTTGTTCATTATAGCACAGAACGCCGCGTTTCTCAATACCAATTCCGCGCCTCCGCAGATTCTGTCCAGTGCTGTAAGCGCCAAAAAATCCTGTCAAACTTTGTAAAGAAATATATTGCATTTTGCTTTACAAACGCTATAATAGAATTGTGCTGAGGGGAGTGACTTTCATGGCACAGGTTATGGTGAACTTTCGCATGGATGAAAACGTGAAAAAAAGCATGGAACAGGCTTGCAGGGAAATGGGGCTTAGTATGACCACCGCCTTTACCATTTACGCCACCAAAGTCGGCAGGGAGAAGCGCATCCCCTTCGAGATCACGGCGGAGCCCTCACAGCGTCCGTCCCGCCCTTTGGGCCTCCCGGAGCGCCGGGAGGAGGATCCGCCCGCGCAAATGAGGGAGCGGCTGGAAGCTCTGTGCGCGGAGCTCCGGCGGTCCCTGACCGCCATTCACACCGCCATTCCCTCCTCCATTATGGGCCTCTCCATGGAGCGCATCCGGCTGCTGTGCTCCAGCGAGCTCAAGGACAAGGCCACCGGAGTTTCCGGCGCTGTCCGGACCCTGTTTTCCGACCGGAACACCGGGGCGCTGAAGGAAAAGAACCCGGACATTCTGGACGAGTACCTGGACGGCCTCACGGCCATTACAGCGGAGGTCCGGGAGATTGAGGGCGCACTGGTCCCCGCCATGAAGTCCTGGACCGGAGGGGACGCCGGCGCGTTCACCCCTTATGAGCGGAGGCTTGCCGCCGTCTCACAGGAGCTTGACGGGCTCTCGCCCGTGATGCAGCGCTTCTGGACCTCCACCGCCCGGAAGCAGGGGAGCTCCCAGGCCGTACAGGCCAGGCTCCGGCAGTCCGCCGCTTCCGTCGAAACGGCTTATGTGCGGACGGCCCTGGAGAACCTGGAAGCCCTGGTCCTCCGGCATTACGATTCGCTGGACGGACAGACAAAGGCCCGCCTGGAGGCCCACTATTTCCAAACGCTGGACCTCACGCTTCACGAGCTGAGCCAGGCGGAACAGATGGACGAGGACCCCGGCGGAAAGGCCGCCCTCTGCCTCCGTACCATTAACGTGCTGTCCCGGGTGATCTCCGACGGCGGGCAGGCCCGCCGGGAGCTGGACCAGCGGAGCCTGGAAGCGGAGGTCGCCGCCCTGGAGCGCCTGGCCGCCCTGCGGGGGGATCTGGCGGGGGACATTCAGGCGGACCCCTGAGGAAAATTCCAAGTCGCCGGGAAGCTCATCCACCCTTCCGGCTTGTTTTCATATAGAACGCGGCTGTGTTATATGTGTTATATTTGAAAGGAGGAGTTCTTCATGCTTGATACCATTTTGTCCCTGCTCCCCGTGATCCTGGTCGTCCTGGTGGTGCTGGTCATCATGCTGACCGGCTATGTCAAGGCCCCGCCCGACCAGGCGTACATCATTTCCGGCCTGAAAAAGGAGAGCAAGGTCCTCATCGGCCGGGCCGGCATCCGCGTGCCCTTCTTTGAGCGCATGGACCGGCTCTACCTGGGGCAGATGACGGTGGACATTAAAACCGAGCAGTCCGTCCCCACCAGCGACTTTATCAACGTCAATGTGGACGCCGTGGCAAAAGTCCGCATCTCCCCCCACGCGGAGGGCATCAAGCTGGCGGCCAAGAACTTCCTGAACAAGCGCCCGGAGGAAATCACCCGGGACCTCCAGGATTCCCTCCAGGGCAATATGCGGGAAATCATCGGCACGCTGTCCCTCAAGGAGATCAACACGGACCGGGATTCCTTCTCCGACCAGGTGATGCAGAAGGCCAGCAAGGACATGGACAAGCTGGGCATTGAAATTCTTTCCTGCAACATCCAAAACGTCACCGACGAAAACGGCCTTATCAAGGACCTGGGCGCGGACAACACCAGCCTGATCAAGAAAAACGCCGCCATAG
>CAJTVF010000031.1 GCA_910579435.1 uncultured Oscillibacter sp.
CAGAAATTTCTGGCGCAAATCTGCACACGTTGATTTAATCAGTGCTTCCTTAACCTGAGAGTAAATTTCCCTGAGAATACCGAACAGCTCGTCATCCGCTATGACGCAGGAGAGCATATCGTATTGATTCATCATAGACACCACGTTGATCGCCGCATAAAGCGGCGCCCGCTGAAAAGCAATAGCTTGTCAGCGGGTGTTGGCTTCCTTATGAGAGCCGTCCAAAGGGGGAACGTTAAGGAAGCACTGATTTAATCCCCGCGCACATCTTTACGCCATAAATTTCCGCTGATCTGCGTCAGAAAATCTTGAAATCCGCCAGGATTCCTGCAATTTTCTTCCTTTCCAGCGAAAATTTCTGGCGCAAATCTGCACGCGTTGATTAAATCAGTGCTTCCTTAAAGCACATAGAAACTCACGATTGCCGCCAGCCCTCCCGCCAGCAGAGCCTGGAGAGCCTTTCCGGTCAGACAGGTCCGGAGCCTCAATCCGCTGCCCTCCAGCACCGCCGCCGTCTGACAGAGGATCGAAACGCCTCCCCAGCCCGCGCAGACGGAGGCCAGGATGAACCCCAGACGGTCCGCCGCCAGCAGCGGCGTCAGGGAAAACAGCTCGAAAAACCCCACCAGCCCGGCCCCCAGGGGCCCGCCCAGCTTTGCCAGGGGACTGGCCAGCACGTAGAAGAACAGGACAAAGCCGCAGACATAGACCATGCTGCCACAGGCGCTTCTGACCCCCTCCACGAAGGCGGTGGGAAGGCTGGGGGACTGACAAGGGGCTGCCCTTGGCAGAGTCTGCCGCCCAAGGGACCTGCCGCTTCCGCGGAAGAAAAACCCCGTCAGCAGGGCCGAGAACACGTGAATGAGCCACAGATAGACCCCCGCCCGGGGGCTGCCGAAGACCCCGCCCCCCAGGACGCTGAGGAGAAACACCGGGTTGGAATTGTTGCAGAAGCCCAGAAGCCGTTCCGCCTCGTCCACGGTGAGGAGGCCCTTTTTGTGAAGCTCCGCCGCCGTCCGGGCCCCGATGGGATAGCCGCCTACCAGCCCCAGCAGCAGGGCGGACCCGGCGGGGCCGGGGAGGCGGTAGAGGCTCATCAGCCCCGCCAGGCGGGGAGAAGCCCACTCCCCGAAGCCCATGGACACCAGCATGGTGGATGCGGCCATAAAGGGAAACAGGGCCGGGATTACCGACCGGCCGCAGAGGGTTAGCCCCGCCGCCGCGGCGGCCCGGACCTCTCCCGCGTCCGCCAGGAACCAGACCAAAAGGCCGCAGAGCAGCAGACAAGCGCCGGTCCGCCATCGGGGTTTCATACGCCTCACCTCGGGGAATTCTATGCGGCGGCGGAGACAATCATGCCGGGACAAGCAGTTTTTGCCGCCCCGCCGCATAGGCTTTGGCGAGGTGAGACGTATGGAACGCAATCGACGGGACCGGGAGGGCGGCGTGCTGGCGGCGGCGGCGGAGCTCTTCGACCTGCCGGCGGATATCGTGGCGGGACTGCCCCGACTGGAAATGGTGGGGAGCCGCCAGTTATACCTGGAGCACCACACCGGCCTTTTGGCCTACACGGAGGAGCAGATCGACGCCAACACCACCGCCGGGGTCCTCCGGGTAAAGGGAACACGGCTGACCCTGCTGGCCATGACGGCGGGAGAGCTGCGCATCGGCGGGAAAATCGACTCCGTGGAGTGGGTGGGGACATGCTGACGGGATTGGTAAACCGCCTCCGGGGCCAGGTCCGGGTCCGGGCGGAGTGCGCGTTTCCCGAGCGGGTGCTGAACCTCTGCGGGGCCCAGGACCTGGCCTTCTGGGATCTGGAGTGGGAGTCCCCCACGGCCTTCACCTGCCGCCTGTCCCGGCGGGACTGGAAGCGGCTCCGGGAGGCGGGGAAGAATTTGGACTGCACCTTCGACCTGGTGGGCCTGGAGGGCGCGCCCTACTTCCTCCTTCGCTTCCGCCACCGCCAGGCCCTGCTGATGGGGCTGGTAGGGTGCGCTCTGGGGCTGTTTTTGGGGTCCTTCTTCATCTGGGAGTTCCAGGTGGAGGGCAACGAGACCGTCCCCACGGAGCGCATCCTCCGGGCCCTGGAGAAAAACGGCGTGAGGCTGGGGACCTTCGGCCTCTCCCTGGATGGGGAGGACATCCGCAACCATGTGCTTTTGGACGTGCCGGAGCTGAGCTGGATTGCCGTCAACGTCTCCGGCTGCCGGGCGGAGGTCCAGGTCCGGGAGCGGACGGTTCCCCCGGCCATGGTGGACCGGCGGGAGCCCTGCAACCTGGTGGCCCGGCGGGCGGGGCTGGTGAAGAAGGTCCAGACCATCGGCGGCGTAGCCTGCGTGGTGCCGGGCAGCGCCGTGACGGAGGGGCAGATTTTAATTTCCGGCGTGGAGGACACCGACACCGTGGGGGCCCGGGTCCTGGCGGGGCTGGGAAAGGTGGAGGCCCGGACCTGGTACGGCCTCACCGCCTCCATGCCCCTGATGGCCCTGGAAAAACAGTACACGGGAAAAGAAAAAACCGGGGTCTCCCTGATTTTTGGGTCCCGGCGAATAAAATTCTTCTCAAACAGTAGCATTGACGGGGCGGAATATGATAAAATAACCAGTAGGTATCCTTTGAACCTTCTGGGCGTGCCCCTGCCGGTGACGGTGGTGGTGGAGAAATGGCGCTTTTACGAGGCCGTTCCCACGGCCCGGACCGCCGCCGAGGCGGAGAAGGCCGCCGAGGCCATCCTCACCGCCCAGCTCCAGGAAATGGTGGAGCCCTACGGCGAGGTGAAATCCACTCTCTGCTCCACACGGCAAAAGGAGGACGCGCTTATCGTCACGCTGTCGGCGGAGTGCCTGGAGGAGATCGGGGAAACGGCCCCTATTTATACGGAAGAAGAAACGGGCTGAGGCCCGCGTAAAATACAGGAGTGAACGCGTTGGAACAGAGAATCGGCATCGAACGGCTGGAACAGGCCGTGAACCTTTTTGGGTCCTTTGACGAGAACATCCGGCTTTTGGAGCAGGAGTTCTCCGTGTCCGTTGTCAACCGGGAGGGCGAGCTCCGGGTGGAGGGAGGGGCGGAGGACGTGGCCCTGGCCTGTAAGGCCATCCAGGCCCTCCTGACCCTCTCCAGCCGGGGAGAGCCCATCGCCGAGCAGAACGTCCGCTATGTGGTCAGCATGGTCCGGGCGGGGAAGGAGGAAAAAATCGCCGAGCTCACCGGCGACGTCCTCTGCATTTCCGCCAAGGGCCGGCCCATCAAGCCCAAGACCATCGGCCAGAAGGACTACATCGCCTCCGTGCTGAAAAACACCGTCACCATCGGCGTGGGCCCGGCGGGCACGGGAAAGACCTATCTCGCCGTAGCCGCCGCCGTCATGGCCTTCCGGGACAAGCAGGTGAACCGCATCATCCTCACCCGCCCCGCCGTGGAGGCCGGAGAGCGGCTGGGCTTCCTGCCCGGAGATTTGCAGTCCAAGGTGGACCCCTACCTCCGGCCCCTGTACGACGCCCTCTTCGACATGCTGGGGGCGGAGACCTATCAGAAGTACCTGGAGCGGGGCAGCATCGAGGTGGCCCCTCTGGCCTATATGCGGGGGCGGACCCTGGACGACAGCTTCATCATTCTGGACGAGGCCCAGAACACCAGCCGGGAGCAGATGAAAATGTTCCTGACCCGACTGGGCTTCGGGTCCAAAATCGTCATCACCGGCGACGCGACCCAGATCGATCTCCCCGACGGGAAGACCTCCGGCCTCAGGGAGGCCATGCGGGTTCTGCGGAACGTGGAGGGCATCGGCATCTGTGAGCTGACCAACGCCGACGTGGTGCGCCACGTCATGGTCCAGAGGATCGTCCAGGCTTACGAGGACTATGAAAAGCGGGGAGAGAGGAAGGACCAGGGAAAGGGGCGGCGGAAATGAAGCGCCATTATATTCCCGTCACCGCCGGGGTCCCCGGGGTGAACGGGAGCCAGATTGCGTTCATCCGGAAGGTCATCCGCACGGCCCTGGCGGCCCAGGGGGTGGACTTTCCCTGTGAAGTGGACGTGCTGGTCACCAACGACGAGGAGATTCACCGGCTGAACCGGGAGGCCCGGCAGGTGGACCGGGCCACGGATGTGCTGAGCTTTCCCGCCTTTGAACTCCAGCCGGGGGAGCTGCCGGGGCCGGAGGATGCGGACCCCGGCACGGGGCTGGTACCCCTGGGGGATATGATGATCTCCATGGAGCATGTGGCGGCCCAGGCGAAGGAGTACGGGCATTCCAACCGGCGGGAGCTGGGGTATTTGGTGGTGCACTCCGTGCTCCACCTGCTGGGGTATGACCATGTGGATGAGGGGCCTATGAAGGCCCGGATGCGGGAGAGTGAGGAGGTCATCCTGGCGGAGCTGGGGCTTTCGGCTCGCCCTGACGGGCGGGGGGGAATTCAGCCATGAAGATGGCTGAAATCCCCCCCCGCCCGTTAGGGCGAGCACCAACCCCGTCATTTGACAAAAAGCGCCCCTTCTGGCAGGATGAATTCCAGAAGGACGCTGTTACATAAAGGCGGTCAGCCCATCTCCTGAGATTTCGGTCGAAAGGAGGCGGTGCGGATGTGGAGAAAACGGCTGTACATGGTACTCCGGTTTCTGATGTGTCTGGCCCTTTGGGCGTGGATACTGACCACAAAAGCGTGTTGACCGCTCGGCTGGAACCCAAGCGGTCAACGATAGAAAGTTGATGTGTTTGGACTGACCGCCGGTAACAGCGCCCTTCTATTTTCAGTATACCCAAGGAAACCGTTTTGTCAAGGGAAACAGGACGGTATAACCGAATCCCCCGATTCCGCATAAGCTGAACCGAGGTGATTCAAATGCTGCTGCTGCAAGACGGCGTACTGGCGTTTCTGTCCGCCATAGGCTTAACCACCATTGTCTGGGCCGCCGCCGGAGCCCTGCTCCGCCTGGGGGGCCGCCCGGCTATCCCGGGCCTGCTCCTGGTTCTCCCCCTGCGGGGAGAGGCCCTGGCTATGGAGGCCGACGTCCGGGAGCTCCGCCGGGTCCAGGGGGGACTCCCCGGGGCCAAAATTGTCCTGGCGGACTGCGGCCTGACCCCCGACGCCCAGGCCCTGGCCCGGTATCTGGCGGACCGGGAGAACAACGCCGCCCTGATCCCCGCCGGGGAACTGGCCGCCGAAATCTAACGACCCGCGAAACACGAAAAAGAGAGGACGTCCCAAAATGGAAGAGCTCATCTGCCGGGAGGGCACCATACATAGTGTCATCTTTCAAAACGCCGAGAACGGCTACACGGTCCTCCGCCTCCTCACCGAGGAGGGGGAGGCCGTCACCGTCGTGGGCTGCATTCCCTGCGCCGCCCCCGGCGAGCGCCTGACCGTCACCGGCGTGTGGGAACGGCATCCCCAGCACGGGGAGCAGCTCCGGGCGTCGGAGGTGGAGCGGAGCCTGCCGGAGGACGAGGAGGAGATTTTCAGCTATCTGTCCTCCGGTGTGCTGAAGGGCGTGGGCCCCGCCACGGCCCGGAATATCGTGGAGCGCTTCGGCCTGGAGACCTTCGACATCCTGGAGACCGCCCCGGAGCGGCTGACCACCCTCAAGGGCGTCACCGCCCGGCGGGCCCAGGAAATCGCCGAGGGCTTCCGCCAGCACATGGGCCTCCGGCGGCTGATGGCCTTCCTGGCCCGGTACGAGCTGCCTCCGGTGCTGGCTATGCGCCTGCGGCGGCAATATGGGGACGCGGCCCTGGAAAAGCTCCGGGAGGACCCCTATCTCCTTGCCGCCGACGACTGCGGCGTGGCCTTCTCCGTGGCGGACGGGATTGCCATGAGCATGGGCTTTGAGCCGGACAGCGGCCTGCGGCTCCAGGCGGCGGTGACCTTCGAGCTGAGCCACAACGAAAACAACGGCCATGTGTTCCTCCCCCGGGGGAAGCTGATTGCCGCCACGGCCCAGCTCCTGGGCTGTGACATGGACCGGCCGGAGCTGGCCCTGGACGCCCTCATCGACCGGGGGCTGGTGGTTCAGGAGAGGGTGGCCAACGTGGACGGCTGCTACCTCCGGCGGCTGTGGGAGGCGGAATGTACGGCCCGGAAGCGGCTGGAGGCCCTGCTGGCGGCGGAGCCCCAGGGCCGGGTCTCCGCCGCCCGGACGGTGGACGAGCTGGAGAAGTCCCAGGGCATCACCTATGCCCCCCAACAGCGGAAGGCCGTGGAGCTGGCGGCAAAGGAAAATGTGCTGATTCTCACCGGCGGCCCCGGCACCGGAAAGACCACGGCGGTCCGGGCCATGGTGGCCCTCTTCCAAAAAATGGGCCTGGACACGGTGCTGGCGGCCCCCACGGGCCGGGCGGCCAAGCGCATGAGCGAGCTCACCGGCATGGAGGCCCAGACGGTCCACCGCCTTCTGGGCATGAGCTGGAACGAGGATGCCCGGCAGGTGACCTTTGCTAAGACGGAGAAGGAGCCGCTGGAGGCGAACGCCGTCATTGTGGACGAGGTGTCCATGGTGGATTTGCCGCTGTTCGCGGCGCTGCTCCGGGCCCTCCGGCCCGGGACCCGGCTGATTCTGGTGGGGGACGCGGACCAGCTGCCCTCCGTGGGGGCGGGGAACGTGTTCTCCGACCTTATCCGCAGCGGGCGGGTGGAGACGGTGTTCCTCCGGGAGGTGTTCCGTCAGGCGGAGCAGTCCGCCATCATCCGGGCGGCCCACGCCGTGAACCTGGGAAAAACGCCGGACCTGACCGGCAATCAGGGGGACTTCTTTTTCCTCTGCCGCCGGGACCCGGAACGGGCGGTGAACACCCTGGTGGAGCTGTGCAAGACCCGCCTGCCGGAAAAGATGGGGATTCCCGCAGACCAGATCCAGGTGCTGACCCCCACCCGGAAGGGCCCCGCCGGGACGGTGAATTTGAACCGCTGCCTCCAGGAGGCGCTGAACCCCAAGACGGCGGAGAAGCGGGAGCTTCAGTGGGGCGAGCGCCTGTTCCGGGAGGGGGACCGGGTGATGCAGACCCGGAACAACTACGATGTGGTTTGGGAGAAAGAGGACGGAACCGTGGGAACGGGGATGTTCAACGGGGACGTGGGAAAGATCGTCAAAATCGACGACTCCGGGGAGTGGCTGGAGCTGGACTTCGACGGGCGCCGGGCGGTCTATGGCGTGGAGCAGCTGAACGAGGTGGACCTGGCCTTTGCCATGACGGTGCATAAGTCCCAGGGCAGCGAGTACCGCTGCGTGGTGCTGGCGGCTATGCCCGCGCCGCCGTCGCTGATGGTACGGGGGGTGCTGTATACGGCCCTGACCCGGGCCCGGGAGCTGCTGGTGGTCGTGGGAGACGACGCGGCGGTCCGGGAAATGGCGGCGAATGATAAGCGTCAAAGGCGGTATTCCGGCCTCCGGTGGAGGCTGGCGAAGGGAACCGCCGGATAAAGGAGGAAGGCCCGCCGTTGGAAACGGCGGGCCTTGTGTTTTGTTGGAAACTGTGATAAAATGCCGGATAAGAAGGCACTGCGTAAAAGGCGGGCGGTTGGTCACACCCTCGGAAAGGGGGTGAGAAGATGCCAATTACATTGACGTTCCACATCCTTCATTGGACTGTGACGATCAAGGTAAAAAGCGGAAACCGCCACTCGGGCAAGTGACGGTTTCAAGGCTTAGCTTTGTTTCTCGCTAACTAACTCGGGCTAACCGCTTGTCGCAGTGCCTTCTTATATTTATTATAGGCTATGAAGATGCTCTTGTCAACTGGTTTTTACCTTGCTTTATCTGCTCCAGGGATAAAACAAAATATCTAGATTTCAGATACATATACTCATATTCGGTGATGGATATGAGAACCGAAATTTTGAAATATGAACGGATACGGGATTTGAGAATTGACCGCGGACTGACACAGGCGGATATTGGGAAGTTGCTCCACGTCAGCCAGAATACCTACTCACAGTACGAAATCGGTGAGATTCGCTATCCCCTGGACGTGGTAATCACGCTGGCAAAGTATTACAACGTCAGCGTGGATTATCTGGTGGGTTTGACGGATGAGACTGTCCCGTATCCCCGGAAGCGGCAGGCAAAGCCATGAAGTTCACCGACACGCTGCTGGACCTCCTCTTCCCGCCCAAGTGCCCCTTTTGCCGGAAGGTCCAGGATGCCCCGGGCATGTGCCCGGCCTGTGAAAAATCCCTTCCCCGGGCGGACGAGGCCCGCGGCCTCCGGACGCTGCGGGGCGGCCTTCTCTGCACCGCGCCGCTGTGGTACGAAAATTCTGTCCGGGAGGCCATCCGCCGCTTCAAGTTCCACGGCGGCGTGTCCGCCGCTAAACCCCTGGGGGAGCTCATCGCCCAAGCCGCCGCCGAGCGCTTTTCCGGCGGGTTTGACACGGTGACCTGGGTCCCCGTCAGCGCCAAGCGCCTGCGCCAGAGGGGCTACGACCAGTCCCGCCTCCTGGCGGAAAACGCCTGTGGGCTCTGGGGCGTGGAGCCGGAGCCCCTCCTCCGCAAGGTCCGGGACAACCCTGCCCAGTCCAGTCTGGACAGCGCGGAGGACCGCTGGAGAAACACCCGGGGCGTGTACGCGGCGGCGGGAGAGCCCGCCGGGAAACGGATTCTCTTGATTGACGACGTGTGCTCTACCGGGTCCACCCTCGTCTCTGCTGCGGAGACCCTCCTGGCGGCGGGCGCGGCGGGTGTGGTCTGCGCCGCCGCGGCCTTTCCCAGGCCGGAGGAGGAAAACAGGGGAGAAAAAGCGAAAGAATAGGCTTGCATTCTGGAAAGAGTGCCAGTATAATGTATTCTGTAACTTTATGGATTCGCTGGCGGTTTTCCGCCTATCATAAATTGAACAAAAGATAAATGGAGGAATTGCCCATGGCAAAGGATATCGGTATCGACCTGGGTACCGCTTCGGTCTTGGTTTTTGTGCGCGGCAAGGGCATTGTTTTGAACGAGCCCTCCGTGGTGGCTTTGGATAAGAACACCGGAAAGCTCTTGAAGGTGGGCGAGGAGGCCCAGGCCATGCTGGGCCGGACCCCCGGCAACATCATCGCCATCCGCCCCCTGCGGGAGGGCGTGATCTCCGACTACGATATGACGGAACGGATGCTCCGGGAGTTCATCCACAAGGTGGCGGGGGTCTCCGTCTTCAAGCCCCGGGTCATCATCTGCGTCCCCTCCGGCATTACGGAGGTCGAGGAGCGCGCCGTCATCGACGCGGGCATCTCCGCCGGGGCCCGGAAGGTCTACCTCATTGAGGAGCCCGTGGCGGCGGCCATCGGCGCGGGCATCGACATTGCCAAGCCCGACGGGCACATGGTAGTGGACATCGGCGGCGGCACGGCGGATATCGCCGTGATCTCCCTGGGCGGCGTGGTGGAGTCCGCCTCCATCAAGATCGCCGGCGACCAGCTCAACGAGGCTGTGGTGAAGTATATGCGCCGCAAGCACAACCTGCTGGTGGGCGAGCGCACCGCCGAGGAAATGAAGAAGCAGATTGGCTGCGTCTTCCCCAAGGACGAGGAAGAGGTCATGGACGTGAAGGGCCGGTGCCTGCTGACGGGCCTCCCCAAGGTGGTGGCCGTCAGCTCCACGGAGATGATGGACGCTTTCGAGGAGCCGGTGGAGCGCATCATGGAGGCCATCCACTCCGTGCTGGAGCGGACGCCGCCGGAGCTGGTGGCGGATATCTCCACCAACGGCATCGTCATGACCGGAGGCGGCAGCCTGGTGTCCGGCTTTGACAAGCTGGTGACGGCCCGGACGGGCATTCACACCATGATTGCCGACGAGGCGATTTCCTGCGTGGCCCTGGGCACCGGCATGAGCCTGGAGACCCTGAGCAACATGCAGGAGGGCACCATGAACCTGAGCCGCCGCAAGCAAATGAGCTGACGCGAAACCGCCGGACAAGCCGTCCGGCGGTTCTTGTTATGGGGATTCGTTTGTGTCCGGGGCTTCCGGTTCCTCCGGGTCGGGGACGTATTCCAGGATATCCTCCACCCGGCAGTCCAACAGCTTGCAGAGGTCGTCAATCAGCCGGGAGGAAATGCCCTTGTTGTGGCGCAGGCGGTAGAGGGTACTGCTGCTATAGCCCAGCTTGTGGATCATTTTATATGTGGAAATGCCCCTGTCCTTTAGGGTGCGCCAAAATGGGTCGTAAACAATCATATCTATCACCTGGACTTAGTTTAAACCAAAGTCCAAAGATTGAACATATTCTATATTGAGAGATTTCTTAATATAGACAATGGTCTTAATATAGAATATAATACGTTTTGAGGTGATAGTATGACATGTGAAAACCGCTTTTGTGTTTACTGGAGCAGGGACAACTGCACGCTGAGCGAGGTCCGCCTGGACGGCATGGGAAGCTGTGAGGACTGCATCGTCGTGGAGGTGCCGGAGGAGCTTTTGGAGAAAAAGAGGACCGAGCTTTTGCAGAAGCTGGACAGAAGCTGGGAGGAAATGAAGAGGAGGGGATGAACGGTGAACCAGGTCGAGCGCATTACCCGCATGGAGAACCTTTTAAACGAGGCCAAGGCGGCGGCGGCCGCCCTGGACCAGGCGCTGGACCGCTATGCCGCCGCCCGGGAGGGACTAGCGGAGCTGGAAGCCTACTACAGCGGCGGGGAGTGGATGCGGGACTTTGAAGACGATTCCGCTGGAAAGCTCCCCAAGGACCTGAGGCGGGGCGTTCTCTCCGAGGACGCGGTTTACGACCTGCTGACAGACCACAGCTGCCTGTTGAAGCGCATGAAAAAGCTGGGGAAGGATTAGTCCTTCCCCAGCTTTTTCAGTGTTTCGAGAGCTTCGGTAAAGTCCTTGGTGGTGGCGGAGGGATGGGCCCGCAGGAGCCGCAGGGAGCGGTGGTAGGGCGCGGCGGAGCGGTTCTGCAAAGCGGCCTCCCGGGCCCGGACCCGGCGGATGGCCTCCTCCAGGTCCGCCCGGCGCGTCTCCAGGGCCTCGGGGGTCATATCGGGCAGGTCCCCCAAATGGTCCCGGCAGGTCTCCAGGGCGCCCGAAATCGTGGACAGGATTTCCAGCTTGGCGTGGAAGCGGCGGCGGAGGGAAGCCTCCACCCGCTCCGCCCGGGCCTGGCGGCGCTCCTCCAGCTCTTCCCCGACCTTTTGCCGGAATTCCAGGGCCTCCAGCTCCGTCTTCTCCCGGAAGCGGCGGAGGTCGTCCTTGGCAAAGGCGGCGTAGACCTCCGCCCGTTTCGCCAGGCGGCGCAGGTCCTCGTTCTCCTCGGCGGCCCGGGCCAGCAGGTCCCGCAGGTCCAGGGCGGCCTGGACGGAGCGCACCGCGTCCACAGTGAAGGCGGCGGTGAGCAGGAACGCCAGGGGGTCCACGCACAGGGCGGGGACCCGGGCCAGCAGCCGGGCGATGGGGGGATGGACAAAGCGCACCAGCAGGATGGAGAAAAAGCCCCAGGCGATGGAGCTGGTGAGGCAGATGTGGCCGTTGAGGTTCAGCTTTTGGTTGGAGTAGTCCCAGTAGCGGACCTTGAAAATCCGCTCCATCACGTCGCCGGTGACGTACTCCAAGGCTGTGGCGGCGAGCATGCCGAAGAGCCAGACCAGCCGGAGGTCCTTCGCCGCGGGGATGGCAGCAAGCAAAATGAGGATGGCCCCGGAGCCGTAAATGGGCAGCAGGGGGCCGTGGAGAAAGCCCCGGTTCACCCAGTGCCGCTGGCAGAGGGAGACATAGCAGGACTCCCAGACCCAGCCGCAGAAGCAGTAGAAGAAAAACAGCAGGACCCATTGGCCCGTGGTGTAGACGTGCACGCGCTCACTCCTCTCGATTTTGGTCCAGAAGGAACCCAATGATTTGGTTGGACACCAGGAAGCCCCGGGGGGTCAGCCGCCAGCGGCCTTCCTCCCGGGCGGCGTAGCCCGCCGCCTCACAGCGATTCAAAAAGGGCAGGAAGGGGGCGAAGGGGCGGCGGAAGCGTTCCTCCCACGCCGCCATGTCCAGGCCCCGGACGAGGCGGAGGGACAGCATCAGCCATTCCGCCTCCCGGTCCCGGGGGCTCATGGCCTGGTCCTCCGACAGGGGCGGCTTGCCCCGGAGGTACGCCTCCAGGTCCCGGGCCCAGGCGTACCGGCGGCCCCGGAAGTCGGAGTGGGCCCCGGGGCCGAAGCCGGCGTACTCCCCCAGGGTCCAGTATTTCAGGTTGTGCCGGGATTCCCGGCCGGGTTTGGCGAAGTTGGAAATTTCATACTGCCGGTATCCCCGGGACTCCAGGAAATCCACGGTTTCCAGGTACATGTCCGCCTGGGCCCCGTCCCCCGGCAGGGTGTCCCGGCGGGCGTAGAGAGGCGTACCCGGCTCGGCCTTGAGGCCGTAGCAGGAGAGGTGCTCCGGGCACAGCGCCGCGGCGGCGGAGAGGTTCTCCCGCCAGCGGGGGAGGCTCTGCCCCGGAAGGCCGTAGATGAGGTCCAGGGAGAGGTTGTCAAAGCCCGCCCTTCGGACCGCGTCTGCCGAGGCGCGGACCTGGGCCATGGTGTGGACCCGGCCGATGGCCCGCAGTTCCCCGTCGTCGGCGGACTGCATCCCCAGGGAGACGCGGTTGAAGCCCGCTTGCCGGAGGGCGGAGAGGGCGTCCGGGTCCCCGGCGGAGTCGGGGTTGGCCTCAAGGGTGATCTCCGCGCCGGGGGCAATCGAACAGGCGGCGGAGGCCGCTTCCAGCAGGGCCGTCAGGCGGCGGGGGCCCAGATAGCTGGGGGTGCCGCCGCCGAAGTATACGGTGTCCGCTTCATAGCCGGAGAAATCCGCCTCCGCCAGCTGGGCCCGAAGGGCGGAAACATAAGCGTCCATTTGGTCCTCCCGGCGGGGAAGGGAGTAGAAGTCGCAGTAGACGCATTTCTGCTTGCAGAAGGGGACGTGAATGTAGAGGCCTAAGGGCTTGCTCATCACAGGCGCTTCCGAACGTATTCCAGGGAAACGTCCATGCGCTCCGCCGTCTGTTCCGGCGTCAGGCCGGAGTCCAGGAAGCGGCGGCAGACCGCCGCCAGGTTCTCCCCAACTTCAATGATATGGCGGTCCGGGTCGTAGAAGCGAACCACCCGCTGGCCCCAGCGGTGCTCCTTCACCGGGTGGACGTATTGAATTGGAAGGGTGCTCAGCCGTTCGGCAAAGGCGTCGAACCGGTCCTCTTCAAAGTAGATTTCGGCGTCGTTTCCGCCAAAGGCAACCTGGTCCGTGCCCAGGAAGCTCCGCCAGGTATCCAGGGTCTGCAAACAGAGGCCGCCGGTCAGGGTTTTGTTGGCCCCGAAGTCCAGGACTACCCGGAGGCCCAGGACGGTTTCATAAAAGGCCAGCGACCGCTCCATATCCGCGACCGCCAGCAAAGGGTTTTTCAGTTCCATGGGCGTGACCTCCATAATAGTTCACTGCGTCCATCTTACCACAAACGCCGGACGGGTTCAATACCCGGCGGAGGCCGGGAATATTTGCGGCCCTGCGGGCAACACTATTTGGGAAATCCAGAACGAAAAGAGGAAGTTTTCCATGGACATGTCTCCCAAGGAGTACCAGGCCTACGTGAAGCAGAAGTCCAAAAAGTCCCCCATTGTCAAGGACGTGACCCTGGCCTTCGTCATCGGCGGGGCCATCTGCGTGCTGGGCCAGGCCATCACCAACGGCTGGAGCGCCGCGGGCCTGAACAAGGAGGAGGCGGGCACCGCCGCCTCCTGCACGCTGGTGTTTCTCTCGGCCCTGCTGACGGGGCTGAACCTTTACAGCAAAATCGCCCGCTACGGCGGGGCGGGGACGCTGGTGCCCATCACCGGCTTCGCCAACGCCGTGGTGTCCCCGGCCATCGACTTCAAGAGCGAGGGCTTTATCACCGGCATGGCGGCGAAGATGTTCACCGTGGCGGGGCCGGTTATCGTCTTCGGCACGGTGGCCTCGGTGCTGTACGGCGTGATTTTGAAGCTGTTCCGGCTCTGAGGGCGGGGCGTGGAACAAGGAAGCCGCCCGCGCCGTGAGGCGCGGGCGGCGTTCGTTCACTTGGGCGCGCTCCGGCTTTTCAGCTGGGCGGCGAAGATATTCTCGGTGATCTTGTCCTGGTCGGCGTCATTCAGCTCCAGGAACTGGCAGCCGTACTCGAAAGGCGCGTCCTCCTTCTCAACGACCCGCAGTACCTGACAGTACATGATGGAGGTTTCCCGGTCCTCCAGCAGCTTCACGGACAGCAAAAACTTATCGCCCTCCCAATACCGCTGCTCCGAGGCGACGCAGGCCCCGCCCACGCTGATGTTCAGCAGGCGGCAGGGGAAGTCCCCGGCGCTCCGGCCGCTGAACTTGCTGATGCTGGCGGGCAGGTCCGTGTCCAGGCGGAAGAAGGCCCGGTCGTTGCCCACCCGGGCTACGTAGAGATGGGATACCAGCCAGATATGCCGGGGCATGGGGGAGATGAAGCCCTCCATATAAACGGCCTTCCGGAGCCGGTCGTGATAGCCCCGGATGTGGACGGGCAGGGCCTCCGACTCCGAGCAGTCCTTCAGCAGGGGGACGTCCGCCTCAGAGTACTGGTGCAGCTCCGCCGTGTGCCGCTGGGGGCACATCAGCTTGGCCACAAACAGCATTTGTCCGTCCTTGGTGGTCACCTCCACCCGCATATGGGAGTAGACGGACACGTCCTCCGAGTCCTGGGCGGGCTTTGGCGGCGGGGGAGGGGGCACCGCAGGTTTTTTCTTCAATCGCTCAAACAGTCCCACAATGGTTCACTCCTAGCTTGGTCAGCGGATTTTTCGGGCTTCCACGTAATAGCGCTTATCCTGGGCGTGGCCCATGGAGAAGGTCTTCCGGGGCAGCACGCCGTCGGCCATGACGGTTTTGAAGAGCTGCTGTTTTCCCATGGCGGGCAGCTTGAAGCCGATGCTGTCCGGCTGGCGGCCCAGGCGGTCCGTCACCTCGCCGCCGTGGATATAGTCGATCTCGCCGCCGTGGTCCTTGACGTAGCCGTCCAGGAACGCCTGGAGGGTGCCCACCGCCAGCTGGACCCGGGGCTGGGGAACGGTCAGGAAGCCCTGGCCTCCCGCGTGGGTATAGGCGATGACGTGGCCCTCTCCCTTGCCCTCGTATGCGCCGGGGTAGTAAGCCTTGAACGCCTCCAGGACCGCCTCCGGCTTCACGCCGAAAACGACCCGGTGAATGGGCTCGAACTGGAGGGCGCCGTCGTGGTTGTTCACCACCTCTACCAGGGCGTACCGGGCGGGGAGGGAGGCCCATTCGCTCTCGGGGGTGACCTTCTTCAGGTCCTCATAGCACTGCTTGGCGGTGGCCAGGGAGTGGTTCCCGTCGCCCACGGCGAAGAGCAGGGGGGGAACGTCCTTCACACCGTACTTCCACGCCTGCTCCTCCGGGGAGCAGAGGGCGGCCAGGGCGTCCGCCGTCCGGTCCATCTGGGCGGGGGTGAGCCGCCAGCCGGTGATGCCGCCGCCGTCCTGCTGGAGGGGGAAGCGGTAAAGCTCCTCCATCTCGCTGGAGGCGCGGGTCAGGGGCTCGATGACGGTTTTGCTGGGGTCGTCAATGAGGAGCATGACGTGGGGCAGCTCGATAGGGGCGTCCCTGCGCACCTTCACCCGGGGGGGGATGCGGGAGAGGACGGTGCCCTCCGTGGCCCGGATCAGGGCTCCGGAGCCGGGGGTGAAGTCATACTGCTCCAGGTCCACCATGCCGATGAGGCCGTGGCGGACCTTCCCGTCGGACTGGACCCGCTCGATATAAAGGAGGGAGTCCTCCAGGGTTTCAAAGAGGCCGTCCGCCAGGTATTTGCCCATGGCGGCGTTGACGGCGGCAATGCGCTCCTCCACGTCCGGGGCGTTCAGCCCCGCCTCGGGGAGAATGAGCCGCAGGGTGGAGGGGGCGTCCCCTACCAGGGTCTCCACCGCCTGCCAGTACTCCGGCTGGGAGGTGAACTGGTCGCAGGCCACCACGGCCCAGCGGGTCATGTCCGTGCCCTTCTTGGGCAGGAGGATGTCGGCGGGATAGAAGCCTAAGGTTTCAAACTTCGGATTCATGGCGCGTCTCCCTTCTTACTTTTTTCGGATCTCCCGAAGGACCATGACCGTGATGGTCCCCGCGCAAATCAGGAACAGGGGCAGGGCCGGTGCGGCCAGGACCAGCAGAGGGCCCTTGAAAATTTCCCACAGGGCCCCCCGGAAGAACGTCAGGTCCATGCCGCCTCACAGGGCGGCCTTGATGGCGGCAAGCAGGTCGCCGAACTCCTCGTAGGCGGGGAGGTTCGGATAGTCCTTCTTGATCTGTTCCGTGCTCTTGAAGAGGAAGCCCGCCTTGCTGGCCTGGATCATCGCCAGGTCGTTGAAGCTGTCCCCGGCGGCGATGGTCTCGTAGCCGATGGACTGGAGGGCCTTGACGGTGGTGAGCTTGGACTTCTCGCAGCGCATCCGGAAGCCGGTAATCTCCCCGCTGGGGGCCGCTTCCAGGGTGTTGCAGAAGATGGTGGGCCAGTTCAGCTTTTCCATCAGGGGCTTGGCGAACTGCTCGAAGGTGTCGCTGAGAATCAGCACCTGGGTGGTGGCCCGGAGCTCATCCAGAAATTCCCTGGCCCCGGGGAGGGGGTCGATCTTGGCGATGGTGGCCTGGATTTCCTTGAGGCCCAGGCCGTGTTCCTTGAGAATGCCCAGGCGGAAATTCATCAGCTTATTGTAGTCGGGCTCGTCCCGGGTGGTGCGGCGGAGCTCCGGGATGCCGCTGGCCTCGGCGAAGGCGATCCAGATTTCGGGGACCAGGACGCCCTCCATGTCAAGACATACGATGTTCATAGCATTTCTCCTTGGTGTTCCATATTTGGGAAACCGTTTTTCTCTGCTTCACAGTATATCAGACTTTTGGGCGCTTGTCACCTCTTATTTCTCGCCGGCGGGGACCGGCATTCCGGTCAGGTCCTCCGGCTCCAGGGCCCGGATGCCGGCTTCCGCCAGCAGCCGGGCGAACACGCCCATTCCCGGAATCCGCTTGCCGGAGAAGGTCCCGTCGTAGATTTCCTTCACGCCGCAGCTGGGGCTCCGGGGCTGGAGGATGGCCAGGGCCGCGCCCTCCCGCCTGGCAATTTCCAGGGCCAGGGCCGCGCCCCGGCGAAACGCCGCGTCGACGTTTTGGCCGTCCCTTGCCGTCGCCGCGCCGCCCGCGATTTCCGCCGGGGTCCGGGGAACGGGCAGCCCGCCCAGCACCTCCGGGCAGACGGGGACGGCCTCACAGCCCGTTTCCCGCAGCCATTCCGCCACCCGGGGGTCCAGGTTGTTCCCGCCGCTGTACTTGCAGTTCTCCCCCAGGAGGCACGCGCTCACCAGTACCTTCATTCCGCCAGCCCCTCCAGGTAGTGGACGAACTGCTGGGCCGTCCGGCCGGAGAAGCCGCCGTGGCGGACCTCCCAGGCGTTGGCCTTTACCATCAGCTCCTTCTCGTCCATTTCGATTCCCTGCCGCTGGGCCAGGGCCTTGACGATGGCCTGGAACTCCTTGGGGCTGGGGGCGTTGTAGTTGATGGTGACGCCGAACCGGGCCGCCAGGGAGAGCTTTTCCTCCATGGTGTCGGAGCGGTGGATGTCCCCGTGGTGCTCCATGTCCTGGCGGTCGTTCCAGGTTTCCCGGATGAGGTGGCGGCGGTTGGAGGTGGCGTAAATCAGCACGTTCTCCGGACGGGTTTCCACGCCGCCCTCGATGACGGCCTTGAGGAATTTGTACTCCACCTCGTTCTCCTCGAAGGAGAGGTCGTCAATGAAGATGACAAAGCGGTAATTCCGGTTCTTGATCTCCGCCAGGATGCGGGAGAGCTCCCCGAACTGGTGCTTGTAAATCTCGATCATCCGGAGGCCCCGGTCATAGTACTCGTTGATAAGGGCCTTGACGCTGGTGGATTTCCCGGTGCCCGCGTCTCCGTAGAGCAGGACGTTGTTGGCGTGCTTCCCGGAGAGGAACGCCTCCGTGTTCCGGCGGAGCTCCGCCTTCTGGCCCTCATAGCCCAGCAGGTCCTCCAGCCGCACGCCGTCCACGTTGCTGATGGGCAGGAATTCCAGCCCCGCCACCTCCCGCCGGATGCGGAAGGCCCGGTTCATGGCGAACACGCCGTAGCCGTACTGCCGGTAGTAGTCCACCGTCAGGCGGAACATCTCATGGCCGTTTTCCGCCTCCGCCAGGGCCTTTCGGAGGGCCTGGACCTGGGCGCTCACGTCCCGGTTGTAGGTCCGCTCCCGCTTGGGAATGGCCCGGTAATCGGTCAGGATGGAGAAGCAGTCCGTGAGCAGGTACTGCTCCAGCTCGGAAAAGTCATAGTGGAAGAGCTGGTGGAAGACGGCGAAGTCGTTCTCCGCGAAGCGGTTTACGCTGCCGCCCTCGGTGGTCCCCACCCGCTCGCAGGTCCGGGTGAAGGAGTTGTCGTTGGTCATGAGGACCCAGGTCAGGCAGCACTGCCAGAGGTTTTCATCGAAGCCGCAGGCGGTGGAGAGGTCCAGGATGCGCTTGACCTCCGCGTTGGTCCGCTGGAGCAGGGGCTCCTTGGCCCCGCCGTTTTTGCAGTCCTGGATAATCTCCGCCAGGCGGACCAGAATGCTGTCCCTGCCTAGATCGCTGTAGAGGATGAGATGGGGAAGCAAACGATTCATATCGTCAATCCTTTCGTTGAAAAAGGGCCGCCGTCTCCGGGGAGGCGGCGGCTTCTGCGGGTGGGATTAGGCCTTGTTTGAAAAATGGCAAAACGCCCAAAACGGCGGATCTTTTTCCGCCACTCTGCGTTAAGGAACCACTGATTAAATCCCCGCATACAGCTTCACGCCATAAATTTCCGCTGATCTGCGTCAGAAAATCTTGAAATCCGCCAGGATTCCTGCAATTTTCTTCCTTGCCAGCAAAAATTTCTGGCGCAAATCTGCACGCGTTGATTAAATCAGTGCTTCCTTAAATTTTCTTGCCGGGCGTCAGCCCGCCCGCGAAAATTTGCCTTGATTGGCGAAAAAATCTCTCACCGTTGGGCATTCCGTCAATTTTCAAACAAGGCCTAGTTGGACGCGGTATCCGGATCCGTGTCGTCGCCCCAGAGCATGTTCTTCCGCAGCTCCGCGCCCACGGTCTCCATCTGGTGCTGGGCCAGCTGGCGGCGCTTGGCGTTGAAGAAGGTCCGGCCGTTTTTGTTCTCGGCAATCCACTTCCCGGCGAACACGCCGTCCTGGATATCCGTCAGCACGGCCTTCATGTTCTTCTTTGTCTCCTCGTAGGGGAGAATCCGGGGACCGGAGACGTATTCGCCGTATTCGGCGGTGTCGGAGATGGAGTAGTTCATCATGGCGACTCCGCCTTTGTTGATGAGGTCGATGATGAGCTTCATTTCATGGATGCACTCGAAATAGGCGTTCTCCGGGGCGTAGCCCGCCTCGACGAGGGTCTCGAAGCCCATCTTCATCAGCTCCACCACGCCGCCGCAGAGGACGGCCTGCTCGCCGAAGAGGTCGGTCTCCGTCTCGTCCTGGAAGGTGGTCTCCATGACGCCGCCCCGGGCGCCGCCGATGCCCGCCGCATAGGCCAGGGCCAGGTCCAGGGCCTTCCCCGTGGCGTTCTGCTCCACGGCCACCAGGCAGGGCACGCCCTTGCCCGCCACGTAGGTGGAGCGGACGGTGTGGCCCGGGCCCTTGGGGGCGATCATGGCGACGTCCACCCCGGCGGGGGGCACGATCTGCTTGAAGTGGATGTTGAAGCCGTGGGCGAACATCAGCATGTTCCCCGCCTCCAGGTTAGGGGCGATGTCCTTCTTGTACACGTCCGCCTGGACCTCGTCGTTTACCAGGATCATGATGATATCGGCCCACTTGGCGGTGTCCGCCACGGTCTGGACCTTCAGTCCCGCCTTCTCGGCGGCCTCCCAGTTCCTGGAGCCCTGGCGGAGGCCCACGCACACGTCGCAGCCGGATTCCTTCAGGTTCAGGGCGTGGGCGTGGCCCTGGGAGCCGTAGCCGATGACGCCGATTTTCTTCCCGTCCAGCTTGCCCAGGTCGCAGTCCTTCTCATAATACATTCTTGCCATATTCGTATTCCTCCTTCAATTTGCTCTCGTCATATATCGTGCTACGCCCTCTTTCGATGGCGATAGTACCGGTTTTCGCGATTTCCAGGATGCCGAAATCCTCCAGCATCTGGATCAGCGCCGCGTTCTTGCTCTGGGAGCCGAAGACCCACACGGTCAGGGACTCCTTGTCCACGTCGATAATATGCCCCCGGAAGATGTTGGTCATCTGGATGATTTCGTCCCGAGTCCCGTGATCCGCCGCCCGGACCTTAATCAGGGCGATTTCCCGTCGGATGCAGGTCTCCTCGTCAAAGATTTTCACCGCCTGGACCCCCAGCAGCCTCCGGCACTGGGTGGCAAGCTGGTTTACCACCAGCTCGTCCGCCAGCAGCTCGATGGAGATGCGGGCGGTGTGAGGGCGGTCCGTGGCCCCGGAGACGATGGACTCGATGTTATAGCCCTTCCGGGAGAAGAGCCGGGCCACCTGGCTGAGGATGCCGGGGGTGTCCTCCGTCAGAATGCAGAGGGTGTAGAGCTTCTTTTCCGTGTCCCATTGCTTTCTCATGACTCTCCTCCTTCGCTCAGCAGGAAATCTGTAATCTCGGACCCGGAGGCCACCATGGGCCGGACCATCTCGTCGATGTCCAGCCGGCAGTCAATCACCGCCGGCTCCTTTGCCGCCAGGGCCTCCGCCAGAGCCTTCTCCATGTCCGCCGCCGTCTCCACCCGGAAGCCCCGCACGCCGTACGCCTCCGCCAGCTTCACAAAGTCCGGTCCCCGGTCCAGGGTGGTCTCGGAGTAGCGCTTGCCGTAGATGAGGCTCTGCCACTGGCGGACCATGCCCAGGGTCCCGTTATTGAACACCACCGTGATAATGGGCAGCTTGTAGCAGCCCACAGTCGCCAATTCATGGCAGTTCATGCGGAAGCACCCGTCGCCGGTGATATGGAAGACCCGCTTGCCCGGGTGGGCCGTCTGGGCCCCGATGGCGGCCCCCAGGCCGAAGCCCATGGTGCCGAAGCCGCCGCTGGTGAGCATCTGGCCGGGATACTGGAAGTGCAGGTACTTGATGGCCCACATCTGATGCTGGCCCACGTCTGTCGCCACGATGGCGTCCGGCGGCATCTGGACGCGGATGGTCTCCAGAATCTGCTGCGGGGTCAGGTGGTCGCTGTCCTCCGCCACGGACGGGGCCCGGAGGGGCAGGATATGGGCCTTCCATTCGCTGTGGTCGTACTGGGGCAGCTTCTCGTTCAGAATCGCCAGCACCCGCCGGGCGGAGCCGATGATGTGATGGTCCGTCAGCACGTTTTTGTCGATCTCCGCCCGGTCAATGTCGATCTGAACGATTTTGGCCTGCCTGGCGAAGGTGGCCGGGTTCAAGGCTACCCGGTCGGAGAAGCGGCAGCCCACGGCAATCAGGAGGTCGCACTCGCCGCAGGCGGTGTTGGACGCCTTGGACCCGTGCATGCCGATCATGCCGGTGGTGAGGGGATGGCTTCCCGAGAAGCCGCCGCCGCCCATGAGGCTGATGGCCACCGGTGCGTCCAGCTTTTCGGCAAACGCCTTGAATTCCTTGTCCGCCCGGCCCAGCACCACGCCGCCGCCGCAGATGACGAAGGGCCGCTCTGCCTCCGCGATCATGTCCAGGAGGGCGTCCACGTCCTCCTGGTTGGGCGTGGGCTTTTTCAGCTCGTGGTCCCGGTTCAGCTCCCGCATTCCGGCGCAGCTCCGGTTCTCACGCCAGGGGACGAACTCGTATTCGATCTCCACGCTGGGGAAGGTCACGTCCTTCAAGAAGTCGATGAGCACCGGCCCCGGCCGCCCGCTGGCGGCCACGGCGAAGGCCTGGCGCATGACGGCGGGAATGGTGTTCGCGTCCCGGACCAGGAAGGTGGCTTTCGTGATCGGCATGGCGATGCCGGTGATGTCCACCTCCTGGAAGGCGTCCTTGCCCAGGGTGGCCTCGGTGACGTTGCAGGTGATAAAGACCACCGGGGAGGAATCCAGGTAGGCGGTGGCGATGCCGGTGGTCAGGTTCGTGGCCCCGGGGCCGGAGGTGGCGAAGCACACGCCGACCTTCCCGGTGGACCGGGCGTAGCCGTCGGCGGCGTGAGCCGCCCCCTGCTCGTGGGCCGTCAATACGTGGTGAATTTTGTCCTGATAGCGGTACAGCTCGTCATAGACGTTCAGGATGGTGCCGCCGGGGTAGCCGAAAACGGTATCCACCTCCTGCTCCAGGAGGCATTCCATAATGGCCGCTGTGGCTCTGATTTTCACATGATCTCCTGCTTTCTTACCTGTATTTGTTCACTGGTCCACGTCGAAGAGGACCCAAAGACCCTTCTCCGCCGCACTGTGCCAGAAGGGGCGGGAGCCCGACAGGTTCTCCCAGGTATACGCAAAATCTTCCTCATCCAGCGGGTAGCCGTAGGCCTCGGGGTCAATGGCGAAGTAGAGCCTCCGGAACGCCTCCTCCGTCAGGCCCTGGAGAAATTGGTCCACCTGCCGGACCTGCTTGGGGGACTTGCAGACGACGAGATAGTCCTCCTCCCCCTCCCGGTCCCCCCGGAGGACCTCGCCCCCCAGGACGACCCAGCAGCCGGGGGCGGGGGTATTCCCAAATTCCAGCCTGCTTCCCGTCAGCGCCCGGTGCATGGCATCCCATGCCTTATCCACGTCGTAAGCCGCCACCGTCGCCATCTCTCCATCCAGATAGTCCGGGAGACGGTCCTTTCTGGGCACAGCCCGCAGCTTGTCCAGCGCATCCCTGGTAATGGCCCGATAGCCTCCTAAGCAACCCATAACCGTATCCTCCTCAAGTCCTTCCGTTTCACTTCCACAGCTTCACCGCGCGCTTGTCCTCGGCCAGGCACAGCTCCCGCAGGGTCTCCAGCTCCCCGGTGTGGTCCTCCAGCGGATCCTCGTAGTCCAGCACGGCGGCCACGGAGAACGCAAAGCCCTCCTCGCCGTACTGCTTCCATAACTCCATCAGCCGCTTGTTGGGGTGTATGCCTCCGGAGAGCTTGGCCCGGACGCTGTTAAACGCCGCTTTCGTGTCCTTGGCGGTTCCCAAAAAGGACTCTCCCGTCTCCTTGCAGCGGAGGGAGATCACGCCCATCTCCGGGCGGCGGTTCTTCCACTCTTCTGTAAGGGCTTTTTTCTGCGCTTTATCCATGGTATCGTTTCTCCTTAGGCCTTGTTTGAAAATTGGCGGAATGCCCAACGGCGAGAGATTTTTTCGCCGATCAAGGCAAATTTTCGCGGGCGGGCCGACGCCCGGCAAGAAAATTTAAGGAAGCACTGATTAAATCAACGTGTGCAGATTTGCGCCAGAAATTTCTGCTGACAAGGAAGAAAATCGCGGGAATCCTGACGGATTTCAAGATTTTCTAACGCAGTCCAGCGGGAATTTATGGCGTGAAGCTGTGTGCGGGGATTTCATCAGTGGTTCCTTAACGCAGAGCGGCGGAAAAAGATCCGCCGTTTTGGGCGTTTAGACTTTTTTCAAACAAGGCCTAATCGGTTATCAAATTTTTCCTCCGCCTTTTTGCAGGGCGATGACTCCGGTGCGGGCGACTTCCAAAATGTTGAAGGGCCGCATCATCTCCTCAAATACATCCACCCGGTCCGGGGTGTCGGAAATCTCCAGGGTCATGGAGGTGGGGGAGATATCCGCCGCCTTGGCTCCGCAGATGTTGCAGATGGTCATGATGTGTTCCCGGTTGTTTTTGTTGGCGCTGACTTTAATAATCATCAGCTCCCGGCCGATCATGTTCCCCTCGTCCAGGGTCCGGACCTTGATGACCTCCACCAGCTTGTTCAGCTGCTTTTCCACCTGCTCCACCACGCTGTTCCCGTTGTCCACAATAATGGTCATCCGGGACAGGGAGGGGTCGTCCGTCACCCCCACCGCCAGCGAGTCGATGTTGAAGGCCCGGCGGGAAAACAGGCTGGCGACCCGGTTCAGCACGCCTGCCCGGTTCTCCACTAAAATGGAAATGGTCTGTTTCATCCTTCCGTCCTCCCGTTCAATCGGTCGTTTTCCACTCGGGGCTCACCTCCGCGATGAGGAGGCAGGGGCCCTCCATCCCCAGGAAGCGGTCCAGGGTTTCCTCCGTCTTCCCCTCGTCCCGGAGGGTCAGGCTGGGAATGCCGTAGGCGGCGGCAACGGCGGCAAAGTCCGGGTCCCCGTCCAGCCGCACGCCGAAGGGGCCGTGGTAGGGGTCCTTGCTCTGGATCTGGTTCACCAGGCCCAAGACCCCGTTGCGGAAGAGGACGATTTTCAAATCAAAGCCCCCGGCCTTCACGGCGGCCAGCTCGTTCATGGACATTTGGAAGGACCCGTCGCCGCAGACAGCCACCACCTGCCGGTCCGGCTGGGCGGTCTTCACGCCCACGGCGCAGGGAATGGCGTAGCCCATGGTCCCCAGCCCGCCGCTGGTCAGGAAGCGGGCCCCCTTGAGCCGCAGGTGCTTGCAGGCCCAAATCTGATTCTGCCCCACGTCCACACAGACGGCGGCGTCCTCCTTCAACCGCCCGCCCAAAAGCCGCAGGAGGCGGCCCGGGAAGACGTATCCGTCCTTGGCGGGATAGCCCCGGCCCAGGTTCGCCCGGCGGAGGTCCTGGAGGGCCTCCCGCCACTGTCCGCAGTCCGCTCTGGCCCCCCGCTCCATGAGCTGCTGGAGGATCACCTTGGCGTTCCCCACCAGGGGGAGGGTGGACTGCATGTTTTTTCCGATCTCGGCGGGGTCCACGTCGATGTGGATGTTGGCCATGCGTTTTTGAATTTCGTCCGGGGAGACGATGGCCCGGTCCGCTACCCGGGTGCCGATCATGATGAGCAGGTCCGACTTCACCAGGGCCTTGTTGGCGGTGGTGTTTCCGTGGGCCCCGATCATGCCCATGTTCAGCGGGTGCTCCGTGGGCAGGAGGGAGAGGCCCATCATGGTTGTCACCACCGGGATGCCGGTGCTCTCAGCGAAGAGGCGCAGCTCCGCTTCCGCGTGGGCCAGGAACACGCCGCCTCCGGCGCAGATCACCGGCCTCTGGGCCAGGCCGATGGCCGCAGCCACGTTGGTAATCTGCTTGTCGTTGCCCCGGACGCTGGGATTATAGCCCCGGATGCGGACCTCCTTCGGGAACACCACGTCCGGCACCAGCTGCTCCTGCACGTCCACAGGGATGTCAATGAGCACCGGGCCGGGCCGGCCCGTGGAGGCGATGTGGAACGCCTCTTTCAGCACCACCGGAAGCTGGGCGGCGTCCTTCACCAGGTAGCAGTGCTTGGTGAAGGGGGTCACCGCCCCAGTGATGTCCACCTCCTGGAAAATATCCCGCCCCAGGAGGTTGGAGGGCACTTGCCCTGTGACAGCCACCAGGGGGATGGAATCCATGTAGGCTGTGGCTACGCCGGTGATGAGGTTTGTGGCCCCCGGGCCGGAGGTGACGATGCACACCCCCGTTTTTCCCGTCACCCGGGCGTAGCCGGAGGCCATGTGCCCCGCGTTCTGCTCCGTGCGGACCAGGGTGTAGTCGATGTTCGGGTCCTCCCGCAGGGCGTCGGCAATGGGGCAGATGGTGGCCCCGGCGTAGCCGAAGACCCGCTCCACGCCCTCCCGGGCCAGGCTCTCCATCAAAATCTGCGCGCCTGTCAGTTCCATGCTCAGTAGCTCCTTTCGGTGTAAAAAGCAAAGAAGCCCGTGTCCCTCGTCGGGTCACGGACTTGCAAGAGTTCGGATTTTTGGGGGCCGGTGGTTTACGCTGCCCTTTGGAGGAAACCACCCGTCACGCCCTTGTTTCGCGCATGACCAAACGCACTATTCTGTTTCGGCGGCAAGACTACCAGTACCAGAACCAGAATAATGTACAGGCCCAGAATGCTGTTCAGAGCGTGCATTGTCCACATAGGGCATTCCCTCCGCCGCCTGGAAGCGGCCCACTGGCGTTGGGGCCTCCTGTTTGAAAGGGCCCGCCGCCTGTCTTGATTCGTTATTATACATGTCTGAAATTTAAAGCGCAATAAAAAAATAAAATTTCTCCGGTTTTCTGGATGGTTTCACGAAGAATAAGGGTGCGGCTCTGCTTACTCTCGTGAAAAACGCCGGATATTTTTCCAAAATCCGGCATCAGACCGCACCCTTTTTTGGCAGACAACGCGGCGGCAGGGCGCTGCGGGAAAAAATATTTAACAAATTTCTAGATTTTATAAAACCTGAGGGCTGTTTCTGGTACTATAATATAAAAAGGGATATTTCCGGTCCCTACTACGAAAGGAGTGGTTCCCTATGAAAAAACTGGCATCCCTGTTCCTGGCTCTGGCCCTGTGCCTCAGCCTCAGCATCCCCGCATCGGCAAGCATACACGACTTCTACATTTACGACGCAGACGGCGAGACCATCGCCCCGAACGATGTCCCGGGCCTGTCGTTCACAGATGGGGGCGCCGTCCTGAACGGCGTCAACGGAATCGACCTTACCTTGGGCAGCTCCCCCACGATCATTCTGGCCCCCGGAAGCAAGAACACGCTGCTGCGGCTCATCGGCGGCGACTCGGACTACACCAACGACATGACCATCAAGGGGACCGGCGAGCTCATTCTTTACAGCCCGAAGCCCCTCAGCTTTGCAGAGGGATACGGCGCCTTCTCCGGGCTGATCACAAGTTTGAAGCTGGAGGACGGCCTGGTTATGACCGGCGGAGCGAAGGAGGGCGACAGCTACCCGCTGTCTGTCCAGCTGGTGGAGAGGGACCCGGTCAACGACTTCCCTACCTACAGCTGCTGCACGGCGGACGGGACTCGCGCCCAATACGTCCGCATCGCCCCTAAGGCCGGCGCGGCCCCCTCGGAGACGGCGAAGCCCTCCACGCCCGCCGCCCCCTCTTCCACCGGCTTCTCCGACGTTCCGGACAGCCACTATGCCGCCTCCGCCATCAAGAACTGCGTGGCGAAGGGCATCGTCTCCGGCTATAACGACGGAACCTTCAAGCCCACTGCCTCCGTCACCCGCGCCCAGTTCTGCGTCATGCTGGCCCGGGCGTTCTACCCGGACGGGCTCAAGGAGAAGGAAACCGCCGCAAACAAAGCGAAGGGCTGGTTTGTACCCGCCTCCGCGACCCTGCATGACCTCGCCGCCGGTCACGGCGTTCTCGCTGGAACCAGCTTCGAAAACGGCTATGCGGACTCCACCGTTATGGGACAGCCCATCAGCCGGTACGACATGGCGCAGGTCATGAGCAACATCATGAGCGAAAAGGACTGCCGGGCGACGGACGCCCAGAAGAAGGAGGCGCAGACCAAAATCAAGGACTGGGCCTCTGTTCCGCAGAAACAGCGGGACGCCGTGGCTGCCTGCTACGCCCTGGGCATCATCGGCGGACAGTCCGACGGAACCTTTGGCGGAAGCAAGACCATGAACCGCGCCCAGGGCTGTGTGGTCATCGACCGGATGGAAAAATATGTTTCCTCCGCTGCGTCCCAGCCCGCTCAGCCCTCCCAGCCCACCGAAACAAGCAAACCCACCGAAACGGCCAAGCCCTCTCCGGAGGCGGCCGTTGCGGAGCTGGTGCGCCTGCTCAACGCCGAGCGGACCAAGGCGGGACTGAAGGCCCTGGAGTCCATGGACGGTCTGACCAAGGCGGCGGAGCAGCGGGCCAAGGACCTCTCCGGCGGCTATATCGAAATCCGGGCCGACGGCAGTGACTGGACCTCCGTGGTGAAACAGGCCGGTATTCCGGCGGACTACGTGGACGAGAGCTTCGTGGTGGGCAAGGGCTATGACACCGCGGCGGCGGCCTTGGAAATGGTGCTGTCCACGCCGGAGGCCCGCGAAGCCCTGATGAATCCGGAGTACACACACATGAGCGTGGGCTATGTCCATGACGACAACGGGTACGGCGGCTATCAGGACTTCTGGTCCCTGCTGTATATCATCCGGTCCGGCAGCGGCTCCTCCGGCGGTTCCTCTTCCGGCGGCTCCTCCTCCGGAAACGGTTCCGGTACCGGCGAGGCTCCCAGCGGCACGGACCTCCAGTCCATGCGGCAGGGCGTGCTGGACCTGGTGAACGCCGCCCGGGCCCAGAACGGCAAGGCCCCCCTGACCTTGAACGACAGCCTGTCCGACGTGGCCCAGCTCCGGGCGGACGAGATCGTGCAGTCCTTCTCCCACACCCGGCCTAACGGGACCAGCTGCTTCACCGCCTTGAAGGAGGCCGGCATCTCCTACAGAACCACGGGTGAGAACATCGCCGCCGGGCAGGGCTCCCCTGCCTCCGTGATGGATTCCTGGATGAACTCCGAGGGCCACCGGGCCAACATTCTGAACGGGGACTTTACCTCCATCGGCATCGGCTATGTAAAGGCCGGCTCCGGCTACGGCCATTACTGGGTGCAGATGTTCCTGGGCTGACCGCCCCCTTATCCTGAAAAAAGGACCGCCCATTGGGCGGTCCTTTTCCTCGGTTTTACAGGGTAATGGTGGTTCCGGTCTCCCCGGCGACGCCCGCCCCCGCCTTTTCCAGCAGGGTGATGAGGGCTCTCCGGCCCGGGCGGGACTCGGCGAACTTCACCGCCGCCTGGACCTTGGGCAGCATGGACCCGGGGGCGAACTGGCCCTCGTCCATGTACTTCCGCGCCTCCTCCGGGGTCAGGCTGTCCAGCCAGCGCTGGCCGGGCTTGCCGAAGTTCACGGCTACCTTCTCCACGGCGGTGAGGATGATCAGCGTATCGGCGTCCAGCTGCTCGGCCATTTTCTCGCTGGCGAAGTCCTTGTCGATGACCGCCGCCGCGCCCTTGAGGTGGTGTCCCTCGGTTTTGAAGACGGGGATGCCGCCGCCGCCGCAGGCCACGACCACCAGGTCCGCCTCCACCATGTCCTGAATGGACTGGATCTCCACAATGGACTGAGGCTGGGGAGAGGCCACTACCCGGCGGTAGCCCCGCCCGGAGTCCTCCACGACCTTGTAGTCCCGCTCCTTCACCAGGGCGTCGGCCTCCTCCTTGGTCATGAAGGCGCCGATGGGCTTGGTGGGATTCTGGAAGGCCGGGTCGTCAGGGTCCACCTCCACCTGGGTGAGGACGGTGGCCACGCCCTTCTGGATTCCCCGGTCCAGCAGCTCCTCCCGCAGGCCGTTCTGCAGGTCATAGCCGATATAGCCCTGGCTCATGGCCACGCACACGGACAGGGGGCAGGGGATATACTTCTCAGGGTTCGACCGGGTCAGCTCGGTCATGGCGTTCTGGATCATGCCCACCTGGGGGCCGTTGCCGTGGGCGATGACCACCTGGTGGCCCTGTTCGATCAGGTCGGCGATGGCCTTGGCGGTCTGCTTGACGGCGATCATCTGCTCCGGCAGATTGCTGCCCAGGGCGTTGCCGCCCAAGGCGATGACAATGCGTTCCGACATGGCAGCTTACCTCTCAGAAGAACTTCCGCTTGCCGGCGGCGTCCAGGGCCATGAGGGCGGACACGGGGTCCTTGACCTTGCTCATCATGATCATGGCGGCGATGACATAGGGCTTGTAGCTGGCCTCCTTGTACAGGGGCACCAGGTAGCGGTCGAACACGGAGTTGTCCACCTCGCCCTCGGGGCAGCTCAGGCCGGTGATGTCGGCGGGGAGGCAGTGGAGGTACAGGGCGGAGCCGTTCCGGGTCTTCTTCATCATCTCCTCGGAGCAGGTCCAGTCCTTGTGCTGGGCGTTCTGGGCCAGGAGCTTCTTCTCCAGGGCGTCGATGCCCGCCTGGTCGCCCGCCTGGTAGAGCTTGGTCCGCTCCTCCATGGCGGCGAAGGGAGCCCAGCTCTTGGGATACACGATGTCCGCGTCCTGGAAGGCCTCTTCCATCGTCGCGACCTTCTTATAGCTTCCGCCGGTGGCGGCGGCGTTCTTTTTGGCGATCTCCTCCACCTCGGGCATCACGTCATAGCCCTCGGGATGGGCCAGCACCACGTCCATGCCGAAGCGGGTCATCAGGCCGATGACGCCCTGGGGAACGGAGAGGGGCTTGCCGTAGGAGGGAGAGTAGGCCCAGGTCATGGCAATCTTCTTGCCCTTGAGGTTTTCCACGCCGCCGAACTGGTGGATGATGTGGAGCATGTCGGCCATGCACTGGGTGGGGTGGTCCACGTCGCACTGGAGGTTCACCAGAGTGGGCTGCTGCTCCAGGATGCCGTCCCGGTAGCCCTCCTTCACGGCGTCCATGAAGGTCTTCTGGTACTTGTGGCCCTCGCCGATGAACATGTCGTCCCGGATGCCGATGACGTCGGCCATGAAGGAGACCATGTTGGCGGTTTCCCGGACGGTCTCGCCGTGGGCGATCTGGGATTTCTTCTCGTCCAGGTCCTGGACGGTCAGGCCCAGCAGGTTGCAGGCGGAGGCGAAGGAGAAGCGGGTCCGGGTGGAGTTGTCCCGGAAGATGGAGATGCCAAGGCCGGAGTCAAAGATGCGGGTGGATTTGTTCCGCTCCCGGAGGTCCCGCAGGGCGTCGGCCACGGTGAAGATGGCGTCCAGCTCCTCGTCGGTCTTGTCCCAGGTCCAGTAGAAGTCGGACTTGTACATGTTGTTGATGTGCAGGGTTTCCAGGTGCTGGGCCAGCTCGATGGTCTTAGACATAATTCTCTACCCCTTTATTTCAATATTTTAAGGAAGCACTGATTAAATCAACGTGTGCAGATTTGCGCCAGAAATTTCT
>CAJTVF010000032.1 GCA_910579435.1 uncultured Oscillibacter sp.
CAGTCCACGCTCTGGGCCTTGCGGACCAGCCGCTCCATGCCGATGGCGATGCAGGAGGCGTTGACCCCCAGGCGCTCCTTGGTGTCGTTGGTCCCCAGCATGATGATCAGCAGGTCCAGGATCTCATGGCTTTTCAGCAGCGCATACAGAACCGTGAGGGCGTCCATGGTCTCGTGAAGGGGGTCCGGAAAGACGGTGGTCCGGCCGCTGAGGCCCTCCTCCGTCACCAGAACATCCGGCCCCAAAGCCTTTTGGAGCAGGCAGGTCCAGCGCTCGTCCTCGTTGAAGCGGATGCCGCCGTCGGCGCAGTCGGCGGGGTCGGCGCAGTAACCGTGGGTGTTGGAATCGCCTAAGCAAAGGATGTGCTTTTTCATGGTTCCTCTTCCTCTCTGCCCGCAGTGAGCGGGTCTGAAATTTACCCCTTATTTTATAAAGTAGCATTTTTTTCCGGTTTGTCAAGACAGACCAGGCCGAGAAGATTTCGATTTCCGGTGGTAATTTTACCAAAAATCGAAATTATTTTTGAAACATCCGCCGAATATGGGGACTCAGCAAAAATCCTTTCGATTTCAATTGACAAAAGAAGGGAATCCTTGTATAATTTGTACAGCGAGCCGGCGGCTGGCCGGTTCATTTTTTGTGAAGAACAAAAGGAGGATTTGTGATGAAGAAACTGCTTGCGCTTCTGCTGGCCATGGTCATGGTGATGGGCCTTGCCGCCTGCGGCCAGAAGTCCGAGACGACGCCCCCTGCCGACGATCAGCAGCAGGGCGACGCCCAGACCCCTGAAACGCCCGAGGAGCCCGCCGCCGGCGGCGAGATCACCCTGTGGACCTACCCCATCGGCGACTGGGGCAAGGAAGACAAGGTAAAGGCCATCACCGACGCGTTCACGGCCGACACCGGCATCTCTGTGAAAGTGGAGTACTTAGCCTATGCCGACGGCGATGACAAGGTGAACTCCGCCATCACCGCCAAAAACGCCCCCGACCTGATTATGGAAGGACCCGAGCGCCTGGTGACCAACTGGGGCGACAAGGGCTATCTGGTGGACCTGAGCGACATGTTCGACGACACGGACAAGAGCGAAATCAACGCCGCCGCCATGGCCGCCTGCACCCACTCCAACGGCTCTGTCTACGAGTATCCCCTGGTCATTACGGCCCACTGCATGGCCATCAACCTGGACGCCTTCAAGGAGGCCGGGGCCGACAAGTTCCTGAACCTGGACACCCACACCTGGACCACCACTGATTTCATCAGCGCTGTGGAAACGCTGTACGACCACTTCCAGTCTCCCGTGGGCGCCGTGTACTGCAAGGGCCAGGGCGGCGACCAGGGCACCCGAGCCCTCGTCAACAACCTGTACGGCGGCACCTTTGCCACCGCCTCCCACGACAAGTACACCTGGGACGATCCCGCCAACATCAAGGCGCTGGAGCAGCTCAAGAGCATGCCCGGGATTGCCTTTGACGCCTCTCTCGAGGGCGGCGACGAGATCAAGGTCTTCTATCAGGGCATCCTGAAGATGGCGTTCTGCTGGAACATCGCCCAGCAGCTGAATCCCAACCAGGCCGACACCGGCGCGGGCCTCACCGCCAACGGTGAAGAGATCGTCTTCATGGGCTTCCCCTCTCAGGACGGCGCTCCCGCTCTCCAGGGCGGCATCTGGGGCTTCGGCATCTTCGATAACGGGGACGAGGCCAGAATCAACGACGCGAAAACCTTCATCAAGTGGATGTGCGACTCTGAGCACACGGTGGACGCGGTAAAGACCGCCAACTACTTCGCCGCCCGCTCCGCCGCCGAGGGCACCGACCTCTCCGGCATCTGGGCCGACAACGAGATCATGAACGAGTATCAGGTCCTCATGCCTTACCTGGGCGACTACTATCAGGTCACCAAGGGCTGGGCCGGCGCTCGTACCGAGTGGTGGACCATGCTCCAGAAGGTGGGCGAGGGCGCCGACATCTCCGAGACCGTCGCCACCTACGCGGCCAACGCCAACGCGGCTGCCGCCGGCTAAACCTCTTCATACACCGTCAAAGAGATAAGGGTTTTTGCGCCCCTCTCCCGCGAAGGGCGGGAGAGGGGCGCGTTTTGGAACCAGACCCAAGAGGCCCTGTCGAATCCAGTCGTAAAGGAGTGTTGACCTTGGCAAGACAATCCCAGCCCACCATGAGCCGCGCGCTTCAGCGGCGGGAGAACATCTCCGGCTATCTCTTCCTCCTGCCCAGCCTGATTTTCTTCATCGGCTTCGTGGTCATCCCTATGATCATCTGCATCGTTACCAGCCTCACGGACGCTAACATGCACGACCAGGGCATGTTTGGAAACTTCATCGGCTTTTCCAACTTTACCAAACTGATGAGCGACGAGACCTTCCTGGAGGCGCTGAAGAACACCTTTATCATCGTTATTGTCAGCGTTCCCACAGTGTGCGCCTTCTCCCTGTGGGTGTCCTCCGCCATCTACAAGCTCAGCGGGCCCGTGCTGTCCGCCTTCCGCTGCATCTTCTACCTTCCTGTGGTCACCGGCTCCGTGGCCGTCACCGTGGTGTGGAAGTGGATGTATGACAACTACACCGGCATTTTCAACCACGTCCTCAAGGGCGCGGGAGTCATTGAGCAGAACATCAACTGGCTGGGCGATTCCAAATACGCCCTCTGGTGCATCATCCTGATCCTCTTTACCACCTCTGTGGGCCAGCCCATCGTGCTGTATGTCTCCGCCCTGGGCAACGTGGACCAGACCCTCATTGAGGCCGCCGAGGTGGACGGGGCCAACGGCTTCCAAGTCTTCTGGAAGGTGAAGTGGGCCCAGATGATGCCGACGACCCTGTACATTCTGGTCATCACCACCATCAACTCCTTCCAGTGCTTCGCCCTGATTCAGCTGCTGACCAAGGGCGGCGCGGGAACCAACACGGTGATGTACCATATCTATTGGACCGCCTTCAAGCTGACGGAGCAGGCGGGCCACTTCGGCTACGCCAACGCCATGGGCATGGTGCTGGCCATCTTCATCGGACTGCTGTCCGCCCTCCAGTTCAAGCTGGCGAAAGAAAAGTAAGGGGGTGCTGGTATGAAAATTGAAACTGGACGCGGCCGCGCGTATAAGATCGTCTCCATCATTGTTCTGGTCATCCTGGCCTTCCTCTTCACCTTCCCGCTGTACTGGATCGTCACCGGCGCCTTTAAAAACGGCGCGGACATCAACGCCACCAAGCCCATCTGGGTCCCCACCGAATGGGTGATGAACAACTTTGACAAACTGATGAAGCAGCGCAGCGTCCCCCTGTGGGAGGTCTACCTGCCCTTCGGCAGCTTCTTCAACGGCGGGAAAAAGGTGCTCCTCACCGCCGGGCCGGAGGCCCCCGCCGCCATCCGCTGGCTGATCAACGCGGTGCTCATGTGCGTGCTGGCCATGCTCATCACCTGCCTCACCGCCGCCATGGCGGGCTATGCCCTGGCGAAGAAGCGCTTCAACGGGCGGGCCATCCTGTTCTCCCTTATCGTCTGCGCCATGGCCCTGCCCAAGCAGGTTATCCTGATTCCCCTGCTGAAGGAGATGTCCGCCCTGCACCTGTACGACAGCCTCTGGGCCGTAATCTTCCCCACCGTGGGCTGGCCCTTCGGCGTGTTTTTGATGAAGCAGTTCTCGGAGAGCATACCGGGAGAGATTCTGGAGGCTGCCCGCATTGACGGGTCCAGCGAGTGGAATACTTTCTCCACCGTGGTCATGCCCATGATCAAGCCGGGCATCGGAGCCCTGGCGATTTTCACCTTCATCAACTGCTGGAACGACTACTTCATGCAGCTGGTCATGCTGGCCAGCGGCAGCAACTTCACCATCCCCCTGGGCATCGCCACCCTCCAGGCGGAGACCTCCGTGGACAACGGCCTGCTGATGGCCGGCGCCACCCTGGCGGCGGCTCCCATCATCATTGTGTTCCTGATTTTCCAGAAGTACTTCACCCAGGGCATCGCCATGGGCGCGGTGAAAGGCTGACTTACTTTTCTTGAAAGAAAAGTAAGCAAAAGAACTTTAGTGCGTTCTGGCAGCCGGCTTTTAACCAAGACAGAGCGACGGCAACGCAGAATTGCGAAATGGGGGATAAGAAAGCACGATGATTTACGCCAAACTGAAGGACGCTCCGGCCTACCGGGGCATCCACCCCAGCCTGGACCTGGCGCTGGAGCATATCACGCCGGAATTCCTCGCTTCCGTGGGAAGCCAGCGGGTGGAGCTCAAGGGCGGCGACGTATACGCTGCCCGCTTCACCTACGAGACCATCCCGGCGGAGGAGAGCTTTTTCGAGGCCCACCGGAAGTACCTGGACATTCACATCATGGCGGAGGGCTCCGAGGGCGTGGAGATTGCCCCGCCGGAGTCTCTGGCCGAGTTTGACCGGGTGGAGGCCAACGACTTTTACGCCTACCGGGGCGAGGGGGACTACAAGCTGGTCCTTTCCCCCGGGGACTTCCTGGTGGTTTTCCCCGGCGACGCCCACCGCATCAAAATGCAGGTGGACGGGCCGAAGACCGTGAGCAAGGTGGTCTTCAAGGTAAAAATTTATGACTAGGAGTGACAATATGAAAGACCTTTCCAAATACCAGGGGATTTTCCCCGCTTTCTACGCCTGCTATGACCATGACGGCAAGGTCAGCGCCCCGGTGGTCCGGGCCCTGGCGAAATTCCTGCTGGACAAGGGCGTACAGGGATTGTATGTAGGCGGCTCCTCCGGCGAGTGCATCTACCAGAGCGTGGCCGAGCGGAAGGAGACCCTGGAGAACGTCATGGCGGAAGTGGGCGGCAAAATGACCATTATCGCCCACGTGGCCTGCAACAACACCGCCGACAGCCGGGAGCTGGCGGCCCACGCGGAGAGCCTGGGGGTGGACGCCGTCGCCTCCATCCCGCCCATCTACTTCCACCTGCCCCCCAAGGGCATCGCCAAGTACTGGAACGATATTTCCGGCGCGGCCCCCAACACGGACTTTGTGATCTACAACATCCCCCAGCTGGCGGGCGTGGCCCTGTCGGTGCCTCTGCTTCAGGAGATGCTGAAAAATCCCCGGGTCATCGGCGTGAAGAACTCCTCCATGCCCGTTCAGGACATCCAGCTGTGGCACGACGAGGGAGCCCTGGTGTTCAACGGCCCGGACGAGCAGCTTCTCAGCGGTCTGGCCGCCGGAGCCGCCGGAGGCATCGGCGGGACCTACGCCGCCATGCCGGAGCTGTACCTGGAGATTTTCCGCTGCTTTAAAGCGGGAGACATGGCGAAGGGCCGGGAGGTCCAGAACGAGTGCTGCCGCATCATCTATAAGATGTGCTCCACTCAGGGGAATATGTACGCCGTCATCAAGGAGATCCTCCGCCTCCAGGGCGGGCCGGATATCGGCGGCGTCCGGGCGCCCCTGCTGGAGTTGGAGCCCGGCGACCGGGAAACCATCGTTCGGGCTCACGAGATGATCCAGGCCGCCATTGCCAAGTACTGCTGAGCAACAGAAAAAGCCCCGCTTTTCCCAGGAAAAGCGGGGCTTTTTGCTCCGGAAGGCGGCTTTCTGCGCACGGCTTCATAGAAAACACAAACGCGCGCTGCGCGCCAGCGGACCAACAGTCCACCGGTTGAAAGGTAGCGGCGGCTCCTTTTCAACTGCGTTGTCTTACCGCGCGGCTCTGCGGACCCGCTCCAGGGCCTGCTCCACCGCCGGAATCTTGATAACGAGGACGGTGACCGCCGCCTCCGCCAGCAGATAGCTGTAGTTGTAAATGATAGGGTACAGGTTCCGCAGGGCCTGGGGGAAGCTCTCCGGCATGTAGTCCATCCAGTAGAGGTAGCCGCCCAGGGAGTGGAACACGCCCCGGGCCAGCACCGCCGCGAGGTAGCCGATCAGGAGGCTGTTCTTCTTCCCCCGGAACAGCCCCGCCAGCCCCAGGGCGGCGAAGGCCAGCACATAGTCGCAGCAGACCTGGAACAGCGTCAGGAAATAGGGCTCCTGCAAAAATTGCAGAATGCCGTAGGCAAAGCCCACCAGCATGCCGGTTTTGACGCCGTACCAGTTAGCCACCAGCACGATAAAGAGCATGCTCAGCAGGGTGACGGAGCCGCCGTAGGGCAGCTTGAGCACCTTGATGAAGCTGGTCACATAGGCCAGGGCCACGGCCATGGCGCAGTAGGCCAGCTGTTTGGCGGCGAAGCCCTTTTTCTCTCCCCGGTCCGCCAGGGACAAGCCCGCCAGGATGCTCAGCACCAGCAGCGCGGCGCTCAGGGCGTAGCCGGCGGTGGTGAGGCCGCCCTCACCGTTGACAAACAGGTTCAGCATGGAATGAGTTCCTCCTTGTTCCGACCGCGAAACTGACGAAAAACAGCCCTCCCGAAGCCGGGAGGGCTGTTCCACATGCGGAAAAAGCATGACGGTTCATGACGGCTCCCTACGTTGGCATTACCCAAATCAGGTTATGGGTCGAAGCGTTCGCTTCCTCTCAGCCCGCTTCCGCGAGCTCCCCAGTTCACGATCTATGTAATTGGTAAGCTGATTATAGCATGTCCCGCCGCCCGGCGCAAGGTTTTTTCGCCGGGCGGCGAAAAAATGTGAAATTGGCGGTTGCGGAATCGGCGGGGCTCTGGTATCTTATGAACTGTACCCTCTCTGCGGAAACAAAGAAACGTCGGAATAAAGGTGAACTATGAACGAGATTTTTTCGGGAACCAATCAATACGTGGCCTCCGGCGAGCTGATGGCGGCGGTGAACATTGCCGTGACGCTGGAAAAGCCGCTTCTCATTAAGGGCGAGCCGGGCACCGGCAAGACCATGCTGGCCCAGGCCGTATCCCAGGCGCTGGGGAAGGAGCTCATTATCTGGAACGTGAAGTCCACCACCAAGGCCCAGGACGGCCTCTACGTCTACGACGTGGTGCAGCGGCTCTACGACAGCCAGTTCGGCGCCCACGGCGTGGACGACGCGGCCCGCTATATCAAGCTGGGCAAGCTGGGAGAGGCGTTTTCCTCGGAGGAGCAGGTGGTGCTGCTGATCGACGAGATCGACAAGGCGGACCTGGAATTCCCCAACGATCTGCTGTGGGAGCTGGACCGGATGGAGTTCTACATCCCGGAGACCCGGGAGACCGTCCGGGCGAAGAAGCGGCCCATTGTCATCATCACCTCCAACGCGGAAAAGGAGCTGCCGGACGCCTTCCTCCGCCGCTGCATCTTCCACTATATCGACTTCCCGGACCAGGAGCAGATGGAGCGCATCCTCCGCGTTCACTTCGACCATTTGGAGGAGGACCTTCTCCGCCAGGCCATGGCCGCCTTCTACTGGCTGCGCCAGCTCCGGGGCATCGACAAGAAGCCCAGCACCTCGGAGCTGGTGGACTGGCTCCGGGCCCTCATCGCCGGGGGCGTGGACCCCGCCCGGGTTCAAAAGGAGCTGCCCTTCGCCGGGGTCCTGCTGAAAAAGGACAAGGACCTGCGGACCCTGCGGGGCGTCCGGTGAGCCCATGTTTATCGCCTTTTTCTACCTTCTTCGGAGCCATGGGCTGGACGTGACGCCGGACGAGTGGATGACGCTGCTGGAGGGCCTGTCCCGGGGACTGCACCAATCCTCCCTGACGGGGTTTTACCGGCTCTGCCGGGCGGTGCTGGTGAAGAGCGAGGCGGACTTCGACCGCTTCGACCAGGTGTTTCTGGAGTTCTTCCGCGATGTTCCCTGGAACGGCGAGCTCCCGGAGGAGCTTCTCAACTGGCTGAACCGCCCGTCGGAGGACCTGGTCCGGACCCTGGAGGAGCTGAAGCGGGCCGGATTTTCCGAGGAGAACGCGGAGGAGCTTCTGCGCCTCCTGGAGGAGCGCCTGAGGGAGCAGACGGAGGAGCACAACGGCGGCAGCTACTGGGTGGGCACCCAGGGCCGCTCTCCCTTCGGCAACAGCGGCTGGCGTCCCGGCGGCATCCGCATCGGCGGCCAGGGCCGCCACCGCACTGCCATGATGGTGGCGGGGGAGCGGCGGTTCCGGGACTTCCGGAAGGACAACACCCTGGACACCCGGCAGTTTCAGACGGCCTTCCGCCTGCTGCGGCAGCTCTCCAGCCAGGCGGACCAGCGGGAGGAGGTCCTGGACGTGGACGGGACCATCCGGGATACCTGCGGCAGCGGCGGGCTTTTGAAGCTCCGAAAGACCCACCCCCGGAAAAACGCTGTCAAGGTCCTGCTGCTGATGGACTCGGGAGGCTCCATGGACTATTACGCCGGGCTCTGCTCCCGGCTGTTCCAGGCCGCCCAGAAGTCCAACCACTTCAAGGAGCTCCACACCTACTATTTCCATAACTGCGTCTACTCGGAGCTCTACACCGGCCCCGCCCTCCGCTATCAGGAGGAGGTGTCCACCGAGTGGGTCCTCTCCAACTTTGACGGCGGGTATAAGGTCCTCGTGGTGGGCGACGCCGCCATGAGCCCCTACGAGCTGCGGGAGAAGCACTATGACTGGGAGAAGCGGGCCTACGGCCCCTCCGGCCTGGAGTGGCTGGAGCGGATGAAGCGGCAGTATCCCTACCTGGTCTGGCTGAACCCGGAGCCCATGCCGGAGCGGCCGGATTACTGGGGCCAGACCCACTGGCAGCTGGGACACATGTTCCCCATGTACGACCTCACCGCCGAGGGGCTGGAGCGGGCCATGAAGCGGCTGATGAACCGGAAATAAATCAAACGGAGACCGCCCTGGGCGGCCTCCGCTTTTTATAGTCGAGGCAAACGTGCAAAGCCCGTCCGGCGGGCCGAAGGCCCGCTTGTGGAACATCCGCAATATGCGGATGTTCCAAGTGCTTCCGCTATGACGCCGGCTTCCGGCGGCGTTCTTCACCGGAACAGGTGGCGCACGTCGTCCTTCCCCCGCTTGCCGTGGGTCCGCATGGCCTGGGAAGAGGGGCGGGAGATGGACCGCCGGGCGTCCTCCAGCAGCGTGCCCGCCTTCCCGGCGTCCCGCAGGGGGCCGCCGGACCCGCTCAGGTACTGCTGGACCCCCAGAAGGCCGTTCCAGCTGCGCTCCAGGCGGTGGTACAGCACATTATACGCGTTTTGGATCTGGGCCACCCAGCGCCGGTCCCGCTCCACGATGGCCTGAGCGGCCTGAACCGCCTCCCTTGTGGTCAGGCTGACCTGATCCAGGCCCAGGGCCCGGGAGGACAGGCGGAATTGAGGCAGGGTCACGGTCTCCGCCCCCATCTGAAGGGGAACTCCGGCGCGGGTCCAGAGCCGGGCCCTTCCAATGTCCGCGCCGCCGGTGATCTGGACAGCCCCGCAGCCGCCGAAGAGGCAGGCCCCGATGTCCGCCCCCGGGTCGCCGCCCAGGGCCTTTTGGACCCGGGCCGCGCCGGTGATGAGGATATCGCCGCAAGGCCCCCGGACCCCCGCGCCGATGGCGGCGGCATGGCCCACGGCCAGGGCGGTGACGCTTCCGCCGCGGATGGTGATGTCTCCCACCGCCGCGCCCAGGGCCCCGCCGATGCCCGCGCCGCCGCCGGCCTCTCCGGTGGCGCTGACGACGCCTCCCAGAATGTCCACGGAGCCCATGGCCCCCTGTTTTCCGGCGCCGATGCCCGCGCCGCCGCCGGTTCCCACGGCGGTGACGGCGCCGCCCCGGATCCGGATGCGGCCGGTCCGGCCCCGGCCTCCGCCGCTGTCCCGGCCGATGCCCGCGCCCCCCGCGCCGCCGGAAGCGGTCAGGGTCCCGGCGGGATTCCGGCTGCTCTCCCGGGCCTCGGGACAGTCCACCAGCAGGGAGGTGCCGTCTCCCAGGGAGACGCCCGCCCAGCCCTCGCCGCTTTCGAAGAGGTTTTCCGCGCCGCTGCGCAAAAGCAGCGTCACGTCGTTCTCCCGGCCCAGGTCAAAGGCCCCGCCCTCGGTCACCTGGCAGACCACGCCGCCCAGGGTCAGCTCCAGCTTTCCGATGCCGTCCGCCAGGGCCAGCCGCCCGCTGAAGGGCTCTTGATTGGCGTCGGTCCCCTTGCCGCCGGAGACGGCGGTGACCCGGCTGGTCAGGATGCGCAGGGTGTGGGTCTCCTCCTCGTAGATCCAGTCCGTGCCCGCCTCTCCGCCGGTGACGGTGAAAGGATTCGGGTAAAGGACGGTTTCCGTAAAGGCCCCGGCGCTCTCGTTCCAGCGGAGGTAGGCGTAGCGGGTCTTGGGCCGCTGGGCCTCGTCCTTCCCCCGGATGATGACCGTATGGACCGGAGAGCCCCGTTCTCCCTTCTCCAGCCACAGCCGGGCGGGCTCGCCGCTGAGCAGCGCAGCCCTGCCGTGCTTGCCGTCCACCGTCAGGGAGGTGACGGCGCTCCAGCCCGGGAGCAGGGTGCGCCACACGACGTCAAAGGGGGCCAGGGGCTTCCCGCTCCCATTGGTGACATGGGTGGCTTGAGCCGCCAGGAACACCGGTCCGTCGACCACCACGGGGACCGTCAGCGTCCCGAGAGTCCCGCCCTCCTCCGGCGGGGCCAGAATCACCGCGCCGCCGGTCAGGCGCAGGACGTTGCTCACATCGCCCCGGAGCGCGCCGATGCGCACCAGCCCGCCGCCCCCCAAAATCAGGGACGTGCCGGGGCGCAGCCGGACCTCCCCCAGGGCCGTCTCCCCGGGGCTGGAGATTTGAACGGAGGAAGCCTCTGCGGCCAGCACCGGGATGCGGGCCTCCCGCAGGGTCACCGTTCCGAAGCCTGTCAGCCGGACGGCGCGCCCTTCCTGGGCGGTCCCCTGGAGAACCGTATCCGCCGTCCCGCCTATGGTCAGCTCTCCGGCGGAGGGGCCGGCGGACACGCCGGAGAGCTCCCGGCCCGTCACTTTCACGTCCCCCAAATCCAGAACGGCGGCCTGTGTCCCGTCCGGCGGAGGTGCCGCCAATTCGGAAGCCTCCCCGGCGGCATAGTCCAAAGCGGCCTCCGGCCCGGCTTCGGCGCTCTGGACCACCGCCAGCAGCCCCATCATCAGCTCCAGGTTCATCCCCTCCAGCCCCGCCAGCAGGTTCAGCAGGGAGGCTTCGGGCAGGAGGGCGGCGTCCCCGCCGGAGAGCAGCAGCTCCGACAGAAAGTTCTCCATCCCTGGGGCGGTGCCGCCCAGGAACTGGTCCTCCAGGTCCGAGAGGCTGGTAAACATGCCGTTTGTCAGCAGCTCCACCGCCCGGTCCGGCGGGACGCCCTGGGACACCTTTTCCAAGAGCTGCCGCAGTCCCTCCAGGGCCGTCTTCATATCAACGGCCCTGGAGGCGGAGCCCCCGGCGATGACTCCGCCCAGGTACAGCGCCGCCAGATAGCCTGCGGCGTCGTTGCCCTCCAGGGATTTTTCCGCCAGGACGGCCAGAATGTCCGAAACGCCGGCGCTCTTCTCCAGGCCCAGCAGGTTCAGCAGCCGCTCCGGGGTCAGGCCGGTGTGGGACATGCCCTTCAGCAGCCAATGGGGGAGCTTCTGCACGCTCTCCTGGCCCTCGTCCTCCAGGGCGGCGTCCGGAAGCGGCTCCGCTCCGTCGTCGATCTCCGGGTCCCCATCCAGAAACAGCCGCGCGTCTCCGGCGAAGGCCCCGCCGGTCATGCGGTCGATTTCCTCCGCCAGCTGTGTCAGCTCCGCCTGGAGGGCGGATGCGTCTGTCCTGCCGCCTCCGGCGGCCCGCCGGATCAGCTCCGCCATGCGGCCCAGGCGGTCCTGGACCTCCGCCAGCGCGGCCTCCCCGGTCTGGAGGGTTCGGTGGCTGTCCCGCGTGTAGTTCTCCGCCTGGCCGATCGTGGTCATCAGCCGCCGGAGGGTCTCTGAGACGGTGGCTCCCGGCGTCTTCGCGGCCGGGCGGGTCTCCCCGGCGGAGGCCGTTTTCTCCGTTTTTTCCGCCGCCTGATACCGGGGCCCGGATATCCCCCGTTCCCTGCGGATGGTCAGTTCGCCCATTCGGACGCCTCCTCTCCCATTTCCAATATGAATTTCTGTATAAATATAATATCGGCAGGCGGGCGGGAAAGATTAAGATGACCCATGGATACCGGGAAAAAGGAATGGAAAGGGGGCCTGGAAAAATAGAGATTGACATTCCCGGAAAAATTCCTTATAATAAGCAAGTCGGGTAGGCTTCGTATGGATGAGATTAGCAGCCAGCCCCTCAATATCCGGGTGTAGCGCAGTTGGTAGCGCGCATGGTTCGGGACCATGAGGCCGTGGGTTCAAATCCCGCCACTCGGACCACAAACCCGCCGGAATCGGATGATTTCGGCGGGTTTTTGTAACTTTTTAGGTGCATTTGTAGCGTTGGAAAATTGTTAGACCCACGCTGTGACCCACACGCGGAAATGGCCGGAAAGGTCTAGATAGGACGAAAGAGCGCCGGAGAGCAGGTTTTCGCCCTCCGGCGCTTGGTCTTTACATGACCTTCGCCATGAAGCCGCCAATTTTCTTTGCTGCGTCCTTCTGCATCTCCTTTGTCACGTTGGTGTAGACATCCAGCGTGAACTCCGCCGAGTAGTGGCCAAGCATCCCGGAGACCGTCTTGATGTCCACGCCGTTTTGCAGGGCCATTGTGGCGAAGGTCCGCCGCAGGTCATGGAAGCGGACGTGTTCCTCGATTCCCGCCCGCTTCAGCAGCTTCTTATGAATCCTGCCCACGCAGTCCGGGCCGTACATACCGCCTGTCACCGGGGAGGGAAATAGATACGGGCTGAACGGGTGGTTTTTGCGGTCCTCTACCAGAAGATGGATGACTTCGTCATTGACATATACTGTGCGGACGGAGTTCTTTGTTTTCGGCTCCGTCACTCGCAGTTCACCTTTACCCCTGGCTACGGATTTGGAAACCGTCAGGCATTTCTCCTTGATGTTTAGGTCCGTCCAGAGGAGCGCCAGCAGTTCACCTCGCCGGAGGCCGGTGGTCAGCTCCAGATAGAACATTGGCAGGACGCCATGTTCCTCTGCCGCCCGGAGGTAGTCACCCAGCTTCTCCGGCGGGATGATCTGCATTTCCTTTTTCTCTTTTGGCGGCAGCTTGCAGTTAGCGGCGGGGTTATACGGAATCAGCCGCTCCATCACCGCTTGGTCCAGGCATTGCCGAAGCATCGCGTGGAGACTGCGGACAGTCTTGTTGCTGAGTCCTGAGACCTTCATACCCTCGTAGCGTTGGATACGCCCGCTCTCTCTGGTTCTGTTGTAGAATTTCTGGATGTCCAGTGTAGTCAGCTTTCGAAGCTTGATCTTTCCAATGCCGGGTACAATATGGTTCTCAACAAAGTTGCGGTAGTGCTCTGCTGTGCTCTCCCGGATGGAGGGCTTCGCGTAGTTCCCGAACCAGAGCGTAGCCCATTGTCCCACCGTGAGGTCCTGGCTCTTGGAGGCATCGATTCGCTTGCTGTCCTCTACGGCCCGTTTTAATTTTTCTTTGACTTCCGCCTGGGTCTTGCCCAGTACATTTTTTGTGATGCGCTTTCCGGTTTCGGGATCATAGCCAGCGGTGTAGCGACCTTCCCATCGGCCATCTTTGCGCTTGCGAATGTTCCCTTCACCGTTCGCCCTACGTCTCGCCACGGTGATCCCTCCTTTCTTCTGCCCGATCCTCTTCATCTCTGGCGAAGGAGTAGGACGTCAGCTCTCCGGCGATCCCGAGGGCCAGTTGGAAACCTGACACAAAACTCACCAGCGAGGTTTCCTCGAGCAGAGCCGCTTGCATATCCATTAGCCCGAGGATTCTTTTTTGATCTTCCTTACCCACACGCTCTGAGAGACGCCGCCAGCCTTTTTCAATCTCTCGCTGCGTCATCACATTTGGTTCCACAAAAAATCTTTGGCGCAGTGCCCTCATGTATTCATACTCCATGCGTGTCACCTCCTATCAGCGACACACATTACCATCTGGCGGACTCAATATCCAGCTGCTTTTTTCGAGTTATCAGAAAGTTTAGATTTGGGAGCGGACGTATTCTTTGTTTATAGCGACGCAGATTTTGAACTGTAGGAAGGAAGACTGAGCACCCCCAGATTGCGAAATCACAGGAAGTGTGATATGATGCGCATAGAGGATTTGAGAGGGGACGGTTTTGTATGGAGGCGCACCGCATGACCAGGTATGCGTTTTCACTTTGCCAGGAAGTCCTGCTGGAGAAGGGCGCTTCCATATTGAGACGGACGACAACGTCTGATGGAGACCCATGACAGCATCATGAGTGTGTTGTCTGAGAACTTGGATGTGCTACGGACTCTCCCCCTCAAACAGGCTTCCAATCGTGTGACTGACGAGAGGACCTCCCACCGACGTGGGAGGCCCTTTTTGCGCCCATATCCCCGAACGGAACCCAGGAAAACAGCCCAACAGCGGGACCTTGAGGAAAAGCAGACCCCCCGACTTGACCCCAGGGGTCGTAAATAGACCCCCGCGCTGATTCCTGCCAAAATTCTGAAAAACCACCTGCAACAGCCACCTTGCGAAATGCCTTAAAGCGGCGCTTTTCTCCTCATTTTTCTTACTTCCGACCACCTGCCACAGCAAAAAGTTGAGATTCCGACCACCTAGCGAAATCCCCCGACCCGCTCTGCGGGGCGGTGTTGACGGCAGGGGGGCGCTAAAGCGACCCCCTGCCTTTATCCTGCACCTTTTTCGACCGTCCGTAAACGGGCTCACACTTGGTGTCGCTGCTTGGCTGGGGAAATTACCCTACTGCCAGTGGAAGAATCGCGCACGGCGGCTGACAGGCGCTCACGCAGGGCGTTCCTCGTTGCCCTCCAGCTTTTTGCGGACACGCATTCGTTCCACTGTTGCCTCCAGTCGCCGGAGTTGTCGTTGGTTGTAGAGGTCCGATGCGTTTTGGATCGGCAGGATGGTGTAGCGCAGAGTGCCGTTGCGCTTGTGGCCATCTCTTGTAGTGATGGATGTCGACTCTGTGACGATCAGCCCTCGTTCTTCCAGGTCGGTCACATACTTCCGTACCGTGTTGGCGCTCATGTGAACAGCCTTGCCGATGGATTTATAGCTTGGATAGGCCCTTTTAACGTGCGTACATGAACGGCGGCACGGAGCGGTTGCTCCATGCCGCCGTCTGCCCCAATTAAAGGAACTTTCCAGCTTTCCTCACGCAGGAGATATCCTCATATCCGCCGTTCATGACCATCTGATGACGCGTTCACCCAGCGCTGTAATCTTTCAAAAATTCTAGGAGGATCTTTTCGCAAGCCTCCCCATTTTCTGTCGGGTAATCAAAACTCAAGCTGGCATAATAGTCCTCGTTATAATCCACGCGGGTATAATAAATCGAGTCATCATCGCCAGTTCCGCTGACTACGTAGTATCCAGTGCCGGATGCCGCATAGGTAACGCCTTCCGCCGAGGAAGCGGACTTATATTCCGCAGGGACATCCGCTGCCGTAATAGGCAGCGCTAAAAAAGTACATTCAAATACGGAAATATTCATGTCCAATTCATCGCTGCGGAACGAATAACGGTACATTCCCGGTCCACTGATAAGCCCTTCGTCCGTCTGCTGCGTGAAGCCTTCCGGCACATTGAATTTGCAGCCTATTACGCCTTCGAACCATTCCAGCCCGTTAAAGAGGCTCTGGGCTTCTGGCAGATCACCGCCGTCATTCGGACCTTCCGTCGAGCGGCCGCCATCAGATGGATCCTTGGCGGGAGCAAAACCCTGTGGCGAATCAGACGGAATCGAGTTTACATCCGATTCAGGAGCAGGAACAAACGAGCCTATCAAATCGCAAGTGTCCATATCCTTTAGATAACTTTCTTTATCAACATACTGCCATATATCGTAATACTTGCACTCCCCTTCTTCATTATAAGTATATTGCCTGACTAGATTCCCATATTTGTCATACTCATTTTCATAGATAGAAAGTTTTCCATCGTCTATATTCTTGATTGGGTTGCCATGTGAATCATATACTGTTTCTTCCTCCAGTTCGTCCCTCCATTTTTTCTGCAATAAGGCAATTTCTCCATTGCTATGATACTCACGTATATACTCATCACCAGAATCATACTCATAAACCAGATTGCCTCTCGAGTCATATTCATATGTGTGGGTTCCCTCGTCACGACCGTCATGGCGTTTTTCCGTAGTTGAAATCAGCCTTCCCTTTTCATCATATTCATGGGTGTAATAGCGGTGTGTCGTGGCCTTGACTTCCTCGTAGTCTATATAATCGAGATCATACCATGGATCGCCCTGCTTAAATATACTCCCCCCCCATGAGGTTATTTTTATTGTAGAACCATAGTTTCCGTGTTCATCATAATCCTCGTAAATCGTTACGGATGAAGGCCAGTAATTCCTGTGTCTCCACTCTTGGATCAGGCGGTTATTGTCATCATACATATATGCGATCCGGTCGTCTCCAGTGCGTCCATCAAATTCAGTAATATTTCCGTTTTCATCTTTTTCCCAGTGCTCTACGTAAAAATTCCCCTGATAAGCTACTTGGTGTTCAAGGAGATCGCCATCTTCATAATATTCATAGTTTTCATATGGGGATGCGATATCAAAATAGTCACCTGGCCTATCATTTTTCTTAATTAAGGAAGGATCATAGGATATTCTAGCGTGATCAATTACAAAAAATTGTATGTCACTGTAAGGTTCTGCATCAATGTCATCTTCTCCACTTAAATCCCCGATATTTGATTTGGCTATAATGTTATTACCCGAATTCATTGTTTTGGTATCAGTGCTTGATGAAGAAGCAACTGAATTCCCACAACCACAGAGCAATAGAAAAATCAAAACTATGGTTGGAAACAGACGGATATTCATTTTGTATACATCCCTTCATGCACTTTAATCATATATCTATCTACTGGCTATCACGGCAACGTAGTTGGCACGCAGCACTTTTCCTGTTTTTAGGTTTCGCAAATAGAACTGCCCTCATTTCATTACATTGCAAAAGGATTCTCCTCAACTTTATATAGCTCAGTCATCTTGTACATTCTGACTTGGGCAAAAGCAGTATCCTTGTATATATAAATGTTCCATTTATCTCCCCATGCTCTGAAATCGAATCTAAAGTGCAGGCAAGGTTCCCCATCGTCTGTATATTCTTCCCATAAATCTGTGCTGTTGACGGTCGCGTGCCAATAGAATTCATCACTCGTATCAAACAATGGACCTCGATTCCCTTTCCGTGCATCCTCCGCCCCGCTTTCATATATTACATCAAGAAGCACCGAGTCGCTTGTCATGTCCAAAACGTCCATATAGAGCCCAGAATAAATAGTAGAATACCAGTGGCCTTTAATGTTCCACTCCAGAAACACATCGCTTTTGTCCAACTCATATGTCCAGTCCGCACCATGATATTGAAGCGAAACAATCACATTTCCCTCAGAAGTTACATTTTCTTGTACATCTTTCACCTCAAAACAAAAGTCGATTTTTCCCTCTGACAAATGTTCATTCATTTCTTTAAACTCAACTGTAGAATAGTCGTTAGTTAGGAGGGGAGCAATTTCCTCAGCGTCAAAGGGACAGCGGAGAAGTTCGTAATCCGGGTCTTGATATTCAGTGCAGTTCTCCAATATCCATCCGCCCTTATCATAAAAAAAGTAAGTCAGCTTCAGATATTTTGTAATTTTGTAATACTCGTTAACAAGTTGAACCCTACAATATGCATTATCACTTTTTTCGTTGGTCTGCCTTTTGTCAACGGAAGCCGATATATTCATGTCGTAGACATACGGATTCGTTTCGTCAAACGGATTCTCGACAGAAAACGTACTGTATTGCTCCGAAAAGTCTTGATTTATCTGATTAGCCTCCGGGGGCTTTGGAATGCCGCAGGAAGTCAGTAGGAAACAGAATAAAATACTTATGAGTAATAGTAAAATATGTTTTTCTTTCATAAGCCGCTCCTCGCTGCGTATGTATAAATTCAACCATTCGACTTTTGCCTAAAACCATACCTATGGAAAGCCGCAGTGAATGAAACCGCCCGGCCCAGAGACCGGGCGGTTTCTCCTTGGGGTCAGCCGGAAATCCAATCCCGATAGCAGTATTCCGTGCCATAAGATGGCTCGATAGTCCTGGTCTCTTCCCAGTAATAGTATCCTCCAGGTAATTCAAACTGTGACCACCAGGCCCGTCCGTCTTCGCTAATATAATTCACGCCCATATGTTCTCCGCCGCAGAAGCCGCAGCCCCAGATTTTCCCATTTTCATTGTACCGGGTTGCAGACCAATCCGAGTACTGCAGGCTGGCGCTTCCACTAACAGATTTCCAGCTCTCCAGATAGGTTTTGCACCAGCAAACCTTTGTGCCGGTTGAGTCGACAAAGCGGCCATAACGGTATTCCGTATGTCCGTCAGAAAGTTTAACCGAACGGCTTTCAACATGGCGGGTAGGAGTCGCCTCAACGTAATTTGAGGTCCACTCGCTCCATGGGCCCCAATATCCGTTTTTACTTGTGTCCGATGCGGCCGGAGCCGTTACAGTAAATGTTTTTTCTGTTGATATGTACCCCGCATTATTAATAGCATCCGCCCGAATGGTGTAATTTCCCGCTTCTGTTGGGGTAAAGGCCGTGGGACCGTAAATGCTGAAATCAGCGTATACCCGCTCTCCTGTTTCAAACGCGCCCCGCCAGATACTAATCGCGTAATGCGTAGCATTACTTGCGGAGGGGGTGATTATCATGCTCTCATTGGTTGAATAAGTGCTCTTGTCGGTGGAAACCGTAAAATTGGAGGGGAGCGGCCGACTGTCTTCCGCCTTTACTTCGACGTTCACCCATTCGCTCTGCTCCGTGTCTGCATTCGGCCTGGCAATGACAAAGGCGCGGTAATCTCCCGGCGCTATATTTGTAAATGTGCAGGTTTTCGACGTAGTGGAAAAGCTGCATGTGATATCCTCCCATCTCCAGGGGGCCTGAACAAGATATACGTCAAATTTGGAAGCGCCTCCTGAATAATCCCAGGAAATGGTCACGGATTGTCCGTTGACCGATACAGAGGGCTTGGATGTTTTTCCTATAGGCGCAACAGGCGGCGGGGAAGTGGTCCCGTTGCTGTTCGTCGTAATAAAAGCTGGCCTGGTTGCAAACTTAAACGTAAACCATGTTCCATTAATGGAGGTTCGGCTTACTCCTTTGCTGCTTCCGGCGTGAATCATGATGTTATTCCCACAGTACAGTCCAGTATGCCAACCGCCGGAGTTGTTGCGTCCAAATATGATATCACCTGGAAGCAAGCTTGATTTATTGGTAATCTTTGTTCCCGGAACACTGCGGCTCCATATTTGTTCATATGTCACGTTGCATCCCAAGCATGTATGATAGACATAGTAAATTAACCCGCTACAGTCAAACCCTCGATTAGAGGGTGACCTTCCTCCTGAAACGTAAGGATATTTTCCCACCAGGTTTTGCGCTGCGGCAACAGCGTCCGCTCCTGTTACCGTTCCCGCCGCATCCGCCGCCGGGCATACAGCCACCAGCAAAGATAGGCAAAGAATGATAGAAATGAAGTTCTTTCTAATCATAAATCGTTGCTCCTCTCAAGCTTTTTAATAGTCTTCTGCTTCTCACGGCAGCACTCAATCAGCAAATGAAAAATAAGCACAATTAAAAATTAGGCTGGCTACATCTTTGCGTGAAAACGCATCTCTCTTTTGAGCGTGAATATTTTCCAAAAAGCCATGCTCGCTTGCTACGCTCAAAAAACCGTCCGGGTATCCTCCAGATTGAGCCGCTAATTCCGCACCATCTAGCGCCCGTATAATCATGGTTACCGCCTGCTCATAAGTCACCGTTACAGAGGGACCAAAAGTTCCGTCTTTAAACCCCCCAACAATGCCAAGTTCCGCCGCCTTATTGATATAGGCGTTTGCCCAATGATCAGCGGGTACGTCGGTAAAGATGTTCCCCTTTTCCAGATTTTCAGTATCTCCCAACATACGGCAGATGATGGCCGCCATCTGCGCTCTAGTCACTGTTTGTTCTGGGTTAAAATTTCCTGCGCTGTCACCTACGATGATGCCCTGCTCACTTACATAATTTACTGCATCTGCGTAGTCTGCGTCTGCGGCTACATCCGGGAATGACGCCGCCTGTGCTGAGGCAATCAGAATACATCCCGCCAAAAGGCTTGTCACAAGGGTCTTAAAGTTCCTGCTCATTTCCAATCTCCTTCTTTCAACATTTTTAATATATAAAAATGGGTGCCTTTTCAGGTGCACACCATGTATTAGCGGTGGCCCGTAACCTGTGGGTTGCAAGCCGCCTTTTCTATTGCAATATTTTGAAGAATATGCTAAAATCATTTCGTTTATATAGACAAGAGCAAGGCAAGCCGCCCTCAAAAACGGCCTCATTTTGTCCAAACGCCATGGCTCTTGCTGTGTGGACCACAACCCACGCTTTATAGGCCAAACGCTACTCCCTGCACCATCTCTGGAAAGTTCCATGGGCTACGCCCAGTTCCTTTGCCGCCGCCCTGCCGCTGATCTCGCCTTTGCGCCACGCAGCCATGACAGATTCGTAGTTCTCGCCCCGCTCCTTGAGCTTCCGTCCAAAATGGACGCCCCTGGCCTTTGCCGCCGCGATTCCCTCGGCCTGCCGCTGGCGGTTGAACTCCCGCTCTGTCTGGGCTACATAACTCAAAAGCTGGAGCACGATATCGGCAATCAGCACCCCTGTGAGATCCCGCCCTTGGCGGGTATCCAGCAGCGGCATGTCCAGGACTACGATATCGACCAGTTTTTCCTTGGTCAGCAGCCGCCACTGTTCCAAAATCTCCTCATAGTTTCGCCCTAGCCGGTCGATGCTCTTGATTACGAGAGTGTCCCCGGCTTTCAGTTTACGTATCAGACGGCGGTAGCCGGGGCGCTCAAAGTCCTTGCCGCTTTGCTTATCCAGAACAACGTCACTGTCCTTTATGCCAAATTCTCGCATAGCGACCATTTGCCGTTCCTCATTTTGCTCTTTTGTAGAGACTCGAATATATCCGTATTCCATATCGCTCCTCCTTTTTCTGATAGCTTTATTTTAGAGGAGCCATGGGTTCTCGCAATTTGAAATTATCTCAGAGGATGCAAAAGCGGCTGTTCTCACAATGGAGAAACAGCCGCTTTGAATGTATTCTGTTGAATTTCCTCTGGCACGTCATGTCTTCGCCTCCCAGCGATATACCATACCAGGATCACGGGCGAAAGTCCAGTGGATTATGGGCACGAGTTGGATTTCCTGAGTTTCTCTTTTTTCGTCGGCCTTTTCTTTGTTTATAGCGACGCAAATTTTGCCGGATTTATATCCATGTTGAAAAATTCATTAAGGAGTCTTTTTGTTCTTCCACTTGAGAAGAAAATATGGTATACTGAGTTTTGAGGTGGATATGATGCTATTCAAACCATTTGTATACGATAACGAAAATCAGATGGTTCCCGTATCTATTCAGCGGATGACCTGGCAGGATGCGGATAATACAAATTTTTCTCCAGTATGGCAAACGTCATGGACGAGCGAGTATCTGCAGGACGAGCGGCTTGAAAAATATGCCGCAAAGGTAAATGAAAAACTGATAGCCTTGGGAGCATATGAAATTCTTGAAAATGCCCTGATTGTCCACCTTGTCTATATGGAAGCCCACCCGGCCTCCAACCCGACTCTCAATGGCGGGATACCCGAATACAGGGGTATCGGACGGATGATGATTGCATATGGCATCAAACTTTCCATAGACCATGGTCTGGCTGGGGACGTAGTGCTTGAGGCTAAAACGACAGAATTGGCACGACACTATGAAAAAGATTTTGGGGCAGTCCAGTTGCCCTTATTTGAATCCTCTGCTCCCAGGTACCTGATTGCGGACGAAGCGGCAAAACGAATATTTTTCACCTATCTTGTCTGAATTTACAAGGAGGGATTTTCATGATATCAAACATAGACCAGCCTCATTCCGATGCAGAGTGGTACTGCCGTAAAGATCCGGAGACGGAACGTTTCTATGAGATCTTTTTCTGGCTCTGTCGGAAATACGACGTCCGCTGGGCCAGTGCTGATCAAAAAGAGCGGCAATTTATTGAAGAGGTTACTCGGATAACCTATGAACGAGACAAAGCCTCAAGGCTTGGCCTTCCCCTGAGCGATATTCGTCCTTCCTTTGCTTCTTGACCCACAAGTTGACCCACGACAGAAAAAATCCGGGTGGACGCAACGGATAGAACAGGACGAACACGTCTCTGGTTCCGTAGAAAAACCGTTAAACTGGTCTGAAAGGGACTAACGGAATTTTAGACAGGACTTCGGGACCATGAGGCCGTGGGTTCAAATCCCGCCACTCGGACCAAAAAACAAGCCCACTTTAGATGCCGTAAGCGCAAAGCTTACGGCATCAGTGGTTTCCGGGTTTTTTATACCCCCATTTTTCAACAGTGGTAAAAAAGATGTAAACGACCATTTTCACCCGTCCTACTGGATTCGAACCCGCAGAACAGCACATTGAAAAAGGGCACCGCGCCTGGTGCCCTTTTTCAATTGGCCTGAACACCCTTCTCCTCCAGAATATAATACACGAAATTTCAGCGCTGGATTTGTTGACTATGTACGTCACAAATTTAGCGCCTTTTTTGCGTCCAAAAAAGGCGCCAGAATATTTTTACCGAAAATACCCACTTAAATTGGTTGAAAATAGTGAATGGCTGAACCAATCGTTCTGTGATACTCTTGCTGCTATACCCCCCAACAAATCTATAAGGAGATGACTTTATGCCCACCTATTATCCCATCAACGAAACCGCCGCCCGCCGGGCCAAGGAGATGAACAGCTATTTCAACTATGAACCAGGCAGCGCCACGGCAGCCTACCGGCAAGAGGTCGACAAGGCCGCCGCCATTGCCGAGGCGCAGAAAGCGCGCGTGGACCCTATGTACCATGAAAAGATCGACCGCCTCCTGGATACTTACGCCCGAAAGCTGGCGGAGAACATCAACCAGGGTTATGTGAATCGGATTGGCTCCGTCCTTTCGCCGGTTCCCCTGAAACGGGAAGGAACCGCGGTCCGCAGGGTAAATGGACAATTTCTCCTATTAGGAAGCACCCTGACCCTGCGGGAATACTGCCGGGACAATGGCTTGGATTTCCCCGCAAAGAATCAGAACTTCCATATCCGCCCCGCTTCTCCCGAGGAAGCGGGGCTTTTCTATGCCCTCTCCCCGGAGGAGGACGCGGAGCAGGGCGCCATTGGCCACGTCCGCATCGACTTCGGGCGCTCCGGGGACGAGTTCCACCACAGCTGGTGGCCCAGGGGACCCGAGGAGCTGAATTCTCCCGAGTTCAAGCAGGAGCTGGGCGAGGTCATAGATGAACTGCGCCTCAGCGTCCTGAAGGGGCTTGGCTCCATGCATAGCTACTGCTCCGGGCACGGCGGGCAGATCGAAGGCGGTGTCTGCTGCCAGAATTACGGTTACGTCGTGGAGACAGAACGTTACCTCTACCGCCTTCGCTGCAATCCCATCGAAGGCGATTCCGCTATGAAACCCTGACCGATGATCCGGAGGTCCGCAAGGCGGTGGACGATATCCTCCACGACCTGTACGGCGAGGAGAACCCCCGCCCCCTGGCGGATTACAGCAGCGGCGGCATGACGATGGGAGGGATGGGATCGTGAAGAAAATGGACCCGGACGCCTTCTGGGACCTGATCGCGGGGGCAAAGCGGGAATGCGGCCAGGACATGGACGCCTCCCTTCAATGGCTGACAGAGAGGCTCACCGCCCTCGGCCCCCAGCAGGCTCAGGATTTCCACGACATCCTGCACGGATACAAGCATCTGGCATACAAATACGGCCTGTGGACCGCCGCCACATTGATGTGTGAGCACGGCTGCTCGGATGACGGCTTCATCGACTTCCGGGCGTGGCTCATCGCGCAAGGCAAGGAGGTCTATCTCGCGGCCCTGGCGGACCCGGATTCCCTTGCGGACGTGGAACCCTATGGCGGCTGTCAGCTCGAGAGCTTCTCTTACGTGGCTTCCAAGGTTTTGAACACCCTGACGGGCAGAGGCGCCTATGTGGCCCTCGCCGACTTCGACGCGCTGGTCTTAGAACTGGCCAAGGGAATCCAGTATGGCGAGGGAATCGGCTACCCTTCTCCGAGACGGAAAGCTATGATCTCCGGGACGTGTCGCCGGAGATGCGGAAGGTCCTCCAGCAGCTTGGCATTTGTCTGGACGAGCTGGATGGGCTTCTGGCGGGAGGCGGCGTCATCTATGAGGGCTGATTTCCCCTACGTCTATCCTCTCTCCCGGTCGGAGGCTCTGCGGCGCGATGAAACGCAGATGCATGAGGACAGTTTTCGAGAAAATGTCAAATGCGCCTGGGACATCGAGAAGGCTGTCCGAGACTGCTCTGATGAAGGAAGAACGGCGCTGACCGAGGGCTGCGCCCAGTCCGTCTTGGAAGCCTACGGCTTCAAGCGGGTGCGCTTCGTCCTCTCCAACTCCCTGGGCGAGATGGCTCAGCCCCGCCAGATCAGCGAAGAGGCCCGGCAATGGGCCAGGGTGCTGCTGCTGAACGCGGACGGTACGGACCGGAACCTGACGTCCCTAAAGGAGCAGCTCTGGTATGCCGCGGACGGTCTTGGGTGCCGTCCTGAGAACTGTGGCTGCTCCATCCGGGCCGTCCGCCTTGCCGACGGCGGGACGGAAATACTGGACCGCGGTGACTTTGCCGGCGTGCTGGACGAGCGGTATCTTCCGGACTGGGCGGCGGAGAAGCTGGCGGAGCTTCGCACACCCCAGCATCAACAGCCGGAGGCTCCCTCCGGCGGAATGGAGATGACATAACGCTATGAAGCTCTCGTTTTACACCATCGACGACCTGCGGCTCGGGCCCAACCTCTGGACCGAAAGCCGCTTTGACGCCGTGCAGGACGCCTTGGCCCATTATCGGAGCCTTCCGGACGATACGGCGAAGGAACTGGGCCTGATATCCGAGGATCGGAAGCTGCCCCTGATCCGCCGCACCGCCATGTTTCCCAGCGAAACGCCCGGTGAGGACGCCCTCGTCACGGGCCGGCTGACTCAGCCGCCCTGGCGCGGCACCCTGGAGGTCTTGACCGCCGCCCGGAAATGCGTCTCCGCCCTGAAGGTCCGCTACTGCCTGGACCGTGACCGGCTGGTGCCCAAGCCCGCGGAGCTGCCCGAGGAGCTGCGGCAGAGCGGCTTCGGCCCGCCGGTCGTCCGCCGGGTCTACATCGCCACCGCCGGATGGCTCACCCCCGCCGAACTGAAGCGCCGCTTCCCCGAGGAACGCGGCGCTTCTTCCTGCCCTCTGGTCCTGAAATACCTGACAGACGTCCACTTGGACGACGGTCCCAGGACCATGGAGCTTTCCCACTGGGATCTGCGGCGATTGGAGGCCCGGGCCGGGTCCTTCGCCGCTTCCAAATAAAAATTGAAGGAGAAATCATTATGGCTAAGAAAACCACGCCTACCCCCGCGCCCGCCCCTGAGCAGGAACCCGCCGCCCTGGAGATGGATGTGAGAGTCTACTCCATCAACACCAGCGGCAATGTCCTGGCCAACGCTTCCGTCACCTTGGGCGGCTGCTTCGCCGTCCGCAATCTGCGGATCGTCAACAGCTCCAAGGGGCCCTTTGTCTCTATGCCCAGCTATAGAACCAGTGAGGGCCCCAAGGACGTCTGCTTCCCCTGCACTAAGGAATTCCGCCAGCGGTTTCAGGATACGGTGCTGAACGCCTACCGGCAGGAGCTGGCCCAGCTCCATGAACCCCAGAGCTATGAGTGGCCCCGCCAGCGGGAAAAGTCCGGCTTCGAGGAGCGCGCCGCTCCCGGTCCCACCGAGACGCGGGAGGAGGCTCCTCCCTCCGGGCCCGAAGAGGCTCCCGAGGAAAGCGGCCCCGCCCTTGGCGGCATGACCATGCAGTAGTCCCCGCTCACAAGCCCCGTGCGGGCTGTGAAATATATGAAATAGGAGGATTCCAACCCATGAAACGCGTCTTATCCCTGCTCATGACCGCGATGATTCTGTCGCTGGTCTGCATCCCCTCCGCCCTGGCGGCGGACACTTCCTCGGCCTGCTATCCCACCTCCGTCACCCGGAGCGAGGACGGCACGGAGATTCGAAAGGTCTATGACCTCGGCCCCGAGGAGGACCCGGCGGGCATCTCCCGCTCCGACTTCCAGCAGGACGGCGTCCGGTACACCCTGGTGGACCTTCTCAAGCAGGAGCTCCCGGAGAACGAGAGCCGCCAGCACGTGGAGACCGTCACCCTGGAGAGCAAGAACAAGGACATGGCCTCCGTGCTGGAGCTTCTGCCCCAGCAGCGGGAATTCATCACCGACGACGGCCTCTCCGGTACCCTCACCCTCCAGCTGGATACCGTCCAGGTGGACGTCTCCGGCTATGGCAGCTCCACCAAGGCGGTCAACGTCACCCGGTCCTATCCCAACCTCGCGGGACAGGACACCTCGTACATCCCCAAGACCATCCAGGACGGAGGCCGGACCCTGACCCTCCAGGACATCAGCTGGCAGACGGACAACACCGCCAGCCTGGACGGCTACGCCATGGGCGACCGCTTTACCGCCGTGGCCACCTACAGCGGCTCGGCGACGAGCAGCTATGTCAAGGGCTACACGGTCACCGCCAACTACGCCGGGACCGTCAGCCGGATCGCGCTGAACAAGACCCGGTATGTGGCCATCTTTGAGGGGGACGGCCCCACCGTGGACATCATCCCCACGGAGGCGGACTCCGCCCCTGACTTCCAATTCAAATGGGCGTACCTGCTGGTTCCCCTGGGCGTGATCGCCCTGGCGGGCGGCGGCATGGGGACCGCCCTGTTCCTGAAGCGGCGGCATGAATCCGGAGAGGAGGAAGCGTAATGAAGAAGTTCCTGATCTTATCTGTCCTCGCCGCCCTGGTCCTGACGGCCCATGCCGGGGCGCTGGAATACACCATGGAGGCCCCCGACGGCCCTAACTATGGAAAGGCGACCTCCATTGAGGTCGTCCACACCCGCGACAACGGCGAGCGGAAAAACGCAGACATCAGCAAAAACGCCGCCCTCGTCCCGCCCGGCTTCGGAACGCCCACGGCGGACCTGCCCGGCAGCGGCGAGTACCTCACCCCTAATCTGGCCCCGGAGGCTAAGGCCGGGACCGGGGCCGTGATCAACGGCAGCCTGTCCGCAACCACGGTGCTGCCGCCCTCCAGCGGGAGCGCCGTGTTCGCGCCTTCCGGCGGCGGAACGGCTGTCCTACCCTCCCCCGGCAGCGGCGTATATCAGCCCGGCTCCTCCAGCCTGACCACCACGACCAGGCCCACGGCGACGGACGCCTCTACCTTCACGAAAGTGACGGAGGACCTCTATTACAAGGGCGGATATCTTGGCAGGCTGGGCGTGACCATTGAGAACGATACCGCTTACTGCCATATGTTCGCCGGGGACCCGACGGGACACGGCATCCTCTAAGCTCAAACAAATCCATAACCCATGGGAAAGACCTTTCAGTGAAAACTGGAAGGTCTTTTTTTCTTGAAAAATCAAATAAGGAGTTACATTTATGGAAAGAACGCGACACCATTTGCGGACCCGCCTGACGGCGCTGCTGCTGGCGCTGGTCTGCGTCCTCGGCCTGTTCCCCACCACCGCTTTCGCGGCCGCGGACACGATCAAGCTCAAGGAGTTCGGCATGTCCGGCATCGCCTATCAGTCCAAGGCGCTGGGCAGATGCACTCTGCACCAGATGTATTATGAAAACGGCTCGGCAACTACCGTCGGCTTCTGTGGTACTAAGGGATGGTGATGGGATGATACTGACCATGGGAAGTCTCTTCGATGGCATCGGAGGCTTTCCCCTCGCCGCCGTCCGGGCGGGAATCAAACCCCTCTGGGCCAGCGAGATCGAAGCCTTTCCCATCGAAGTGACGAAACACCACTTCCCCTCCATGACTCATATGGGGGACATTACTATGCTGGACGGAGCGAGGCTCCCTCCGGTGGATATCATCTGCGGCGGCAGCCCGTGCCAGGACTGTCTGTGGCCGGAGCGCGCGCCGGTTTGACCGGCTCCCGCTCCGGCCTTTTTATGGAACAAATTCGGATCATCAAGGAGATGAGAGATGAAGACAAACGTCATGGCCGGTCAGGTGTCCTTGTTCGGCCCCGATTCGCCGTATGGGAAAACGTCCCCGGCTGCCTCTCCAGCGGACGGGACCCGAGGACGGGGCGGAAAACACCGGGGTCGGACTTCCGGCAGGTCCTCGAGGCGTTCCTCCAGATTGAGGAACCAGCGCTTCATGTTATTAGACCTCCGAAGCGGCGCTGGGAATATTCTGGGGCCATATTGGGAGATCGATCCTCCCTGGCTTGGGTGCGATGGAACGCTGAATACCTCGGAGTGCCCCAAAGACGCCGTCGAATCTTCCTTGTCTGCGATTTTGCAGGACAGCGTCCCATCCAAATATTATTTGACCAGAAAAGCCTGCCTGGGTATCCTGCGCCGGGCGAAGGAACGGAAGAAGGACCTGCCGGAGCAGTTGGAATTGGCGCTGAAGGCCCAGGCGGGGCTGGCGCCGCTGGCGGCTTTGACGTCTAAAACCATCGCCTTTGCCGCCAATCAGCGAGATGAGGTGCGGGATCTCCACGATATAGCCGGGGCCTTGGGCGCGCAGCCTGGGATGAAGCAGCAGACCTTTATCGCACAGGACTGCCTTACCCCCTGGGACACCCAGCAGGCGAGGATCTTCACGCCGGAGGGCAAAGCGCCCACGCTGGCCAGCGCCGACGGAGGCGGCGGACGGAATCCCGCGGGGCTTCTCTTTTCCGCCGGGGTTGTCAGCAAAGGCTCCGGCGACTGCTTCCTGACGCCGGACTGCCACACCGCCCTCAGCGGTGGAGGCGGCCAGCCCGGACAGGGGTATCCCTGCATACTGGCCGCCGCGTTCAATGCCGGAGCCGGGTCCGCCGCCGGGACTATTGGCTATCAGGAGGAAATCGCTCCTACGCTGAAAGGGACCGCCAGCGGAAACATGATGCCCTCCGTCCTCTGCCTCAACGATCAGGGCGGCAGCGTCATGGAATGCTCCGAGGATGTGGCGGGCACCCTTCGCGCCCAGGAACACGGGCATCAGCCGCTGGTTTTTGACAACCACGGGCAGGATGTCCGGTACCTGGGGCCTGTCAGCGCCACTCAAACGGTTTCCGCCACCTTTGGCATGGGCGGAAACAACCAGCCACTCGTAATCGGCACGTCAAAAGCGAAACTTTTTGAAAATCACGGCATCGACGCCCGCTATACCGGCCCCCATTCGGTGTCGCCTACGCTGACAAACCGAAGCGGCACAGGAGGCAATAACCTCCCAATCGTATCCGAGCTGCCGGAAACTCTCTGCATCCTGGGCAATACTGTGGACTGCGCGCCGAAAAACGGAGGCCACGGCCTTGGCGTTCAGGAAGACCTGGCGTTTACCCTGACCTCCGAACACCGCCACGCCGTCTTCACCCGGCAGCGGTCAGATCGTTTCCGGGAAGATGATATCGCCTCCACCGAAAGCGCCCAGCAGGATAAGGATGCGACGGACCTCATCTACCAAGCGGCAAGGCAGGCCGCCGTAGCGTCTATCGCCCGAACATGCGCTTCCGAACTGCCAAAGCTCATAAGAAGGCTTACGGCTCTGGAATGCGAGCGGCTCCAGGGCTTTCCCGACGGCTGGACGGATCTGCCGGGAGCCTCGGACTCCGCCAGGTACCGGGCCCTTGGGAATAGCGTCGCGATTCCATGCGTGGAGTTCATCATGCGGGGAATCGCTATGGCCGTTGGAGAATGACAGGAGGATAGACATATGCGGGATTACACTGAAAACGAACTGTGCGAAACGGTATTTTACCTCGCCAGATACGCCGAATGCCTGGAAATCGATAAAGCCATCACGGTACCCGACGAACGGGAGCTTTTCCATATGCTCCTTGATTGGGCGCGGGAGTTCACGCGGACCTTTGAGCTGGATGGCGAAAAGGACTATATGACCGAGCTGGAGAGCCAGGGGCCCAAATGGCTTACAACAACATTTCCTTAGAGCCTGTTTAAAATCTTCTAATGAGGATGGCAATGAGGGCAAACGTGAG
>CAJTVF010000033.1 GCA_910579435.1 uncultured Oscillibacter sp.
GTGCTGTATATCCTGGACGAGCCCTCCATCGGCCTGCACCAGCGGGACAACGACAAGCTGCTGGCGACCCTGCGGAACCTCCAGAATCTGGGGAATACGCTTTTGGTGGTGGAGCATGACGAGGACACCATGCGGGAGGCGGATTATCTCATCGACATCGGCCCCGGAGCGGGCGTCCACGGGGGCCGGGTTGTCGCCGCCGGCACGCCGGAGGAGGTCATGGCGAACCCGGACTCCCTGACGGGCCAATACCTCTCCGGGAAGAAAAAGGTGCCCGTTCCCGATATCCGCCGCCCCGGAAACGGAAAATTCCTCCACGTCCGGGGAGCGGAGGAAAACAACCTCCGCAAGGTAGACGTGGACTTCCCCCTGGGCACCTTCACCGTGGTCACCGGCGTGTCGGGCAGCGGAAAGTCGTCGCTGGTGAACGAGGTCCTCTTTAAGCGCCTGGGCTCCGAACTGATGCGCATGAAGGTCCACCCGGGCAAGTGCGCGGGCATCGGCGGCCTGGAACACCTGGACAAGGTGGTCAGCATCGACCAGAGCCCCATTGGACGGACGCCCCGGTCCAACCCCGCCACGTATACGAACCTGTTCAACGATATCCGGGACCTCTACGCCTCCACCCAGGAGGCCAAGAGCCGGGGCTACGGCCCGGGCCGGTTCAGCTTCAACGTCCGGGGGGGCCGCTGCGAGGCGTGCTCCGGCGACGGCGTGCTGAAAATCGAGATGCACTTCCTGCCGGACATCTTCGTCCCCTGCGAGGTGTGCAAGGGCCGCCGGTATAACCGGGAAACTTTGGAGGTCCACTATAAGGGGAAAAATATCTCCGAGGTCCTGGGAATGACCGTGGACGAGGCCCTGGAGTTCTTCGCCCCTCTGCCGAAGCTGCGCAACCGCCTCCAGACCCTCCAGGACGTGGGCCTGGGGTACGTGAAGCTGGGCCAGCCCTCCACGGAGCTGTCCGGCGGCGAGGCCCAGCGGGTGAAGCTGGCCACGGAGCTCTCCAAGCAGGCCACGGGGAAGACCATCTATATTCTGGACGAGCCCACCACGGGCCTCCACACCGACGACGTGCGCAAGCTCCTGGAGGTCCTCCAGCGGCTGGTGGACAGCGGGAATACGGTGGTGGTCATCGAGCATAACCTGGACGTCATCAAGTGTGCCGACTGGATCATCGACCTGGGCCCCGAGGGGGGCGACGGCGGCGGGTCCATTGTGGTCACCGGTACGCCGGAGACGGTGGCGGCCTGTGAAAAGTCCTATACCGGGCAGTATTTGAAAAAGGTGCTGGTGCGGTAAAAAGAGGCCGGGCCACGGTTATTAAAATACTTTAAAAAAGTAATATTGCTTAACAGAAAGTTGAGGATCACCTATGAACATCACAAAAACCGCCATGATTACCGTCTGCGGCCGCCCCAACGTGGGCAAGTCCAGCCTGACCAACGCCCTGGTGGGCGAGAAAATCGCCATCGTCTCCAACAAGGCCCAGACCACCCGGAACCGCATCTACGGCGTGGTCAACCGGGAGGACACCCAGTTTATTCTTCTGGACACCCCGGGCCTCCACCGGCCCAAGTCCGCCTTGGGAGACTACATGGTCAAGGTCGTCACCGCCAGCCTCTCCGACGTGGACTGCGCCCTGCTCCTGGTGGAGCCGATCCCCCATGTGGGCGGACCGGAAAAGGCCCTGATCGAGCGCATCCGGGAGGAAAAGCTGCACTGTATCCTGTGCATCAACAAGATCGACGCCGTGGAACCGGCGGAGCTGCTGCCGGTCATCGCGGCCTATAACGAGGCTTGGAACGGCTTCGACGCCATCATCCCCATTTCCGCCCGTACCGGCGGCGGTCTGGACGAGCTGATGGCGGAGCTGGGGAAATACGCCCAGGAGGGCCCCCAGCTCTTCCCGGACGGGCAGACCTCCGACCAGCCGGAGCGGCAGGTGATGGGGGAGCTGCTCCGGGAAAAGCTGCTCCTCTGCCTGGACAAGGAGATTCCCCACGGCACCGCCGTGGAGATTACGAAATTCTCCGAGCGGGACTCCGGAATTGTCGACGTGGGGGCTGTCATCTACTGCGAAAAGGCCAGCCACAAGGGCATCATCATCGGCAAGCAGGGAGCCATGCTGAAAAAAATCAGCACCCTGGCCCGGCACGACATGGAGAAATTCATGGGGACCCAGATTTACCTGGAGACCTGGGTGAAGGTCAAGGAGAACTGGCGGGACAACGTGAACTACGTCCGCAGTCTGGGCTACCGGGAGGATTAAGGAAGCACTGATTTAATCCCCGCACACATCTTTACGCCTTAAATTTCCGCTGATCTGCGTCAGAAAATCTTGAAATCCGCCAGGATTTCTGCGATTTTCTTCCTTGCCAGCGAAAATATCTGGCGCAAATCTGCACACGTTGATTAAATCAGTGCTTCCTTAAAGTTTTCATTCCAGATTGACCGGAACTTTCCACGTATCCTTTTCGACAGCCCTCGCAGACTATTCCCAAAAGGAGGTCTGCGACATGGATCATATGGAACCCGCGCCCCTCTGGGAGCTCTTCTGCCTCACCGGCGAGCCCCTGGCCTATATGCTGTACCGGTCGATTGAAGGCGAAACAGACAACAATTTGTCATAAATGGGGAGAAAATTACTCCCCGTACATAAAGGAGGGAGGCCGCCGTGGCGGGAACGCCCTATACGGTGGACCGCGGCGTGGTCCTCCGGGAGACGGAAACCAAGGAGACGGACAAAATCCTGACCCTCCTGACCTGGGAGGCGGGGAAGATCGGGGTCATTGCCCGGGGGGCCCGGCGGAAGGGCTGCAAATTCGCCGCCGCCGCCCAGCCCCTGGCCTACGCCGAGTGGACCCTGTACCAGCGGAAGGACTGGCGCTATGCCAGCGACGCCTCCACCCTGGACCTGTTTTCGGGCCTCCGGGGGGACCTGGCGGCCCTGTCCCTGGGCTGTTACATGGCGGAGCTGACGGAGGCCGTCTGCCCGGAGGACGTTCCGGCCCCGGAACTGCTGCGGCACCTCCTTAACGGGCTGTATGCCCTTTCCACTTTACAAAAGCCGCCTGCTCTGGTGAAGCCCGCCTTTGAGCTTCGGCTTCTCTGCCTTGCGGGCTACGAGCCCCTGGCGGAGGCCTGCGCCCTCTGCGGCCGGGAGGACCCGGCGGAGCCGGTGCTGGACGCCGCCCAGGGAGTGCTCCGCTGCCGGGACTGCGGCGGGGGAGGGGGACGGCCTCTTTGCCGGGACTCTCTGGCGGCCCTGCGGCATATCATTTACGGAGACCCAAAACGGTTGTACTCCTTCCGGCTGGGGGAGGAGCCCCTGCGCCGCCTGACGGCGGCGGCGGAGGCATTTCTCTATGCCCAGCTTGAGCGGGGTCTTTCGACACTTGATTTTTATAAAAGTGTTTTATAATATTATTATATAAGTGGGCGCCCATTTCCCATGGGAGGCTGTATCCCTTGCAGTGGAAGGGCGTCAAAGCGGATTCCCTTGACAGGAGGAATTTCCATGAGCGAACTATTTGAAAAATCCCTCCGCACCCTGGAGCTGCCCAGGGTCCTGCAATTGCTGTCCGACGCGGCTGTCAGCGCCGAGGCCAAGGAGCGGGCCCTCCGGGTCTCCCCGGAGACGGAAGCGGAGGAGGTCCTCCGCCTCCTGGACCAGACCGACGCGGCCCGGCAGATGATCGGCCAGCGGGGCGCACCCTCCTTCTCCGGCGTGAAGCCGGTGGGGGAGGCCCTGGACCGTGCGGACCGGGGGGGCAGCCTGAACACCCGGGAGCTGCTGCGCATCGCGGACCTGCTCACCGCCGCCCGGCGGGCCCGGGAGTATTTCAACGATGAGGCGCTGGAGAAGACCGCCATTGACCACCTGTTCCTCTCCCTCCACGGCAACCGCTTTTTAGAGGACAAAATCAAGCGCTGTATTCCCGATGAGGACACCATTGCCGACGCGGCCTCCCCGGAGCTGGCGGATATCCGCCGGCACATGCGGGCCGCCCAGGCCAAGAGCCGCCAGATTCTTCAGAAGATCATCTCCTCTCCCAGCTACGCCAAGGTGCTTCAGGAGACCATCATCACCCAGAGGGACGGACGCTTCGTGGTCCCCGTGAAGGCGGAGCAGAAGGGGAATCTCCCCGGCCTGGTTCATGACATTTCCTCCTCCGGGGCCACGGTCTTCGTGGAGCCCATGGGGGTGGTCCAGGCCAACAACGAGTATGTGGAACTGGAGGCCAAGGAGCAGAAGGAGATCGAGCGCATCTTGGCGGAGCTCTCCGCCGAGGCCGCCGCCCACCGGGAGGACATTCAGTGGGATTATGACACCCTGGTCCACCTGGATTTGATCTTTGCCCGGGGGGAGCTCAGCTACAAGATGGACGGCGTGCGGCCGGAGATCCGCCGGGACGGGGCTATCCACCTGCGGAAGGCCCGGCATCCCCTGCTGGACCCGAAAACGGCGGTGCCCATCGACCTGGAGCTGGGGGACGCGTTTGACACCCTGGTCATCACCGGCCCCAATACCGGCGGCAAGACCGTGTCCCTGAAAACCCTGGGGCTCTTGACCCTGATGACCCAGTGCGGCCTCCACATTCCGGCGGCGGACCGCAGTGCCGTGGCGGTCTACGACCGGGTGCTGGCGGACATCGGCGACGAGCAGAGCATCGAGCAGAGCCTGTCCACCTTCTCCGCCCATATGACCAACATTGTGGGTATTTTAAAGGAGGCGGACGGGAAGAGCCTCATCCTCTTCGACGAGCTGGGGGCGGGCACGGACCCGGTGGAGGGCGCGGCCCTGGCCATCGCCGTTATCCAGCACGTCCGCTCCGCCGGGGCCAAGGTGGCCGCCACCACCCACTACGCGGAGCTGAAAACCTTTGCCATGACCACCGCCGGGGTGGAGAACGCCTCCTGTGAGTTCAACGTGGAGACCCTGAGCCCCACCTACCGGCTCCTCATCGGCATTCCCGGCAAGTCCAACGCCTTCGCCATCTCCCGGCGGCTGGGCCTTCCCGAGGAGGTCATTGCCGCCGCCCAGACCCAGATGAGCGGGGACAGCGTGCGCTTCGAGGACGTGCTGACCCAATTGGAGGCGAAGCGCCAGGCCCTGGAAAAGCGGGACGCGGAGTCCGACCGCCTCTTCCGACAGCGGGAGGAGGACGCTAGGCGCGCCCGGGAGTTCCGGGAGCAGATGGAGCGGGCCAAGGAAAACGCCCGGAGCCGGGGAGAGGCGGAGGCCAAGCGCATCCTACGGGACGCGAAGGCCGCAGCGGACCAGACCTTTAACGAGCTGGCGGAGCTCCGGCGGCGGCAGGCCGCGGCGGATTCCGCCCAGAACATCAACGACGCGCAGGCCGCTATCCGGGCGGGGCTCCACCAGGCGGAGGACCGCCTCCGCAGTGAGAAGGACCGCCCGGAGCCCATCCCAAAGCCCAGCCGCCCCATCGTCAAAGGGGACCTGGTGGAGTTCCCCGGCGTCCGCCAGCCTGCGGAGGTCATTTCCGTGGGGAAGGACGGCACTCTGCAATTAAAGGCGGGCGTGCTGAAAATGAAAGCCAAGGCCGGGGAGGTCCGGCTCATTGAGGACGACGAGCGGGCCGCCCGGAAGCCGAAGGCCACCGTCCATTCCGGAGGGACCCGGACCCTCCGCGCCGCCGCCAGCCGGGAGCTGGACATCCGGGGCATGGAGACTCTGGAGGCGGAGAGCGTGGTGGAGGGCTTTCTCTCCGCCGCCGTCATGGGCAAGCTGGAGACCGTCACCATCATCCACGGCAAGGGCACCGGAGCTCTCCGCAAAGCCGTCCACGACATTCTCCGCCGGAATAAGGCGGTGAAGAGCTTCCGCCTGGGCGTGTACGGCGAGGGTGAAACCGGCGTGACCGTGGTGACCATGAAATAGAAGCATTTATATTGTATCTACAAAAGAAACCTTTGCTTATTGCCAATGTGCGCACGCAAAGGGCCCGCCCATTTTGGGCGGGCCCTTTAAAATTTTCCCGTCAGGTTGTTGCAAGGTCGACCAAAATTTGCTATACTGTTTCTACATTATCACGATATAGAGGTGACAATTATGCAAAAACTGGAAAAACAATTTCATATCGCCTGCACAGCCGAGGATATCGGCCGCTATTGCATCCTTCCCGGCGACCCCGGCCGGGTCCCCGCCATTGCCGCGTATTTTGACGACGCGAAGCAGGTGGCCTATAACCGGGAGTACAACGTCTGGACCGGAACCCTCCTGGGGGAGAAGGTGACGGCCTGCTCCACCGGCATCGGCGGGCCCTCCGCCTCCATCGCCATGGAGGAGCTCCACAAGTGCGGCGCGGATACCTTCATCCGTACCGGCACCTGCGGGGGCATCGACGTGAATGTCCAGTCCGGGGACATCGTGGTGGCCACCGGGGCCATTCGCTACGAACATACCAGCCGGGAATACGCCCCCATTGAGTTCCCCGCCGTGGCGGACTTCGGCATCGTGGACAGCCTGGTCCGGGCCACCAAGGCCCTGGGCTACCCCCTTCACACGGGTATCGTCCAGTGCAAGGACAGCTTCTACGGCCAGCACGACCCCGCCGCCTCCCCGGTGTACTATGAGCTCCAGCAGAAGTGGGAGAGCTGGAAGCGCCTGGGGGTGAAGGCCAGCGAGATGGAAAGCGCCGCGCTGTTCGTGGTGGCCGCCGCCCTGGGCTGCCGCTGCGGAAGCTGCTTCCACGTGGTCTGGAACCAGGAGCGGGAAGCCGCCGGCCTGGACCAGAAAATGAGCGAGGACACCAGCACCTCCGTCCGGGTGGCGGTGGAGGCCCTGAAGCTCCAGATCGAGGCGGACCGGGCCGCGAATAAGTGACGGACCCACTTATAATTTCCAACATCCGGCCGATATTCCAATAAGAAGGGAATCGAGGCAGGGGCGTTTCCATTGAACGGATTCAAGGACGGGGCGCTCAAAACCGAATTGAATCTGTGAAATGGAGGAAAGACAATGATTTCAGCGGCAAACGCCTTAGGCTGCGGAGGGCCGAGAGCCCCTCGCGCTCCTTCCTATACCGGAATGGGGCATCAGGCTCTTTTGTCGGGCTTCATGGAGGAGCTCTGGAAAGCGCGGGCCAAGTCCTGCCAGCAGGACGTAGAGGAATTCAAACGGGCCGGGATGTCGGATAAACTGGCGAAGAAAAGCAGCACCTCCGAGCAGGCCAACGCGGTCACGCTGACGCAGGAGCAAAGGCTCCGCTTGGCAAACCGTTATGACCCCAAAAACATGACCTGGGAGGACTATCAGGCTTTTATTGATGACCTCTGCGAGATCGGCATTTTGGGCGAGGCAGACAAAAGCTGCGTCAACTACGGGACTTCGGAGGACATGGTGGTGATTCCCTTGGAATCCGCCTTTCGGGTTAACATCCTCGAAGAGGGAGATCCCTTTTACGGTGTCATCGGGTGTTCCTTCTCCGACTGCCAGGGTAATGCCTTGAACTGGGCGGAATACCGCTCGAAAACCGTGGGGCATTATGGCGAAACTGGTACCTGGCACAAGACCAAAGACGCGGTTCTCTTCGGGAAAGTCCGGGATGTCATGAAAGCGATTTCCTATTGATTTGTGGAAAATCTTCCATAATCCGTTTTTAAAAACACCTAAAAAGCGGACCGCCGGTAGGCGGCCCGCTTTTTGTGACTCATTGTATGCCCAGCACCTTGTAGTCTTGGTCCTCCACGGCCTTTTTCAGGGCCTCGTCCGTCAGGGCCCCGGAGAGGGTCACTACCGCCGTGCCGCTCTCGTGGCTGACGTTGGCGGCGCTGACCTCCGGCAGGGCCTCCAGGGCCTTCTTAACCCGGGCCTCGCAGTGTCCGCACATCATGCCCTCGATTTTCATGGTCTTTTCCATTGTCGTTACCTCCTCGGAATGTTTGGCGTGTCTCGCCTGGATGGGTTTGTCTTTCTTCGCGTCCCGCAGGTCGAACAGGTTCAGCCGCAGGGCGTTGGAAACTACGCAGAAGCTGGAGAGGCTCATAGCCGCCGCACCGAACATGGGGTTCAGCGTCAGGCCAAAGGGGATGAAGAGCCCCGCCGCCAGGGGAATGCCGATGGTGTTGTAGAAGAAGGCCCAGAACAGGTTCTGGTGAATGTTCCGCAGGGTGGCCCGGCTGAGCCGGATAGCGGCGGGCACGTCGGAGAGGCGGCTTTTCATCAGCACCACGTCCGCCGCGTCAATAGCCACGTCCGCCCCCGCGCCGATGGCGACGCCGGTGTCCGCCCGGGTGAGGGCCGGGGCGTCGTTGATGCCGTCGCCTACCATGGCCACCTTGCCCTGCTCCTTGAGCCTCCGGATGACGCTTTCCTTGCCGTCGGGCAGGACTCCGGCGATGACCTCGTCCACCCCGGCCTGCTTGCCGATGGCCTCGGCGGTACGCGGATTGTCCCCGGTGAGCATTACCACCCGGATGCCCATATTCTGGAGCTCCCTCACTGCCTGGGGACTGTCCTCCTTGATGACGTCCGCCACGGCGATCACGCCCAGCAGCATACCGTCCCGGCTGAAAAACATGGGAGTCTTTCCCTGGGCGGACAGCGCCTCGGCTTTGGCCTGGGTCTCCCGGGACACCGCTGCACGGGTGCTGATGAAACCGTAATTCCCGCCGCTGAGGGCAGCCCCTTTCCACTTTCCGGTCAGTCCGTTTCCCGGAAGGACCTGGAAGTCCGTGACCTCCTCCAGAGGAACCTGCTCATCCTCCGCTTTCTGGAGAATGGCTCGTGCCAGGGGGTGCTCGCTCTTTCTCTCCAGGGCGCAGGCCAGCCGCAGCAGCTGCTGCTCCCCATCGCACAGCCCCTCCTCCGGAAGGATATCCGTCACCCTGGGCTCGCCCCTGGTGATGGTGCCCGTCTTGTCCAGGGCCACGATTTCCGTCCGGCCCGCAGCCTCCAGGGAGGCGGCGGTCTTGAACAGGATGCCGTTTTTCGCCCCCATGCCATTGCCCACCATGATGGCCACCGGCGTAGCCAGGCCCAGGGCGCAGGGACAGGAAATGACCAGCACGGAGATGCCCCTTGCCAGGGCGAAGCCGATGGCCTGCCCCAGCAGCAGCCACACGGCGGTGGTGACCAAGGCCACGCCGATGACCGCCGGGACGAAGACGCCGGAAACCTTGTCGGCAATTTTGGCGATGGGGGCCTTCGTCGCAGCCGCGTCGCTGACCATCTGGATGATCTGGGACAGGGTGGTGTCCTCTCCCACCCGGGTGGCCCGGCATTTGAGAAAACCGGACTGGTTCACCGTGGCGGCGGACACGCCGTCCCCTGGGGCCTTGTCCACGGGGATGCTCTCTCCGGTGAGGGCGGACTCGTTGACGGCGCTGGTCCCCTCAACGACCACGCCGTCCACCGGGATGTTCTCCCCGGGGCGGACCAGGAACACGTCGTCCTTTTGGACCTGCTCAATGGGGACCGTCACCTCCTGGCCCTCCCGCTCCAGCACGGCGGTTTTGGGGGCCAGCTTCATGAGGCTTTTCAGCGCGTCGGTGGTTTTCCCCTTGGACCGGGCCTCCAGCATCTTGCCCACGGTGATGAGGGTCAGGATCATGGCGGCGGACTCGAAGTAGAACTCCATCATGTAGTCCATCACTGCGCCCATGTCCCCCCGGACCTGGGCGTCCGTCATGGCGAAGAGGGCGTAGGTGCTGTAGACGAAGGCCGCCGTGGCCCCCAAGGCCACCAGAGTGTCCATGTTCGGAGCGCGGTGCCAGAGGCTCTTGAAGCCGCTGATGAAGAATTTCTGGTTGATGACCATGACGGCCACTGTCAGCAGCAGCTGCAAAAGGCCCATGGCCACGTGGTTTCCCTGGAGGAAGGCGGGGACGGGCCAATTCCACATCATATGGCCCATGGAGAAGTACATGAGCACTGCCAGAAAGAGCAGGGAGGACCAGAGGCGCCGTTTCAAAAGCGGGGTCTCATGGTCCGCCAGAGCCTCTTCCGGGTTGGCGGCGCTGGCGGAGGCGGCTTTCTCCACGCCCTTCCTGGACGCGCCGTAGCCCGCCTCCTCCACGGCGGCGATGACCTCGGCGGCGGAGGCGCTGCCCTCCACGCCCATGGAGTTGGTCAAGAGGCTGACGGAGCAGGACGTGACGCCCGGCACCTTGCCCACGGCCTTTTCCACCCGGGCGGAGCAGGCGGCGCAGCTCATGCCGGTAACGTTGTATTGTTCCATAAGCGGGACCTCCTATTTTAAAAGAAGTTTATAAAAGCTATTTCATCAGTTTCTGGAGGGTACACAGCAGCTCCTCCACCGTTTCATCCTTCCCCTCCCGGATGTCCCGGGTGACGCAGGTGCGGATATGATCGGAGAGCAGCTCCTTGGCAAAGGCGTTCAGAGCCGCGTTGGCGGCGGCTACCTGGGCCAGGATGTCGGGACAGTAGGCACTGCGCTCCACCATGCCCCGGATGCCCCGGATCTGGCCTTCCACCCGGTTCAGGCGGTTGATGAGCCGCTTGTATTCCTCCTCGGTGCGCTCCTTGGTCTTGTGGCAGTCGCAGGTCTCCATGGCGGACGCCTCCTTGCTTAAAATACCCCGGCGGGGTATTTTAATAATATACCCTCCGGGGGTATTTGTCAAGCCCCATTTGAAAAGAAAAAGCCCGGCGCAGGGAGTGTTCCCTGCGCCGGGACGTTCTATGAGCTGGGATCAATCCCGGGGACGATGTTTCCCGGTCCCTTAAATCAGTGCTTCCTTAAAGATGCTGTCCGGCGGGACGGCTCCCCGGACGGAGGACAGGGGATAGACGCTGGCGTTCCGCCCAAGGATGGGGCCAGGATTCAGCACGCTGTTGCAGCCTGCCTCCACATGGTCCCCCAGGATGGCCCCGAACTTTTTCCAGCCGGTCTCCAGGCGCTCCTCGCCATTCCGCACCGTCACCAGGGTCTTGCCGGATTTGACGCTGGAGGTGATGGAGCCCGCGCCCATATGGTTCTTGAAGCCCAGAATGGGGTCCCCCACGTAGCTATAGTGAGGGGTCTGCACGCCGCTGAAGAGAATGACGCTTTTCAGCTCCACGGAGTTGCCTACCACGCAGCCCCCGCCCACCAGGGCGGAGTCCCGGATAAAGGCGCAGTGCCGGACCCCGGCGCCCGGGCCGATGATGCAGGGCGCGCCCAGGAACGCCGTGGGGGCGGCGGAGGCGGTTTTGTGGACCCAGACGCCGGGGGAATGCTCCCCATACTCCGCCGGGGCCCCAGGGTGAGGATCAGGGTCTTGACGCTGTCCGGGGCCTCCCAGGGGTATTGGAAGCGGGCGAGGTAGTCCCCCGCCAGGGTGTGGGAGAGGTCCAGCAGGGCCGTGGTGGTCAGATTCACAAAAGCGCGCCTCCTGTTTTTGCCGCCGGATGGGCGGCAGCCTGGTCACATAATATACCAGGTTCCCAGAGTTGCAAGGAGCTCAGCTCTCCGGCAGCTCCTCCAGAGAGGCGAAGCGGTAGCCCATGTCCTCCCACTTGGTGAGAAGCTCGTCCAAAATGTCCGCGTTGGTTTTGGACGTGGAGTGGAGCAGGACGATGGCCCCGTCGTGAATGCGGGGAAGGAGCTTGGCATAAGCCTGCTCCGCCGTGGGCTGGTTGTCCACGTACCAATCCACGTAGGCCAGGCTCCAGAACACCGTCTTATAGCCCAGGGCCTGGGCCTGCTTCAGGTTTTCCTGGCTGTACTTCCCCTGGGGCGGGCGGTAAAAGCGGGGAAGCTCCTGCCCGGTGGTCTCCTGGTAGAGGGCCGCCAGGCTCTCCAGCTCCTTCTGGAAGGCGGCCTGGTCCGAGATGGCGGACATGTCCGGGTGGTGATAGGTGTGGTTGCCCACGATGTGGCCCTCCTCCGCCATGCGGCGGATGATGTCCGGGGCGGATTCGATCATGCCGCCCACCACGAAGAAGGCCGCGGGGGCGTTGTGCTTTTTCAGGGCGTCCAGAATCTGTTCCGTATAGCCGTTTTCATAGCCGCAGTCGAAGGTCAGGTAGATCACCTTCTGAGACGTGTCCCCCAGAAACCAGGCGTCGTACCGGGCCAGGTCCTCCACGCTGGCGTTGCCCACGGGGGACTGGCCCTCGTTGGGGAAGGAGAGGCCCCAGTTGTCGGCGGAGGCCGGAATGATGGCCGGAGCGGCGGCGGGGAGGGTTTTTCCCTGCAAATAGAGCATCCCCGCCAGAAAGAGGATGGGGAGCATGAGCAAACATAAGTTTCGCATACGCTGGAGCATAGGCACCTCCGGTTTGTGAAATGTTGTCACGGTTCAGCATGTCCGGAGGCGGCGGGATTATCGGTTGAAAAAGCTGGCGAAAGATGTTATATTTGGGGTGTCAAAATTTTGCGCTTTAAGGAGGACGGTATGGCGAAGCGAAGAAGCAAAACAAAGCAGCAGCTGACGCCGAAACAGTTGGCGGCGCTGCTGGTTCTGTGCGTGATTGCGGCGGCGGTCCGATGGTACCTGCGCCCGGAGCCGGTGTCCCTGGAGGACATCCCGGAGTGGAGCGGCGCGGCCTATGTGGAGCTGGAGGACAATCAGCCGGGCTTTACCAAGGAGGAGATGACCCTGGAGGTTTTTGAGCATTACAGCGACCTGGATTACCTGGGACGCTGCGGCGTGGCTTACGCCAACATCTGCCCGGAGCTGATGCCAACGGAGGACCGGGAGTCCATCGGAAGCGTGAAGCCCACGGGCTGGGTCTCCGCCAAGTACGACTGCGTGGACGGGAAGTATCTCTACAACCGCTGCCACCTCATCGGCTTCCAGCTGGCGGGGGAGAACGCCAACGAGAAAAACCTCATCACCGGCACCCGGTATTTGAACGTCACCGGGATGCTGCCCTTTGAAAACGACGTGGCGGATTACGTCCAGCGGACCGATAACCACGTTCTCTACCGGGTGACGCCGGTGTTTGTGGGGACGGAGCTGGTGGCCCGGGGCGTGCAGATGGAGGCGTACTCCGTGGAGGACGCCGGGGACGGCGTCTGCTTCAACGTCTTCGCCTACAACGCCCAGCCTGGGGTGATCATTGATTACGCCACCGGGGAGAGCTGGCTGGAGGAAGACGCGGCATGAGGCTTTGGGAACAGTTTGACCGGATGGTGGTCTTTGATACGGAGACCACGGGCATCGACTTTGGAAAAGACCGGATCATCGAGATTGGCGCGGTGTCCCTGGAAAATGGGGCGGAGGCCGGAGGCATGGACCTCTTCGTCCGCCTGCCGGAGGGGCGGCGGCTGGACCCCTTCATCACAAACCTGACCGGCATCACCGAGGAGCGGCTGGCGGCGGAGGGCGTGGGGGACGAGGAGGCCGCCCGGGCCTTTGCGGAGCTGCTGGAGGGGGCGGAGCGGCCGCTGGTCGTGGCCTACAACGCCCAGTTTGACCTGAATTTCCTCTATGGCCTTCTCCGGCCCTGGGGGCTGGCGGAGGCATTGAAAAGGCCCCGGTTCCTGGACGCGCTGACGGTGTACCGGGACCGGCGGGACTACCCCCACAAGCTGGAGAACGCCATTTCCGCCTATGGCCTGGAGGACCGGGCGGTGAACAGCCACCGGGCGATTGACGACGCCCGGGCGGCGGCGCTGCTGCTGGAGGCCATGGCGGCGGAACGGGACGATTTGGAACAGTATATCGACCTCTTCGGGTCCCATCCGAAATACGGCGTTTCGGGACGAAAAATCTCCTCCGTTACCTATCGCCCCCAGCCCTATGACCGGAGGAAGCCCCTGTATGAGCTGGCATAGGAGGGTCATATGGCAGTTCCCAAATTTTATGAATGCTCCGGCCTGCGCTATCAGGGCCTGAAGCCCGGAGAGCTGCTGATTGGAAAGGGCATGATGGCCTATTGGGTTCCAATCCTGTCGTTTGGAACGGCGCACTCCTGCGATTCCCATTCCGGGACGCTGTATGTGACGGACCGAAGGGTGTTCTTCCGGACTATGTGGAGCGGTTACGTGGAGTTTGAGCTGAAGCTGCCGGACATCCGGGGCTTTTCCATTGGGAAAAGAGGGCTGTTTACCCAGGTGACGCTGCACAGCCGGGATGGAGAAAAGCTCTGGTTTACCGGATTTCCCGTGAAGAAGATGCAGGAGTGGCTGCTGCGGGCGGGCGTCAAGCCGCTGTAGGGAGGCGTGGGAGGATGGAATTTCCTGACTGGCTGGACAACGCGGCGGTGCTGGAGTTTTCAAGCCAAGGGGATTTTGGGACCGTCCTGGGAGACGGGAGAAGGGTCCGGCATCTGGCGATTTGCCAATATCCCGGCGAAGCGGGCTGTTATCTGTTTTTCTGCGCCGGACACCATGAGCGTTACGCTGTCATAACGGATGACCTGCTGGAATCCGTTGAGGCGTGCAAACGGTCCGCGTCAAGATTTGAAGCGGTGGTGTGGAATCAAAAAGGCAGAGGGACCGCACCATAAATACAGGAAAGCGCCCGGCTGGCCGCCGGGCGCTTCTCTTTGCCATGTTTCAAACAAGGCCTAAATACGCCTCCGCCTCCCGGACGGTGTTGACCAGATACCGCATGGCCTCCACAGGGTATTTCCCCACGGCGGTCTCCCCGGTGACCATCACCGAGGCGGCTCCGTCCAGCACGGCGTTGAAAATGTCGCTGACCTCCGCCCGGGTGGGAACGGGATTCTGCTCCATGGAGGCCAGCATCTGTGTGACCACCATGAAGGGCCTCCCCGCCTCCCGGCAGGCGGCGGAGATGCGCTTTTGCAGGGCCGGGAGCTTCCAGAGGGGACCGGAGTTTCCCAGGTCCCCCCGGGCGATGACAATTTCGTCGGCGGCGGGAATCAGCTCCGCCAGCTTCGCCGCGCCGTCCAGGCTTTCGATCTTGGCGAAGAGGCGGATGGACTGCCCGTCCGCCTCGTCCAGGGCCGCCCGGACCGTCCGCAGGTCCTCCCGGCCCCGGACGAAGGGCTGCATGACGCCGGTGACGCCATAGTCCTTTGCCAGCCGGAGGTTTTCCCGGTCGCTGTCCGTCATGGCGGGAAGGTGGATATCCACGCCGGGGAGGGCGGCGCTCTTCCGGCCTCTCAGGACGCCGCCCCGCTCCACCTGGGCCAGGGCCCCGCCAGGGAGGGGCTCCGAAACCCGGAGAAGCAGCTTGCCGTCGTCCAGCAGGACCTCCTGGCCGGGGACCAGATGGGGCAGGACGGCGGGGGGCAGGGGAATGTCCGTCCCCAGGCGCACCGGGGCCCCGTACTCCAGCGTGAGGGGAGCCGGGAGGAGGCCCACCCGGAGCTCCGGGCCCTGCATGTCGATCAGGAGCTGCGGCGTGACGCCGCATTGCCGGGCGGCGGCGTGAAGGCGCTCCAGCTGCTCCGCCGCCCCGGGGAGGCCCACGTGGGAGAGGTTCAGCCGGACGCCGGTCATGCCGGCCTCAAAGAGGCGGGCCAGGGTTTCGGCGTCGGAACAGGCGGGGCCAAGCGTGCCGTAGATTTGAACCATCAGCGCCTCCCCTCAGCGGAACAGGGCCGCCAGGCTCTCCGTATAAGGGGCCCGGCAGACGCCCTTCTCTGTAACAATGCCGGAAATCAGCTCATGGTCCGTTACGTCGAAGGAGGGATTGTAGCACTTCACGCCGGGAAGGGCCATGGGCTTTTCGTACCAGAGGGTCTTGATTTCCTCCGGGTCCCGGAGTTCGATGGGGATGTGGTCCCCGTCGGGGCAGCTTAAGTCAATGGTGCTGGTGGGACCCAGAACATAGACGGGGATGCCGTAGTGCTTCGCCAGGATTGCCACGCCGCTGGTGCCGATTTTGTTGGCGGCGTCCCCGTTGGCGGCCACCCGGTCGCAGCCCACGAAGCAGGCCTGGACCCAGCCGTTCTTCATCACCATGGAGGCCATGTTGTCGCAGATCAGCGTCACGTCCACCCCGGCCCGGTGGAGCTCGTAGCTGGTGAGGCGGGCGCCCTGGAGGAGGGGGCGGGTCTCGCCGGCAAAGACCCGGATGCGCATTCCCCGCTCCGCCGCCAGCAGGAAGGGGCCCTGGGCGGTGCCGTAGCGGGAGGTAGCCAGTGGCCCGGCGTTGCAGTGGGTGAGCACGCCGTCGCCCTCCTTCAGCAGGCTCAGGCCGTACTCGGAGATGGCCCGGCATTTGGCGATGTCGTCCTCGTGGATCTCCACCGCCTTTTGGTACAGGGCTTCCAGCAGGGCGGGGCGGGGGACGCTTAAATGGGCGGCGGCGGCCGTTTCCATCTCCCCCAGGGCCCAGGCCAGGTTCACCGCCGTGGGGCGGGAGGCGTTCAGCTGGGCGGAATACGCCCGGAGGCGGGCCTGAAAGGCGGCGGGGTCCGGCTCTTTGATGGTCCGGGCCAGGGCATAGAGACAGTAAGCGGCGAAGATGCCGATGGCGGGGGCGCCCCGGACCCGGAGGGCTTGGATGGCCTCCACCATTTCGTCCACGGTCCGGAGGCGGATTTCCTTCTCCTCGTTGGGGAGAAGGCTTTGGTCGATGATGTACAGGGCCTCGGCGGCCTTGTCATAGCGGATGTTCTGCGCGTGGGTAACGGCTTTCAAAGCGGTGGACATGGGAAAGCTCCTTTCTTGTGCAGGGCGGGAAATCAGACCGGAGTAAGAGACGGCGGGGAGGGATTTCCGATGGGGGGAACCTTCAGGACGGGCTCCAGCTTAAAGATATCGGAGGTAATTGCTATGTGGATGCGGTCCGGGAAGGCGGAGCGGTCCACTGGAAGAATATTTGCCCTCGAGAGAAACCGGTCCCGAATGCTGTCTTGGTGGTCCAGAATGTCCTCCGGGAAAAATAGGTCCAAATTGCTTCCACGAGAGAAAATCAGAAGATGGCGGTAGGGGTTTGCAATCAACCATTGGCCGATGCGGACCCACCAGGTGGCGTCGGTTTCTCCCAGGGACATGCCGAAGATGCAGATCGTGTCGCTGTTTTCAAGGACGCTTAGCGCTTCCGCGTCATGGCCATAACCGGACTGCTGATTCAGGAGAGGCTTGAGAAACATACGCTTCTGACGGGTATCGGTAAAGAGATTCGGATTTGCCACCTGGCTGATATTGTCCACCCCCAGAAGCATACCCCCGGAATGGGTTCCGTGAACGTGAATAACGGGGATTTTTGACTGCAGCGCAAAATCGCGGTCATTCAAGTGGTCGAACAGGCGGTCAATGACGGTGGTATAGTTGAAATTTAGAACTGTATATATGCGCGAATCTTTTGGCGTATGTGTGGTTAGGATAATCCCGCGAAAGCGGGGCTCCAGGTAGGCCAAATGACTGCGGATATCCTTGAGAAATTTAAGGGCCATGTCCCTGCCGCACGCGTCATAGTCAATGCGGTTTTCCTCGTCCCGCAAGTATTGGGCAAAACAGCGCTTGAAGTGCTGAAGGCATTTTCGAAGGGACGCCTCGCTGTTTAAAGGAGGGGCGTTGGTGTGCTGGCCCAGGGCCAGCTCAAAGTCCGCCCAACGGGAATAATTGCCGCCGCTCTGCAAGAGCTCTTTAAATTGGAGAATTTCCGGGTCGTCTGTGTGAAACCGGCCGTCCTCAAGATAATGGGGATAAAAGTCCTCGTATCTTGTATCCAAGCCCAGGTTGAGGTCAAAGCCGTTGCCAATCAGGAAGGTGACTCGTATCGCCATTCAGTATGCCCCCTTTGGAGATCAATTTGCCGGTTTTCCAAATTGTAGCATAGACCGCCCTTTTTTGCAACGGCTTAAGGAGAGGGAAAAGCGCCCGGGCACAGCGTGTCCGGGCGCTTTCTCACAAGTTCGCGGGAGCTGCCTCAGCGGAAGTCCCCGCTCAGGTCGTAGAAGCGGTTGGCGGGCGGCGCGGCCTGAGCGGGCAGGACCAGCAGGGACGCCGCCATGGCCGTCAGGAGCAGCGGGGATGTGATGCGTTTTTCACAGGTGGTTTTCCTCCTTCACTCTGCCCGCAAAGCCTCGACGGGCTGGAGCTTGGACGCCTTGATGGCCGGATAGCTGCCAAAGATGAGCCCCAGCAGCACGGAGAAGCCAAGGGCGCCCGCCGTCACGCTGGCGGAGGGGTAAATGGTCATGTGGAACAGCAGGTTCCCCGCGACGTAACAGCCCAGGGTGCCAATCAAAATACCGATAATGCCGCCGATGCCGCAGAGCATGGCCGCCTCAATCAAAAACTGGGTGACGATGCTGCTCCGCTGGGCGCCGATGGCCCGGCGGATGCCGATTTCCCGGGTCCGCTCCGTCACGGTCACCAGCATGATGTTCATGATGCCGATGCCGCCCACCAGCAGGGAAATGGCGGCGATGCCGCCCAGCACCAGGGAGATCATGCCCATCTGCTCGTTCATGCTCTGCTGCCAGCGGTCGTCGGGGCTGACGTAGGAGTCCCCTGTGGCCGGGTCTACCAAGCCCTTCAAGAAGCCCCGGACACGGGTAGCCACTTCCGTGGTGGAAACGCCGTCCTTGGCCTTGATGATAAAATTCTCAATCCGGTCGCCTCCCAGCAGCCGGCGGGCGGTATAGGGCAGGAGGATGATGTTGTCGATGGTGCTCCCCTGGGCGTCGCTTCCGGTGACGCGGGGGGCGTAGACTCCCACCACCTCGAAGTTCTGCCCGTTGAGCTGGAGAAACTTACCCACCGGGTCGGCGGCGTCGAAGTACACCTCCGCCGCCTGGGAGCCCAGGACGCAGACCTGGTTGTACCGCTCGACGTCCAGCTCGCCCAGGTCCCGGCCCTTGGTGATCGTCAGATTGTTGCAGGCGCTGTACTGGTTGGAGACATAGTAGACGTCCGGGGGCCGCTGGCCGGTCATGTTCCCCATCTCGTCCCAGCTCCACTCAAAGTTGGCGGAGTTTTTCGTGCCGTAGACCACGTTGACGCTGGCCCGGGCCTCCGGCGTGATGCCCACGATGTATTGGGGGATGGACTTGCAGTAGGCATAGAGGTCCGGGAAGTAGTCTTTGCCGGAGCTGATCATGTTGCCGTTTTCGTCCACTTCATACATGTAACTGTAGATGTCTACCGTGATTTTGTTGCTGCCCATGGCGGAGAACTGCTCCATGGTTTTCGCCGCGTAGCCGCTCATGACCGAGACGATGGTCATCACTGCCGCGATGCCGATGATGACGCCCAGCATGGTCAGCATGGAGCGGCCCTTTTTGCCGATGATGGACTTCCAGGCCATTTTCACTGCCTGACGGATGTTCAAAACCAGTCCACCTCCTGTTCCTTGTCCTCCACGATCTTTCCGTCGGTGAGGCGCACGCAGCGCCGGGCCGTGGCGGCGATTCCGTTGTCGTGGGTAATCAGGATGACGGTGGTGCCCTCCCGGTTGAGCTGCTGGAGGAACTCCAGCACCTCGTGGCCCGTCCGGGAGTCCAGGGCGCCGGTGGGCTCGTCGGCCATGATGATGGGGGGCTTGGTGGCGATGGCCCGGGCGATGGCCACCCGCTGCTGCTGGCCGCCGGACATTTCCGTGGGCTTGTGCTTCACGCGGTTGGAAAGACCCACCCGGTTCAGGGCCTCCAGGGCCAGGTCGTAGCGGTCGTCCGCCCGGACGCCCTGGTAAATCAGGGGCAGCTCCACGTTCTCCAGCACCGTCAGGGATTGAATCAGGTTGTACTGCTGGAAGATGAAGCCGATCTCCTTGTTGCGGATGCGGCTGAGCTCCGTGTCCGTCAGCTCCCGGACGTCGGTGCCGTCCAGGAGGTAGTCCCCCCGGGTGGGGATGTCCAGGCAGCCCAGGACGTTCATCATGGTGGACTTGCCGGAGCCGGACTGGCCCACGATGGCCACGAATTCCCCCCGCTGTATGGTGAGGGAAACCCCGTCCAGGGCCCGGACCTCGCTTTCAAGACCCTCGCCGTAGATCTTGAAGATGTCCTTCAATTCAATCAGATTTGCCATATCAGTAACCCCAGGGGTCGGCCGTCTGAATCTGGGTGAAGACCTCGGTGCCTTCCTCCACGCCGGACTTGATTTCCACGTTGTAGTTGTCCGAGATGCCGATTTCCACGGCCACGGGCCAGAAGCCCTCGGGAATCGTCTCGTCGGCCATGATGTTTTCCACCACGTTGTCCGGCCGGCCGCCCTTGACGTAGACCACGGTCAGGGTCTCGCCCTCCTCGGTGGAGACGGTGCGCACGGACTGGAGGGGCAGCACCAGGCAGTTGTCGTTTTCGCTGGCGGTGAGCTTGTAGTTGATGTAGCTGTTGACCTGGAGGGTTTCTTCCGCGTTGTCCACCGAGATCACCATGGGATAGGTTGCCACGCCGTTGTTGATGGTGCTGGAGAGGCTGACGCTCTCCACCATGCCCATTGCCATGGTGCCCCACTGGTCCAGCTCCACCATGGTCCCCACCTGGACGGCGCTGACGTTCCGCTCGTCCACAGTGGCGTTGACCATCAGGGAGGAGGTGTCGGAGATGGTGACCACCGTGGTGTTGGCGGCGATTTCATCTCCCGGTTTCATGGTCAGGCCGATGACCTTGCCTGCGATGGAGGCCACGGCGGAGCAGTTCGCCAGGTTCTTCTCGGCGGTTTCCAGGGTCTTCTGGGCCTCGTCCAGGCTCTGCTGGGCGGAGTAGATCTCCGCCTCGCTGTCCTCGCCGTCCACCCGGACCAGCACCTGTCCGGCGCTGACCTGGAGGTAGTCCACCAGGGAGCTGGAGAGCACGGTGCCGTTGACGGTGGATTTCAGATCGCCGGTGCGGTAGTACTCCAGCTTCCCGGGCTCATAGGGGTAGATGGTCTCGCCCTCGGCGGTGGTCACGGTGGCGGAGGCCGCCATCTCGGCGGTAAGGGCCCCCTCGTTCTCCACCAGAATGTCGGCGGAGAAGAGCTTGGTGCCCTCCGGGGTGATGCGGCTGACCATGTGGACCGCCTCCACCGTGCCGGGGAGGGAGCTCATGAGGGCGGGGATGGACACGTCCATGCTCTGGCCCTGGTAGATCTGCCCTTCATAGGCGTAGCTGTAGTATTGGGTGAGCCGCAGGCGGGTGTCGTCCGCCAGCACGGCCAGCTTCTGCTCCTTGCTGATGGTGTCGCCGGGGTTCAGGTCCACCACCTCCATCAGCTTTCCGGAGTAGCCCGCCGCCAGGTTCAGGCCCGCCACGTCCTTCAGCAGGGCGTTGAGCTGCTTCTCCCGGCCCAGCACGTCCTGCCGGGCCTTGTCCACGGCGGTGCGGGCGGCGTCGGAGTCAATGACAAAGAGGGGCGTGCCGGGCTCCACGGTGTCGCCCTCGTTGACGAAGACCTCGGACACGATTCCCGTGGTGGCAATGGTAATGGTTTCGCTGTCCTTGGCCTTGGTCAGCCCGCTGCCCTCCACCGTGGAGGTGATGGAGCTGTACTGCACCACGTCGGTGAGGACCTCGGTTTCCTCCCCGCCTTTCTTTGCGGACAGGAACTGCCAGACGCCCAGGCCGATGGCAATGAGAATCAGGAGAAAGATAAACCACCGGACAATCTTTCTCCGCTTCTTCCGGGGCATACCCTTCCACTTTTTCCAAAGGGAGGTCTTCTCCGCCGCCGTTTCCGGCGCGGGAGGCGGGGCCGTCTCAACGGCCGCGGCCTGCTGTTCGCGATCCATGACTTCTGACATAGGCTTTCTCCTTCAAAGGTTGGATGGAATTTCTGAGCGCCGCTTCCCTTCCGCAAGGGGAACGCGGGTTCTGAAACATCGGCCCGTTCCGGGAATCCGCCGCGGCGGCGGCATGGGGACAGGGTAACAGGGACGTGCATCAAAACTGTATCATCTATGCTAGAACAGTTCGCCGTGGAAAACAACAACAAAACGGTTACAGATTTCTTAAGATTTCCTGAAGATGAGAAAATGGGCCCCTGTAAATCAGACGTATGAAGGGATGGAAAGGTTTCGGGAAAACCTGTACAAAAATATGGGAGCAGAGGCGGGAATTTCCGTCAAACAGCCCTCAGGAAAAAACCGCCCCGTTTCGGGGCGGTTTTGGGAAAGCTCAGGCGGCGGCGGGGCCCTTCTTCGCCATGGCCCGCTGATAGAAGACCATAGCCGCCAGGACGATGAAGCCCACCACGTCCGTGGCGTCGCCGGGAACCATCATAGCCAGGCCCGCGACAATCATAGCCAGGCGCATCCACTTGGGGATGGGACGGAACAGGTAGCCGTTCAGCGCCGCGGCCACGCCGAAGATGCCGAGCAGGGCGCTGATGACGATTTGCGCCACCTGGAACACGCTGGTCACGTTCACAAAGAGCATGGCCGGGCTGTAAGCGAAGATATAGGGGACGATGAAGGCCGCGATGGCCAGTTTTGTGGCGTTGATGCCGGTTTTCATGGGGTCGGATTTGGCGATGGCGCTGCCCGCGTAGGCCGCCAGGGCCACGGGGGGCGTGATGTCCGCCACGATGCCGAAGTAGAAGACGAAGAAGTGGGCGGGGATTTTGTCAATGCCCAGCTGGATCAGAATGGGGGCGCAGGTGGAGGCCATGATGCAGTAGTTGGCCGTGGTAGGTACGCCCATGCCCAGGACGATGCAGCACAGCATGGTCAAAAACAGGGCGATGAACATGGCCAGGGCCTCGTTGGGGACCATGCGGCTGATGTTGATGACCCCGTTGATGAGCTTGGAGGCCAGGCCCGTCACGGTGATGCACCCGGCCACCATGCCCGCCATGGAGCAGGCCACAGCCACGGTGATGCAGCTCCGGCCGCCGGCTTCCAGGGCGCTGACGATCATGGAGGAGGTGTCCTTCACGAAGTGGACGGCGAAGCCCTCGTCATGCTGGTTCCGGCTGTCCGTAAACATATGGGGGAGGCTCACCAGAATCGCCAGCAGAATGGCGATGGAGGCGGAGAACTGGAGGGTCCGGGTCCCGGTGGAAACCATCCACACCAGGATTACCAGGGGCAGGAGCAGGTAAATGCTGCGAATCAGGACGCCGAACCTGGGCAGCTGGTCCCGGGGAATGCCCTTCAAATTCAGCCGCCGGGCCTCCAGATGGACGGCCAGGAAGATGCCGGTGAAGTACAGCAGGGCGGGGAGGATGGCCTTCACCGCCACGTTGGCGTAGGTGGTGTCCATATACTCCGCCATGAGGAAGGCCGCCGCGCCCATGATGGGGGGCATGATCTGCCCGCCGGTGGAAGCCGCCGCCTCCACTGCCCCGGCGAACTCGCCCTGATAGCCGGTCCGCTTCATCATGGGGATGGTGACGGAGCCGGTGGTGACGGTGTTTCCGACAGACGAGCCGGACACCATGCCGCAGAGGGCGGAGGAGATGACCGCCACCTTGGCGGGGCCGCCGGAGGTGCTGCCCGCCAGGGAGTTGGCGAGGTCAATGAAGAAATTGGAGATGCCCGTCCGCTCCAGGAACGCGCCGAAGATGATGAACACGGCGATGAACTTGGCGCAGACCTGGATGGGCGTCGCCATGACGCCGGAGGTGCCGTAGAACAGGGTGTAGATGACCCGGGCCAGGTTCTGCCCGCTGGCGAAGGTGTAGACCAGCAGCGCGCCCACCACGCACAGGATGGGCAGGCCCACGCAGCGGCGGCAGAGCTCCGCCAGGACGAGGATTGCCACCACGCCGATGACCAGATAGAACCAGGCGTTCGGAATGGCGCTCTCGCTGGCGGGGTTGATTTTGGCGGCGCTGGTGATGACCATGACCAGGGAGTTGTAGTTGAGGCAGTAATAGAAGAAGGACCCGGCCCCCAGCAGCATCAGCACAATGTCATACCAGGGCATGGAGTTGGGCTTCACATGGTCCTTCCGGGCGGGGTAGGTGAGATAGCCCATGATGGTGATAAGCCCCAGGAAGGAGGTCAGGCGGATGGGCAGGTCCCAGGTGCAGCGCAGGGTCATCCAGATGCAGTACAGGGAGAAGAGGGCCATGACCACGCCCACGACCAGCTTGGGCTTCCCCTGCCAGATGCGGGTGGCGGACTCCCGGTCAAACTTGCGCATGACCTCGTCCATGTCCGCCGCGGTGCCGATTTCCACGTCGGGAAGGTTTTTCTTGTCTTTCTCGCTCATAGAATCGTACTCCTTATTAAAATAAACATCAACACATCGGCAAAACGAAAAGGGTCCTTGCCGTATTGAAGGGGCGGCGGAAATACCGCCCTTTCAATGCGGCAAGGGCCGCGTCAGGCGGCCCTTGCCGAGGTTGGCTCAGGTTGGGAATCAATAGGTCCCGGCGGGGATGGTGTAGGCGCTGTAGTAGGGGGAGGACTCCAGCAGGGCGCTGGTGTGCTCCTCGTCCAGGCTGACCAGGTACACGGGGCCGCTGGTGGCCAGGTCCACGATGGCGGTGGTGGGCGCGCCGGCCACCACGAAGGCCGCGTCGATTTTCTTGTCCTTCAGGCTGTCCGCGCTGTCGCCGAAGCCCTGGTACACAGGGCTGATGCCGCTGTCGGGGTCGATGTCATAGGCGCCCAGCACGTCCACGGCGTTGAACCACACGCCGGAGCCCCGGTCGCCGATGGAGACGGATTTGCCCGCCAGGTCCGCCACGGACTTGATGTCGGGATTGGTGGTGACGATCTGGACCTGCTCCATGTAGAGAGCGGCCACCACGGAGAAGTTCTCCACCTTGGCGTCGAAGAGGCGCTCGCCGTTGTAGGCGTAGCTCATAACGTCGGACTGGACGAAGCCCAGCTGAATGTCGCCGGCGGCCAGGTCCTCGATGTTGGCCTTGGAACCGCCGGAGGTGACGGCGGTGACGGAGACGCTGGTATTATTGGAGATATAACTGGAGAGCACGCCGCCGAAGGCGTAGTAGGTGCCGGACTCGCCGCCGGTGCCGAAGGTCAGGGACTTGGAGCTGCCGGAGCCCGCGCCGTCCTTCACGGAAGCGACCTCTTTGCCCTTCTCGGCGAAGTACTTGGCTGCGCCGGGGTGATAGGGCACGGAGGTGACGGAGGAGGCGAAGTCCAGGTCCAGCTCGCCGCCCTTGGCGTGCTGCTCGGTGATGGTGGGAATGTTTTCAAAGATGGCGGAGGTCAGGGCGTAGATATCGTCCTCGGGCACGTCGTCCCGGGCGATGACCACGGCGCCCACGGCCACGGTGTTGGTGTCCTCGGCCACGGCGGAGGCGCCGGAGTTATCGGAGCTGTCGGAGCTTCCGGAATCGGCGGGAGCGGAGGTATCGGCGGGAGCGGAATCGCCGCCCTGGGAGCCGTCGCCGCCCACAGTCTGATCGCCGCCGCAGCCGGCGAGGAGCATGGCCAGCATCAGAACGGCCATCAGCAGAGAGAATTTCTTTTTCATCGTTCTTCCTCTTTTCAGGATTGGATTTTGCGAGGGTTGAAGCCAACTCTTGCAAGTGTGTGAATATCATATCATAAAAACCTGCTTTTTACAAGGGGACATTTAGCATAGTAAATAATTTTTGCAAGTTACCATGAATATACTTGCATTAGAAGGCGTTTTTGTGAAAGTTTTCAAGCCATTTCCTGCAAAGGCTGGAAATCTGCACAAAGCGGACGCCGTTCAAAGGAAAACGGTTGTGCAAACATACAGGCCGCCCTGGTGAAGGGCGGCCTGCTGCGAGCCGGTTACACGATTTTACGGAGGGCCGGAGCGGCCTCCTTTTCGCCGGCCAGACAGCGGATGATGTCCTGGCGGGTGACGATGCCGATGAAGCTGTTCAGATCATCCACCACAGGGACGAAGTTCTGGCGGACGATGGTGTCCAGCAGCTCGTCCACGGAGGCGGTGATGCGGACGGAGGGGTTCTCCCGGAGAATGTCCCGGACGTGAAGCCGCTCCAGCTCTTTTAGGGAGCAGGGACAGGGGGAGCCCTCGTCCGGGAGGAGCCGCCAGAGGAAATCCCCCTCGCTGACGGTGCCCACATACTGGCCCTTGCGGTTGATGACGGGGACGGCGCTGCGGCCGTGGTGCCGGAGCTTCTCAAGGCCCTGACGGATGGAGTTGTCGTCGTACAGATAGGCGACGCGGTGCTTCGGCGTCAGAAGGTAAGCGATATTCACAGTGATGCCTCATTTCTGGTAAGCAGACGGGCTGGCCCGCCTGGGTCGTGGTGAAGTCAGGTGCATATCTATAATATACAGGAAGGGCTTGGGAAAATGGTGAACAGTTTATGAAATTTGCCCAGAAACTCCATTTTGGGACAGGAGCCTTTGAGGCGCAAGGGATTGCCGGGGCGGGGGACGGGGAGAAATGGAAAGCCGAGACCTCCTTGGAAAAACGGAACAGGGCCAGCCGTGAGGCTGGCCCTGAACCTTATTGTTTGGAAGATTGGATGAAAAGAAGTTTTGTCTCTTGCAAGTATTAAGATACAGGAGAGTTGTTAAGGAAACCAGCGTCAATTGTTACAAAAGTCTTAAATCTTATGTCAACCATTTTTCCCGCGCAGGCCGGCAAAAAAATTGGAAAGAACCTCCTGGCATTCTTCTTCCAGCACGCCGCCCACCAGGGCGGGGGGATGGGGGAAGCGCTCCATAAACAGATTGGTCACGCCGCCGCAGGCCCCGAAGCAGCGGTCCCGGGCCCCGAACCAGACCCGGCGGATGCGGGCGTTCAGGATCGCCCCGGCGCACATGGGGCAGGGCTCCAGGGTGACGTAGAGCTCGCAGTCCTCCAGCCGCCAGGAGCCCAGCGCCTGATTGGCCTGGGCGATGGCCTCCATCTCGGCGTGGGAGGCGGCGGAGCGTTTTTCCTCCCGGCGGTTCCGCCCCCGGCCCACCACCACGCCCTCCCGGACGACGACGCAGCCCACGGGGACCTCCCCGGCGGCGGCGGCCTCCCGGGCCAGGGCCAGGGCTTGTCTCATAAAAATTTCCTGCATGGCGGTCCCTCCTGTATGAAAGCTGGCATATTTGTCCAAAATCACCATATCATATACCGTATTATACAGGAGGAGCAAGGCTATGAAAACCACTTTCTTCAAAAAAAGCAGACCGGACCCGGAGCTGCTGGCGCTGCGGGCGGAGCTCCAGAGCGCCCAGGGGGACCTGTCCCTGGCCTATCGGAAGTTTGACCAGGCGGTGGACCCGGAGCTGGTGGAGTTCTGCATCTATCAAATCAAGGCGGAGAAGGCCCGGTGCAACTACCTGATCCGGGCCATCAAGGAGCGGAGCCCGGAGAGCGTGCCCGCCCTGCCCCAGCTGGAGGGCGACGCGGTATGGACTTAAATCAGAAAATCATTGCCGCCCTGCTGGCAGGTTTTTTTCTCATTGCCCTGCTGCGGGTGTTCAGCGCGCCGCTGAAGCTGGCGGTGAAGCTGCTGGCAAATACCCTCCTGGGCTTCCTGGCCCTCTGGGCGGTGAACGCCACCGCCGGAGTGACAGGCATCGCCCTGGGGGTCAACGTCTGGAACGCCCTGGTGATCGGGGTCCTGGGGCTTCCGGGCTTCATCCTGCTGCTGCTGGTTCAGTGGGTGCTGTAGGGGATACATAGGGGCCGGTCCCTGGGGACCGGCTCTTTTTTATCCGCCGCAATTTAAAAATGGAACTTTAGTATTTCGGAGTTTATAAAAGAAAACAAGAGGAATCCGCAGGATATACGCCGCCAATTAAAAATTCTGTTGACATTGGCGGGAAGCCATGGTATAAATAACCTTGCTCCGCAAGGAGTTCTTACTTTGTTTAACCAATTGGAAACTATACTGATGGAGGAACGACCATGTCCACTTTTATGGCAAACAAGGCCAACATTGAGCGCAAGTGGTACATCCTGGACGCCGCCGGGAAGCCCCTGGGCAAGACCGCCGTCCGGGCCGCCGACCTGCTGCGCGGCAAAAACAAAACCACCTTCACCCCCCACGCCGACTGCGGAGACAATGTTATCATTATCAACGCGGGGAAGGCTGTCCTCACCGGCAAAAAGGGCGAGCAGAAGATCTACCGCACCCACTCCGGCTGGGTGGGCGGCCTCAAGGAGACCCCCTACCGCATCCTGATGCAGGAGAAGCCCGAGGTGGCCATGCGGGTGGCCGTCCGCGGCATGATGCCCAAGAACACGGTCGCGAAGGATTCCCTGAAGCGCCTGCACATCTACGCCGGCGCGGAGCACAAGCAGCAGGCCCAGAAGCCCATCGCCCTGGACGCTGAATAAGGAGGAAGAAGCGTATGTATCAGTCTAAGAAGCCCTATCTGTACGGTACCGGACGCCGGAAGTCCTCCGTCGCCCGCGTCCACCTGTTCCCCGGCGGCACCGGGAGCATCACCATCAACGGTCGGGACATCGACGATTACTTCGGCCTGGAGACCCTGAAGATGGTCGTCCGCCAGCCTCTGGAGGCCACCGGCAACACCGGCAAAATGGACATCGTGGCCACCGTCTCCGGCGGCGGCGTCACTGGCCAGGCCGGCGCCCTGCGCCACGGCATCGCCCGGGCCCTGCTGCTGGCCAGCGAGGATAACCGCCCCATCCTGAAAAAGGCCGGGTTCCTGACCCGCGATCCTCGTATGAAGGAGCGCAAGAAGTACGGCCTCAAAGCGGCTCGTCGCGCTCCGCAGTTCAGCAAGCGTTAAATTTTATCAAAATGGCTCAAAAAGCCCGGAAAATCAAGGTTTTCCGGGCTTTTGCTTTTGATAGGGTTTGATGCAGTTTGACGCAAAAAAGCCATTTTTCACCAAATTTATAGTGGTTCCCAATAGGATAACCGGGCAAAAAGAGGGTCAAGTGGTTACAAAATAGGATAACCACAGCTCTGTTTTTGGGGTATTTC
>CAJTVF010000034.1 GCA_910579435.1 uncultured Oscillibacter sp.
GGCCGCGTTTCCCGGTTGGATAGTGGGGGACGACCAGCGATACCCATTCCTCCCACGGGATGATCTCATCCATGATTTCCAGAAATTCTTCCCGTTTTGTTTTCTTTTTCCGGCATCTGTATTCCATATCGCTAAAACTTTCCTGTTTCATACCCCACGCCCCCTTTCCCTTATTTTATCACATCTTTTATCATTTGGGGGAATTAAATCAGCGTTTCCCCAAATAAAAGTTTAGCGCTATGCCGCTTTGCGTAAACCCAAAACTGATATATTCCGACTTTTCCAAGAAGCCGATTGCCAATCGGATGCTTTCACTGTCAGTATTCAAATCAGTTGCAATTTTGTCAATGTCTTCATCAAAATCATAGCATTTTTCACTTGGACAGTCAGAAGATTTATTCATGTAAATTAAAATTTTTTTGCAAAGCCTGTCAATCAAATCTGCCCCCCCTTCTCTTCCCGATTTTACCACAAGGATGTTGGCGAGGCAAGGGCGACCTGCTCCGGTTGGAGCTGTCGCCGTCCGGCCAGAGCGGGGCGGGGATGCAGGACAGCGCGTGAGGGGAGGGAAGAGAAAATGTATATTCACGAAGCGGTGGCGCTGGCGGTGAAAACCGGGGGCTATATGACCAGGCCGTTTTTTGCGGAGGCACTCCACATTGAACCCACAAACTTACCGGAGCGCTGCATTTTGCATGCAAAAGGGAAAGCCCCCTGCCCCCGGTGGCAGCCGGGAGCAGAGGACTTGACGGCGGATGATTGGATGGTTACCAAAGAAGAATGGACTTGATTTTCTGTAAGGAGGATGCCCTGCCGGAGGCAGGGCGGAAAGAAGGATGCGAGGAGTGAAATATCTTATGGAGAATTGGCGGTTTTTTCTCTGGCTTTTTATTGGAAGTCTCACTGGCCAAATAATTGTAAGGCTTTCTATCTCAATCGGCGGACGGCCGCGTTTCCCGGTTGGATAGTGGGGGACGACCAGCGATACCCATTCCTCCCATGGGATAATCTCGTCCATGATTTCCAGAAATTCTTCCCGTTTTGTTTTCTTTTTCCGGCTCCTGTATTCCATATCGCTAAAACTTTAAGCGGCAGGAGTACGCCGCCTGGCTGAAAATCGCCCCGGACAATCTCCAGCTGGAGGCCCGGACCCCCCCGGCGGATACCGCCGACTACGTGGAGCGGATGAAGGGTTTTTCCGAACAGGAGGAGAACGAATCCTGCCGGGAGATGATCGAGGACAATATCGCGGAGATCGGCCAGGGGGTAGCCAGCGACGCCATCCGGCATCGCTTCTTTCTGATCTTCCAGTACGAGGCCCACATGAGGTCCAAGGGCCGCAGCGTAGCCGCCATCATCCAGCGTCTGAACGAAGAGGCGGACACCGCCCGGCGGTATCTGGACGTGTGCGAGCTGGAGGTACTGGAGCCCCGGTACACGGACGATTTCATCCTGAAACTGCTGTATGAGATTATCAACAAGCGCACCAGCCGCCGGGTGAAGCTGCCGGAGGGTGTGTTCGATATGACCACGGCGGTGCATGGGATTTACGAGGAATAAACAAAGGGACGCCGCAGCGTCCCTTTAAAGTTCTATTCGTTTTCAGAGAGTTGTGTTTCGCAAAATTCTTTCAATACGGGAATATCGGTGGCAATTGTGTCCCAAAGAATATCCAGCTTAATGCTTCCATATGCGTGGGCAACAATATTTCTCAGCCCTCTGATGGCGTTCCATTCCACATCCTCTTGGGTCAGTTTGCGATATTCTTCGGATAAACCGTTGCACAATTCACCGATCTGCAAGACAGAAAACGCAACAGACTGCTGGAAATCCATATCAGTTTTAAAGATATCAAATGAATCTCCGTAACGCAAGATCGTTTTTCCAACCTGGAGGCAATAATCCCGAATATGCTCGATGCGCTGAAGATCAGGCGACAGCATAAATTTTCCTCCGTTCCTTACTCACGTTTTCACGAAAGTATACATCACTTTTTCTGCGGCACGGACCTTCCAGAGAATCTACTGTAAGAAAACTGATTTCTTTTTCCAATGCTTCTTCCAAATCATAACAGAGTCCGCCATATGCAAGCCCCCGCAAGCCGGAGTTTGTATCATCGATCAACAAATCAATATCACTGTCTTCGTTAGCCTCTCCCCGGGCATAGGAGCCGAACACATATACGGCTTTCAACTTGTACTTTTCCGCAACAGGCCGCACACGGCGGCTGATTTCTTCTAAAGTATAAACCATAAGACCGGCCTCCTTTCCAAAAAGCAGCAGCTTTCTATACTTCTATTATACGCATTTTTCACACAAATTCAAGCCAAGGATGTGAGTATATGAATACCCTTTTGAAAAAGAAACCGTCAAAGGTGCCGCCTGGGGCGAAAAAGAAAAAGCCCGCAGCCAAAATGATATGCTCCCTTCATGAGAGACAGCGAAAAAAGAAACTGTCAATCATGAAGGGAGTATTTTATGCCACAGGAGCAAAAATTGAAACCAGAGGAAAAAGTAGAAATTGTAAGGCGATATCTGAAAGGGGAAATAGGGATCAACGAGGCAAGCCGACAAATGGGCGTGAACAAAGAAACTATCCGGCAATGGATAGCAAACTATGAAGCGGAAGGCGTAGAAGCATTTCTACCCAAAAGAAGGAAGCGAAACTATGATGCGGAGTTAAGGAAACGCTGATTTAATTCCCCGAAATGATAGAAGATGTGATAAAATAAGGGAAAGGGGGCGCTGGGTATGAAACAGGAAAGTTTTAGCGATATGGAATACAGATGCCGGAAAAAGAAAACAAAACGGGAAGAATTTCTGGAAATCATGGACGAGATCATCCCGTGGGAGGAATGGGTATCGCTGGTCGTCCCCCACTATCCAACCGGGAAACGCGGCCGTCCGCCGATTGAGATAGAAACCATGCTGCGGATGTATCTGCTGCAATGCTGGTTCAGCTTATCCGATGAAGGAGTAGAGGACGCAATTTATGACAGCTATGCCATGCGCAAATTTATGGGGATCAACTTTTTCGAGCAGGATGTCCCGGACGCCACGACTCTGCTGCACTTTCGGCATCTGTTGGAGGAGAAGGGCATCCTGTACACTTACCAGACGCTGAATTCCAGCGGTGCAAGGACTCCGAGGCTTTGCGGGAATTGACCTTTGCGGGTCCGGGACCCGTTTGCCGGCTGCGCATAGGGTTTGAAGCATATTTGGAAATGTTGAAATAGCTGAAAGCGCCCCCGCCTGGCGGCGGGGGCGCTTGGCTTTTTCAAGGGCCCTCCCGGCCCACCCTCTCAGGCGTGGTAGCAACCCCCGCCGATGAACTCCCGCATTAGGGAGGTCTTGGGGATGTTGTCCGCCGGAATGGGCAGGAAATAGTTCAGGAATTTCAGCAGCCGCTTGGCCTCGATATACTCCTCGCTGTCCCGGGGAACGCCGAAGAGCAGGGGCTGGACATAGGGCTTCAGCAGGGACGTCTCGTAGATCAGGGAGGAGTTGAAAATCATGTCCGCGCTGTCCTGGAAGGGGAAGATGTTGTTCTCCTCCCCCCGCCGGACAGAGGGCCACATCTTGATGGTGGCCTGGGCGCTGTAGCCCCGGGTCCGGGCGTCCCGCTCGATGCGGCGGAGGAGCCGGGCGTCCGTGGTGGGGATGCGGTTGTGGTCATCGATGTTCAGCGTGGTGAGGCAGCTGATATAGATTTTATATTTGCTCTCCTTGGGCAGGGAGTGGGTGAACTGGTCGTTGAGGCAGTGGATGCCCTCGATGACCAGCACGTCCCCCTCCTCCAGGCGCAGGAAGTTGCCGTTGTACTCCCGCTGGCCCTTTTTAAAGTTATAGGTGGGAAGCTCCACCGTCTCGCCGTTCAAAAGGCGCACGCAGTCCTGGTTGAACTGCTCCACGTCCATGGCCCCCAGGCCCTCAAAGTCGTAATTGCCGTTTTCATCCCGGGGGGTCTTGTCCCGGTTGACGAAGTAATTGTCCGTAGCAATGGGATAGGGCCGCAGGCCGCAGGCCCGGAGCTGCGTGGACAACCGGTGGGAGAAGGTGGTCTTGCCGGAGGAGGAGGGCCCGGCAATCATGACGAAACGGACCTCCTTCCGCTGGGCGATCTCCGCGGCGATGTCGCCGATCTTCTTCTCCATCATAGCCTCGTGGGCCAGGATCAGCGGCATGGCCCCGCCCTGGGAGATGGTGGTGTTCAGCTCCGCCACGTTGGAGGCATTCAGTGCCTCGAAACGGAGGGTGGACTGGTAGAGCTCCCGGAAAACCTTATAGGAGGGCTTGAAGTCCCCCAAATGGCCGGGGTCCTTCTGGGTGGGCAGGCGGAGGACGAAGCCGTTCTCGAAGGGCTCCAGGCCGAAGCACCGGATATAGCCGGTGTCCGGGGCCATGTAGCCGTAGAAGTAATCCACGAAGCCGTCCAGGGAGTAGACGTTGACGTGGGAGTTGATGCGGAAGCTGAGGAGCTGGGCCTTGTGGACCAGCCGGGCCTGGCGGAACAGGTCGATGGCGTCGTCGGTGTTGAGAGTCCGCTTTTCAATGGGCAGCGCCTGGGCGGACAGCTCCCGCATGCGGGCCTCCACCCGGTCCAGCAGGGCCTGGTCCAGCGTGAAATTTCCCCGGGCCAGGATGAAGAGGGCGCTGCTGAGGGAGTACTCCACGGAAATGCGTTCCACGTTCTCCCGGCCCGCCACGTCGTAGAACGCCTTCAGCATCAGGAAAACCGCGCTGCGCTCATAGGTCTGGATGCCGGGCTTGTCCTGGGCGGTGACCATTTTCAGCGAGCAGTCCCGGTCCAGGAGCTTGTGGAGCTCGCAGAGCTTTCCGTCCCGGTTGACCAGCAGGATGTCGCAGGGGAACCGGTCCTGAAAGTCCGCCGCAATGGCACGGAAGGGCGTGCCGTGGGGATAGGCGTACTCCGCGCCGTCCACGGTGACCGTATACATTCTCTTCTCTTCCATAGTTTGGCCTCCTTTATATATGTATGGTCCCGCCGGGGAGGCGGGCTGCCGGGCGCTCCTGGCGTGTTTCCTTCTATAAGTTACCACAGTTGAAAAGAATCCAATGGATTCTTTTCAACACAGCGCGGGTAAACCGCGCTGTGGGCCGCGAATGCGGCTTTCTGTGGTGAACTTCATAGGAAACGCATAGGCGCCTTGCGCCTCGGCGGACCACAGGTCCGCCGGTTGAAAAGGTGTGTTTGCTCCTTTTCAACTGCGTTGACTATATCATACGATATTTTTGGAAAAAATACAAGGCGGAGAAGCCTCCGGAAGGGGTCCAAACCCGAAACGGTTTCCACCTTCTATTTTGCCGCCGCCCTATGGCCGTCCCGGCTGCTCCCGGGGGTCCGGGTCCCCGTCCAGGGTGACGAAATAATCGTAATAGGGCAGCAGGAAGGCATACCCCTCCTTCAGCCGGTCCACCAGGCGGCGGGAGAACAGGTCCTCCGTCAGCTTCTCCTCATGGCAGATGGTGAAGGACTTCGCCTGATACCAGGGCTCCAGCAGCGGCGACGGGGCCGGGCCCTTGGGGCGCTTGTACGCCTCCGTCACCAGGGCAAATTCCTCCTGCCGGTCCAGCGCCCGGGTCAGGGCCTCCATCGTCTTCGGGTCCCGGTCCAGCCGGGCCCGGAGCTTCGCCATGGTCAGGGCCTTGGGCAGGTAATACCCCATGCCGTAGGTCCAGCTCTCCGGCATCAGCTCAAACCAGAAGGTGGGCTTGGCCGTCCACTGCTCCGAGGGCTCCTCCACGGAGAACCAGAGGCTCTCCTTATAGGGGCCCCGGCCGTGGAGGCGGCGGGCGTCCCGGTAGATGCGGGTCACCTTGTTAATCAGGTCATAGTCCGGGCGCTCGCCCCGGATAAACTCGTAAATCTCCGCCCCCAGGGCCTGCATGGGGCGGTAAAAGTGGTTCAGGTAGATTTCCTTGTGGGCCTCGAACCAGGTCCGCTCGTTGTTGAAGCGGATGCCCCACATAAAATCCACCGTTTCGTCGGTGAAGCCGGTAAACATGATCGTCCTCCTTAGTCTGCCTTGACCGGCGGGTAGGGAATCCGGTAGGGCTCCGTCCCCCGCTCCGTGAGCTTTTGGCCCAGCCAGTCTTTCAGGGCCGAGACCCCCTCCCCCGTCCAGGGGAAGGTCTCCGTCTCCACATTTTTCGCCAGCTCAAAGCAGACGTTTTCATACACCCACGCCTGAATCTGCCCGTCCCCCACCCAGCCGGTGCGCTGGAAGCGGTAGCGGAAGGTCCCCAGGCTTCCCGGGAACACCGAGGCCCGGGTAAAAAAATCCAGGGTCAGGAAGTCAAAGGCGTTGTCCATGCCGTGTCTCCTTTTTCTTGTTTCACATATGTTCCCGCAGCGTCTCCAGGTTGGCCCGCATCAGGGACAGATACGTGGCCCCCGCCTCCAGCTCCGCCCGGCTCACGTTGTGGCAGGTGTGGAACTGGGCCGTCTCCACTCCGGCGGCTTCGGCGATGCTGTCCGCCACCAGGTGGTTGGAAAACTCGATATACCAGACGGTGGGAAGGCGCTCCTCCCGGACCGTCTTTGTCAGGAAGGCCACCGTAGCCGCCGAGGGCTCCGTCTGGGCCCCGCAGCCGGGAAAGGCGGCGTAGTAGTCCAGATCATAAGCCCCGGCGAAGTAGAGCAGGGGGAAGCGGTCGCCAAAGACGATGGTCCGGTCCGTCCGCCCGTCGAAGAAGGCGGCAAAGTCCCGGTCCAGCTCCTCCAGCTCCAGGGCGTAGCCCCCGGCGTTGGCGCGGTAGGTCTCGCCGTTCCCCGGGTCCAGGGCGGCCAGCCGCTCCCCCACGGTCCGGGTAATGGCGGCGGCGTTCTCCGGGGCGGTCCAGACGTGCTCGTCCATGCCCACCACCTCCCCCAGGTGATCGTGGCCCTCCTCGTGGTCATGGTCGTGGTCGTGGCCGCCCTGCATCCCCTCTACGGTCTCCTCCTCCAGAAGGTCCACGCAGTCGATCATCCGCAGGGTCTCCCCCTTGGGCTCGATAGCGGAGAGGATGGTATCCACCCATGCGTCGGACTCGCCGCCCAGGTAGAGAAAGAGGTCGCAGCGCTGGACCCGGAGGATGTCCGCCGGGGTGGGCTCGTAGGAGTGGCTCTCCGCGCCGGGGGGCAGCAGCAGCGTCACGTCCGCCAGTTCCCCGGCGGCGGCCCGGGCGAAGTCGTAGGCTGGAAAGACGGCGGCGACGATTTGCAGCCGGCCCGAATCCTCCGGCGGCAGGGCCGGGCCGCAGGCCGCCAGCAGCAGCAGGGCGCACAGGAGGGGGAAAATTCGTTTCATGGGCGGTCCCCTTTTTCGTCAAGAGTTCTTTTATGATACTACACGGGCGGGGAAATTGCAAGGCGGCAAAAATTGAGTCCCTTTTGCGAAAGCGCCTTGAACAGGACCGAACTCTATGGTAGAATCAGAATGAAAAATCAGCATTTGGAGGGACTCGTTGTGAACATAACAGAGATACAAAGCCGTCCTCCCGTATTGATACAACAGTTATTAGACGTATGGGAAAGGTCTGTAAAGGCAACCCATCTGTTTCTATCAGACCAGGAAATACAGAATATCAAACCTGATGTGCCGCAAGCGCTAAGCAGCGTTGCGAATCTCATAATTGCAGAGAATGAAACTGGGCGCCCGGTTGCGTTCATGGGAATCGAGGATCAAACTCTTGAAATGTTGTTCATCGCTCCGGAAGAACGAGGAAAAGGGGTCGGGAAATGTCTAATGCTGTATGGCATTGAGCATTACAAGATTCAAAAATTAGCCGTAAATGAACAAAATCCGGAGGCTAAAGGTTTCTATGAGCACATGGGTTTCAAAGCCCGCAAACAAAGCGAATGTGACGAGCAGGGCCGTCCTTATCCTCTCATATACATGAGCCGTCTATGAATTCTACTTTATTGGGAGGCTGCCAGGAGTGGCAGCCTTCTTTTTTTCAATATTTTGGCGGCCACTTCAAAAAGCGGCGCCGCGCAGCGCCAATCTGAAAAAGGAAGACATTTATGTAAAGGACCCTTGACAAACTAACGAAGCTGTGGTAGATTATAGGTAAAGGATCCTTTACATAAGACGAGACGGCCGCTCTTCTATGTAAAAGAACCTTTTCACGAAAGGAGGCGGCTATGAAGAACCGCGTGGAAGAGCTGCGGAAAAGCCGGGGGCTGAGGCAGGAGGAGTTTGCCAAAGCCATCCGGGTCTCCCGACAGACCGTCAGCTCCATTGAGAACGGGCGCTACAGCCCGTCCCTGGAATTGGCCTTTACCATTTCCGATTTTTTCGGGCTTCCTATTGAGGAGATTTTTTTGCATGAAAGGAGCGATACTTTATGAAAAAAAGCGTCCTTTGGACTGGAATCGCCATGATTGCCGTGGGCCTCTGCCTCCTGGCCGCAGCCATTTTCTGGGACACGCCGCTGGACAGCCTGCTCTGCGGCTTCAGCGGCGCCTTCTTCGGGCCCGGCATCGCGCAGCTCTGCAAATATGTCAAATGGACCAAGCTGGAAACCGAGGACTCCTGGCGGCGGCACGTGGAGGAGGAGCAAATCGAGCTCCGGGACGAGCGGAAATCCATGCTCCGGGATCGGTCCGGGCGCTATGCCTATGTCCTGGGGATGCTGCTGGCCTGCGCCGCCCTCGTGGCTTTCTCCATTCTGGGGAAGCTGGGCGTGGTGCCGGAGGCGGCGGCGGAGCTGCTGGTTTATTTTCTGGCGGCGTTCCTGCTGGTAGAGTTTGCGGCCGGCATCCTGATTTACAAGCGGCTGGAGAAGCGGTATTGAGGTTCAGGGGCCGCCCCGGGAGGGACGGCCCCCACACTTCTTTATTTCTAAAGCGGTTGTCAAGGGGGAATATAAGATTTAGGCCTTGTTTGAAAATTGACGGAATGCCCAACGGTGAGAGATTTTTTCGCCAATCAAGGCAAATTTTCGCGGGCGGGCTGACGCCCGGCAAGAAAATTTAAGGAAGCACTGATTTAATCAACGTGTGCAGATTTGCGCCAGAAATTTTCGCTGGCAAGGAAGAAAATCGCAGAAATCCTGGCGGATTTCAAGATTTTCTGACGCAGATCAGCGGAAATTTAAGGCGTAAAGATGTGTGCGGGGATTAAATCAGTGCTTCCTTAACGCAGAGCGGCGGAAAAAGATCCGCCGTTTTGGGCGTTTAGACTTTTTTCAAACAAGGCCTAGTAAAGTGGGATGGCCTTTGCTCTGGAATCGCGTTCCATACCCCAAGGCATGCATCATTCACACATTTGCGAATTGTCTTCAAGGCATGTGTTATTGCCAACGGGGAGTTCAACTCCCTCGTACTGCAGCCGATACCGCTTGTGAGTGACGGGATTGCAGACACGGCAGCGAGTCCATCAGCAAAAACGTGATCTGGGGCATCCAAAAGAGCCGGGAGGCGGGAGGCGGGTAGCGTCCCCTTCCAGTGCCAGAAGCTGCCGGGCTACCGGCGGGGGCCTGACGGCCAGCCGGAGATCGTACCGAAGGAGGCTGAGGTAGTCAAACGCATCTACCGCCGCTACATGGAGCAGGACGTGCCGGAAACGGAGCGGCAGGCCGGTGAGGTCCTGCGGGCGCTGGTGGAAAAATCACTGGAAATAAAAGAAGCGCAGGAGCAGTTACGCTCCTGCGTTTTCACGTTTCCGAAAACCTCGCCTTGTCCCGGTCGATCTGCTTCTGATACCGCTCCTGCTCCGAGAAGACACAGCCGCAGTACTTCTGCATGTAGAACCCCAGCTCCCGGGCCCGGCGGTTGCCCTCCCGGAAGTTCGGGCGGAAGTCCCGGTACAAAAATTCCACGCCATACTGCCTGGCGTACCGCTCCGCCGCCCGGACGATGCCCTCATGGTCCTGATAGATGCTGGCAAGCAGCGTGGTGGTGAAGGCGGGAAAGCCGTGCTCGGCGGCGTATTTCGCCGTGCCCTCAATGCGGTGCTCATAGCAGTAGGCGCAGCGGCGGCCGATGTCCCCGGCTACCTGGCGGACAAACTCCCGGAGGCCGTAATCCTCCCGGACCCGGACCTCCATGCCGATGGCGGGGGCGTATTCCAGCAGGCAGTCCCGCCGGGCCTGGTATTCCTTCCAGGGGTGGATATTGGGGTTGTACCAGAAGGCCGCCGGCTCCACGCCCTCGGCCCGGAGGGGGTCGATGCAGCTTAAGGAGCAGGGGGCGCAGCAGCAGTGGAGGAGAACGGTATTCATGGTCATGCCTCGCTTCCCGGTTGAATAGGATGAGTATAGCACGTCCCGCCGAAATAGGCAAGCCCCGCCGGGCCGGCCCATTTTTAAGGAACCACTGATTAACACACAGCTTCACGCCATAAATTCCCGCTGGACTGCGTCAGAAAATCTTGAAATCCGTCAGGATTCCTGCGATTTTCTTCCTTGTCAGCAGAAATTTCTGGCGCAAATCTGCACACGTTGATTTAATCAGTGCTTCCTTAACAGGTTCTTTACAGATTTTCAAAGGATTGACGATTGAAAATTCCGTCGAAACCGTGTTATGATACCAAGGATATGATATCCTGCGGTTACTGCCAGAATGAAGGCAAGTAATCGTTTGCCCAAAGGAGGAGCAAATTTTGAAGATCGGTCTTGACGTGGGGTCCACCACCATCAAATGCGTGGTGCTGGATGACGCGGACAACATCGTATACAGTACTTATGAGCGGCATTTCAGCCATATTCTGGAGAAGTCGGAGGAGCTGCTCCGCCGGGTGGCCGGGCAGTACGTTCCCTCGGGACGGGCGGAGCTGGCGATTTCCGGCTCCGCCGGCATGGGCATGGCCGAGAGCGTGGGAGTGCCCTTTGTCCAGGAGGTCTTCGCCACCCGCGTGGCCGCGGGCCGACTGGTCCCGGGCACCGACGTGGTCATCGAGCTGGGGGGAGAGGACGCGAAGATTCTCTTCCTCTCCGGCGGCATGGAGGTCCGCATGAACGGCTCCTGCGCCGGGGGCACCGGGGCGTTTATCGACCAGATGGCGACGCTGCTGAAAATGACCGCCGACGAAATGGACGAGGCCGCACAAACGGCGGAGAAGACCTATACCATTGCCTCCCGCTGCGGCGTCTTTGCCAAAAGCGACGTGCAGCCCCTCATCAACCAGGGAGCCAAGGCCACGGACATTGCCGCCAGCATTTACCAGGCGGTGGTAAACCAGACCATCGCGGGCCTGGCCCAGGGACGGCCCATCAAGGGGAACGTCCTCTACCTGGGCGGGCCGCTGACCTTTTCCAAATGTCTCCGGGAGAGCTTTGACAAGACTCTGGGGGTGACCGGGACCTGCCCGGAGAACAGCCTGCTGTTCGTGGCCCTGGGGGCGGCGTTCTACGCCGACCAGCGGTTCGACCTGAAGGATGTGGCGGACCGCCTCCGGGAACGGGGAGCCTCCGAGACCTACCGGAGCCAGCCGCCCCTGTTCCAAAACCGGGAGGAATACGAGGCATTCCAGGCCCGCCACGCCAAGGCCAGGGTGGACCGGGCCCCCTTCGGCCCGGACTACGCCGCCCCGGTCCATATCGGCATCGACTCCGGGTCCACCACGGTAAAGGTGGCGGTCATCGACCAGGAGGCCCGGCTGCTGTTCACGGACTACCGGCCCAACCTGGGCAGCCCCGTGCCCCTGATCCGGGGCGTGCTCCAGCAGCTTTACGACGAGCATCCGGCCTTGCAGGTGGCCTCCGTCACCACTACCGGCTACGGCGAGGACCTGGCGAAGAACGCCTTCCACGGCGACTGCGGCGTAGTGGAAACCGTGGCCCACTTCACCGCCGCAAGGCACTTCCTGCCTAATGTGGACTTTATCATCGACATTGGCGGGCAGGACATGAAGTGCTTCAAAATCGAGGACGGAGCCATCAGCAACATCTTTTTAAATGAAGCCTGTTCCTCCGGCTGCGGCAGCTTCCTCCAGACCTTCGCCCAGGCCCTGGGCCACGACGTGAAGGACTTCGCCCAACTGGGCCTCTTCGCGGACCGGCCCGTGGACCTGGGGAGCCGCTGCACCGTGTTCATGAACTCCAGCGTGAAGCAGGCCCAGAAGGACGGAGCCAGCGTCGAGAACATCTCCGCGGGCCTGTCCATCTCCGTGGTGAAAAACGCCATTTACAAGGTCATCCGTGCCGCCAGCCCCGAGGAGCTGGGCCGGAACGTGGTGGTTCAGGGGGGCACCTTTTATAATGAGGCGGTGCTCCGGGCCTTTGAGAAGGAGATGGGGGTGGAGGTCATCCGCCTGGACATCGCGGGGCTGATGGGTGCCTTTGGCGCGGCCCTCTACGGCAGGAGCAAGGCGGCCCCCGGGCAGGTCAGCGCCCTTTTGAGCCGGGAGGCCCTGGCGAGCTTCTCCCAGGAGACGGAGAGCCGGGTCTGCGGCCTCTGCGGCAACAACTGCCAGCTCACCGTCAACACCTTCGCGGGAGGGGAGACCTTCATCAGCGGCAACCGCTGCGACCGCCCCGTCACCGGCAAGGCCGACAGCGGCGAGCGGAACCTGTACGCCTATAAGCGGAAGCTGATTTTAAGCTATAAGCCCGTCCCCGGAAAGCGGGGGAAGCTGGGGATTCCGCTGTGCCTCAATATGTGGGAGCTGCTGCCCTTCTGGCACACCTTCTTTACGAAGCTGGGCTTCGCCGTGTACCACAGCCCCCTTTCCAGCCGGGACCTCTACCTCAAGGGACAGGCCACCATTCCCAGCGACACCGCCTGTTTCCCGGCGAAGCTGGCCCACGGGCACATTCAGTTCCTCTCCAGGCTGGGGCTGGACGCGATTTTCTACCCCTGCATGACCTATAACCTGGACGAGGGCCTGGGGGATAACCATTACAACTGCCCCGTGGTGGCCTATTACCCGGAGGTCATCGCCGGGAACTGTCCCGAAATCAGGGATACCAAATTCATTTACGACTACGTGGGCCTCCACCGGCCCAAGGACTTCACCAAGAAAATTCACGAGATTCTCCGGCGGCACTTCCCGGATCTCTCCAAGGCGGAGGTCCGGGAGGCTGGAGACGCGGCCTACGCCGAGTATGCCTGCCACATGGCCCAGGTCCGCAAGGAGGGGGCCCGCATCATGGAACAGGCCCGGGCCGAGGGACGGCGGGTCATCGTCCTGGCGGGCCGGCCCTACCACGTGGACCCGGAGGTCAACCACGGCATCGACACCCTCATTACCCGGTTCGGCGCGGCGGTGGTGACGGAGGATTCCGTCTCCGGCCTGGTGGACAAATTCCCCACCACGGTGCTGAACCAGTGGACCTACCACTCCCGGCTCTACGCCGCCGCCAAGTACTGCGTGGAGCACCGGGACTGCGACCTGGTACAGCTGGTCAGCTTCGGCTGCGGCGTGGACGCCATCACGACGGACGAGACCCAGGCCATTTTACAGGCCGGGGGAAAGCTGTACACAGAGCTGAAAATTGACGAGATCACCAACCTGGGCGCGGTGCGCATCCGTTTGAGGAGCCTTTTCGCCGCCCTGGACGAACAGGAGTGAGACCAAGATGGAAGCCTTACATTATCCCAAATTTACGCCGGAGATGAAAAAGACCCACAAGATCCTCATCCCCAACATGGCCCCGGTGCAGTTCCGCATCCTGGCGGCCGTCATGGAGCAGGCGGGCTACACCTGCGAGCTGCTGGAGAACTGCGGAAGCCAGGTCAGCGAGCTGGGGCTCAAGTACGTACATAACGACACCTGCTATCCCGCTTTGCTTGTCATCGGCCAGTTCCTGGACGCCCTGGCCTCCGGGAAGTACGACCTGGACCACACCGCCCTCATCATCACCCAGACCGGCGGAGGCTGCCGGGCCTCCAACTACATCCACCTGCTGCGCAAGGCCCTGGTGAAGGCGGGCTACCCCCAGGTTCCCGTGGTGAGCCTGAACTTCTCCGGCCTGGAGAAGGACTCCGGCTTCCCTATGACGGTACCCTTCCTGCGCCGGCTTTTGTCGGTCATTTACTACGGCGACCTGCTGGCGGCCCTCCGTGCCCAGACGGAGCCCTACGAGGTCCGCAGGGGAGACGCGGCCCGCTTGCAGGAGAAGTGGCTGGACACCATCTGCGGCTGGATCCACCAGGACAAGGGCTGGACCAACCGGGAGATGAAGGCCGCCATGCCCGTCATCGGCCGGGAGTTTGCCGCCGTCCCCGTCCGCCGGGTCCCCAAGGTGAAGGTGGGCGTTGTGGGCGAAATCTACGTGAAATACTCCCCCCTGGGGAACAACGACCTGGAGCGGTTCCTGGCCTCCCAGGACTGCGAGGTGAACCTGCCGGGGCTGATGGGCTTTGTGCAGTACTGCGCCTACAACCCCTCGGAGACCGCCCGGCTCTACGGCGGCACCTTCCTGGAAAAGCACGTGTCCGACCTGGTGCTGAAATACATTGAGGGCATGGAGAGCGTGGTCATCAAGGTTTTGAAGGACAACGGCTACCACGCGCCTCTGCCCTTCCGGGAGCTCATTAAGCTGACGGAGGGGATTATCAGCACGGGGGACAAGATGGGGGAGGGCTGGCTCCTCACCGCCGAGATGATCGAGCTGGTCCGGGCGGGGTATGAGAACATCGTCTGCGCCCAGCCCTTCGGGTGCCTGCCCAACCATATCTGCGGCAAGGGCATGATCAACAAGATCCGGGAGCTGTACCCCCAGGCCAACATCACCCCCATTGACTACGACCCCAGCGCCACCCGGGTGAACCAGGAAAACCGCATCAAGCTGATGCTGGCGGTAGCCCGGGAGCGCCTGGAAGAGCAGGAGACGCCGCAGCGTCCGGCCCCCCGCCGGGCCGCAGCGGAGCGCCCCGCGCCGGAGCGCCTGGGAAGGCGGGCAAAGGCCGTGGTGTGACAGGAGGGCAAAGAGAAAAGGCAGAGACGATTCTCGTCTCTGCCTTTTTGCATGCGTTTTTCGGGAATCCCTCAGCCCGCCTTCCGGGCGGCGGCGATGGCCTCGTCCTCCAGGCTGTGAGTCCGTAGGTAGTTCAGCCAGACCTTGCACCCGGCGGGGTTCAGGTGGATGCCGTCAAAGTTTAAATCCTTAGGCAAAAGGCCGTTTCCGTCGCTCAGGCAGGCGGCCACGTCCAGGAAGTAGCACTCCTTTTCCTCCGCCAGGGTCCGGATGACCTCGTTGTAGTCGGAAATGCGGTCGTTGTTGACGTAGGTCTTTTTCGCCTCCTGCTTGGCGCTGACGGGAGGGATGGACTGGAGGACGATTTTCGCCTCCGGATGGTCCTCCCGGACCCGGTCGATGAGCTTGGCGTACTGGTCGTGGAAGGTCTTGACTTTGCTCCAGCCCAGCTCGTTGATGCCCAGCATAATATAGATTTTATCACAGTCCTGCTCCGCCACCGCGTCCAGCAGGGGGACCTTTTCGCCGCTCTCCGTCTCGAAGTTTTTCTTGGAGAACACGGATTCCACCGTGGCCCCCACGGCGGTGTAAAAATGCCCGGTCTTCAGGCCGCTGTAGAGGAAAAGGCCCTCTGTCCGGGAGTCCCCCAGAAAGACGGCTCCGTCAAAGTATGTATCCTCCACCGCCTCCGTCTCCGGCAGGGGGCAGGGCAGGGACTCCGGTTCTCCCGCGCCCTCCGGCAGGGCCTTGGCCCTGATCTCCGCCGCCGCCCCGATTTTCCCGGCGGCGGGGACCGCCTTATAGGGCACTGGTTCCGCCGCCTCCGCCAGCGGAGAGCTGACCGCCGTGCCGCCGGACGCCCCGGCGGTCAGCAACAACATGGCCGCCGCCAGGGCCGCCGCAACGCCGGGCAGGCGGCGCTTATGGACCTTCTTTCCGTTTTCCCCCATAGCCTGATCCCTTCCTCATCGATCCTCGTCCCGCAGCAGGGCGGGAAATCTGCTCTCTTTATTATACGCGAAAACCCGCGAAAAAAGTCGAAACAATTTGTTAAAATTTTGGTGACAAATTGTCTCTCTTTTTCCAATCCTATCCAGTGTATGCAGGTTCTCCTTCCGTGATGCCGGGAAAAAGGCTGCCCAATCGGCGCTTCAGCGGTTGTGAATACAGCTTCTCAGCTCCGGAGGCTTTCCGGATACTCCCCGCGCTCGTGAAGCCGCCGCAGGGCCTGGGCCACGGCCTCCCGGTCCTCCCGGTAGGTCATGCCGAACCACTGGCTGGCGGAGGAGAGAAGGGAGACCCGCAGCCCGCCCTCCCGGAGCTGGCTGTCCACCATCTCGGGCAGCAGCCTCTCGGCCCGGAGGTCGTCCCCGGCGGTCCGGAGGAAGTCCTCGAAATCCCGCCGGAGGATTGGGAAGATAGAGGGCATGAAGCCCCAGAAGTTCATGGATACCACCGCGTCCGGGTCCAGGGGCCGGTCCGCGCCCAGGTCCCGGAGGGTGCCGTCGGAATAAAGCTGGATGTTCCGGGTCTCCCGGACGCCGCGCAGGAAGCCGTCCTGCTGGACGCAGATTCCCCGGGTGACCGTGCCGTGGAGGCTGGCGGTGTTTTTCAGCAGATAGCCCACCATGGCGGCGTGCCCCGCCTCCGGCAGGCGGCGGAGGGCCTGGGCCATAATGCGATAGGCGTCAAAGCCATAAAAGTCGTCGGCATTGATGACGCAGCAGGGCTCCCGCACCGCTTCCGCGGCGCAGAGCAGGGCGTGGACGGTGCCGAAGGGCCGGGTCCGCCCCTCCGGAATGGGGGCCGGAATGGAGGAGAAGTCCTGATAGGCGTATTCCACCTCCACGGGGCTTCCGTCCAGGGCGGTCCTGCGGGACAGGTAGCCGCAGAGGTCCTCCATCATCTTCCCCATCTCCGGCTTGATGATGAAGACCACCTTGCCAAAGCCCGCCCGGAGGGCGTCGTGGATGGAGTACTCCATTAAAATTTCCCCGTGGGGGCCGATGGCGTCCACCTGCTTATTGCCGCCGTAGCGGGTCCCCAGGCCCGCCGCCATGATGACCAGAGAGAGTTTCATACCCGTGATCTCCTATCTGTTTGCCGGGCGGTCCGCCCGGGGATGTCCGTTTCTATGTTACCCCGTTTCGCCGGATTTTGCAAGGGGCGCTTTATTCTTTTCCGCAGCGGAAGCGCCGGGCCTCGGCGGTCCAGGACCAGAGGCTTTCCCCAAAGTCCTCCGGGTCCGCCGGGAGGATCAGATGGTTGGTGAACCGCCCCGGGTAGGCCTCCACCGCCATGAGGAGGCAGTCCGCCTCCAGGGGCCGGGGGAGGAACAGGGACAGCATCGCCCCGGGAGCGGCCCTGCCCTTGACGCGCTTTCCCGGGGCGGTCAGGGCGCAGTAAGGCCGGGGGTCCCGGAGACCCACCTGGGATTTCTGGGTGACAATCTCCGTCTCGGGCCAGCGCTCCAGCGCGCCGAGCAGAAAGGCCCGGACGGAGGGCAGGGCCTCCGGCTTCCGGGCGAAGAACGCCTCCGCCAGCCGCAGGGCTTCCAGGTCCATCAGCGCACCGCCTTCTGCTCCAGGCTGTAGAGCCCCGCTCCGATGGCAGTGGCGAAGGTGGCCCGCTCCGGGATGACGTAGCGGATGCCGTAGAGCCGCTGGAAGTTCTCAAAGTTGGGCTTTACCTGGGACAGCGTGGTGACGGAGCCGGTGAGGACCACCGTGTCCGTCCCGCAGCACTGGCAGGCCAGCACCGTCATGGTGCCGATGGCCTGAAGCACCAGGTTCACCGCCCCGGCAGCCAGGTCGGCGGGGGTGGCGTCCTCGGAGAGGTTGCCGAAATTGGCGGCGGTGAGAGTCGGGTCCAGGGTGGCGGCGGGGTCCGGCGTGATGTCCCGGATCATCAGGTCCACCTTGCCCAGGTCCCCCTGCTCCGCCAGCTTCTTGATCTGGCCGAAGCGCTCCATGTCCACCAGCTTCCGGCACAGGCCCCCCAGGGTGCCGCCGCCGATGCCGCTGCCGCAGAGGTGCCGGACCCCCTTGCCCCGCTCCGCCCAGAGGAAGGCGGTGCCGGTGCCCATGGTGGCCACCACGGCCTTCTCCTGGCCGCTCATGGCCAGGGCGCCCGTGCCGCTGGCGGAAAACTCGTCCACCGTGCAGGTGGGAAGGCCGTAGATATCCCCCTCCACATAGGAGGCCCCCACGCCGGTGAGGACCACCCGCTCCACGTCCGCCAGGGTGAGGCGGTTCCCGGAGAGGTAGCTGCCAAAGGCACCGTAGAGGCTGGTGAGGGGCTCCTCCGCCTGGACCCGGAGGGTGGAGAGGAGAGTTCCGGTCTGGTCAAGGCCCACGATCTTCGTCGTGGTGCCCCCAATGTCAATGCCGAGGATGGTCTTCATAGCGCGTCCTCCCGTGTTGATCTCCCTGCCATTATGGGACATATGGGGAGAAATGTCAACATCTGAGAGAAGGACAGCCGCGGCGGCGGCGAAAATCCTTGCCTCTTTTTGCCGGGGCTGGTATACTGTCCCCATCAAGAGAAAGGATGATGGACATGAAACGCTGGCTCAGCGGCCTGCTGGCCGCCCTGACCCTGTTTTCCCTCGCCGCCTGCGGCGGCGTTGTGGACCTGACCCAGGTCCCGGAGGAGGGCGCGCAGGCTGGGGATACGAAAATCGATCTCCCCGCCGTGGAGGACGGGGAGGCCCCGGAGGATTCCGCCGGACCGGAGGAGGACCCGCCCACACTGGAGGATGGGGAGTCCCTCCCGGAAGAGCCGGAGCGGCCCGGCAACGCCCCCTCGGAGGACCAGTCCGCCGGGCTGGACGCCCTCCCGGAAAACGGGACCTATACCGCCAAGGAGGACGTGGCCCTCTACATCCACACCTATGGACATCTGCCGGATAACTTCATCACCAAAAAAGAGGCCCAGGAGCTGGGCTGGCCCGGCGGGAGCCTGGAGCCTTACGCCCCGGGCATGTGCATCGGCGGGAACCGCTTCGGGAATTACGAGGGCCTTCTGCCGGAGGCCCAGGGCCGGACCTACACGGAGTGCGACGTGGATACCCTGGGGGCCAAAAGCCGGGGGGCCAAGCGGATCGTCTTCTCCAACGACGGGCTGATTTATTACACCGGGGACCATTACGAGTCCTTCGAGCTGCTGTACGGAGACGGGGGCGATGGCTGAGATCGTGCTGGACGGAGCGGAGCTTTGGTCCATGGAGGCGGTCCATGACCGCTTCGTTCAGGCCCTGGCCCTGCCGGAGTGGTACGGGCGGAACCTGGACGCCCTCTTTGACTGCCTGACGGACCTCCGGGAGCCGGTGACGGTCCGCCTCGTGAACCGGGAGGCCCTGGAGGACCGCCTGGGCCGCCGGGGGCGGGCGCTGGTCCGCCTCCTCCGCCAAGCGGCGGCGGAAAATCCTCAGGTCACGGTTCTCGGAGCGCAGGCGAAAAAGGACACGGCGTTTCCCGAAGGCTGAAAACCGCCATAAAACGGAAGACCGCGCTCTATATTAGAAAGGAGGCGCTTTTCGGGAACAAGCCCGAAAAGCGCCTTTGCCGGTTTCAGAATCCTTTCAGTTTTGGGGCATATGATAATGCTGCTTATAAAACTGCGCCGCAGGAGGAAAAAGACCGATGGGAAACGAGCGTTTTGAGAGCCGGAGCGTTACGCTGAACAGCCTGCGGGATGAGCAGCAGGCCCTGAGCAGGAGGATGCTGCTGGCCCTGCAGCTCCGGGATCTGGAAGCCCAGGAGGCACTGCGGCGGGAGCTGGAGGAGGTCGCCAGTCAAATCGAACGCTTCCTGACCGGGAGGTTTTAGGCCCCGCCGCAGTAACGGCGGAGGCCGCAGTTGTAGAGTGCCGCCATCCGGGGCTCCTGAACGGGTTCCTCCCGCTCCATCCCGTCGTACTGGATGTACCAGGTTTCCCCATCGGTGTTGAGCAGGGGCTCCAGGTCCTTCAGGGGATAGACGGGCAAAACCACACTGCCCCGGCTCCAGACCCGGAGGACGTTGGGGATATCCACGTCCGCCGGGGAGTCGATCACCGCCAGGCGGAGCTCCGGGAAATAGGCCCCGCCGAAGGGCTCCTTCACGTCCAGGCTGGCGAAGCCGCTGTCATACAGGGATTCCAGGGCGGCCTCCAGGCTCCCGTTGTTCCAGACCGGGGCGATGAGGCCGCACTCGCTGAGCTTCACCCGCTTTTCCCCCGCCGGGGGGAGGCCGGAAATGGGAATCAGGTCGTCCAGGACGAAGGGCCCCGTCTTCGTCTTGGGCAGGAAGACCCGGGAGGCGCTGTCGGAGCTGAGGCTCATGGACAGGGCGTGAATGATCCAGTCCAGGAACAGTTCGAAATTGCGCCCGGAGACCTTGCAGCGCTGGGCCGCCTGGTTCAGGAATTTACTCATGGCCTCGTAATCCGTCAGCGCCATGGGCGGCAGGGGACCGGCGTATAGGGTTTTCAAGCGTGTGGTGGGTAGCATATGGACCTCCCCGCGCCCTCCGGCGCTTTTGTCAGAATATGCCCATTTTAGCACGCCCGCCGTCAAAACACAAGCGGAAAAGCGAACAACCGTTCCCGGGAAAATGTCACGGGTTAAATGCAGAAAAATCTAAAAATGTTTTTTGTGCATTATTTACAAAAGCAACCCTACCCCCTCAATCCCTGCCCCCTGGGCAAGCTCCAGCAGCACCCGTCCGGCACACCTTCCCCCAAGGATGCCGCACGGGTATTCATTTACCCACCGCTGGATCTGTAGAGTATCTTCCTCGGTTATCTCGGTGAAGTCCGTCCCCTTCGGCACCCGCCGTCGAATCATGCGGTTTCCGTTCTCGTTGCTCCCCCGCTCAAAGGCGCTGTACGGATGGCAGTAATAGATGTGGGGGCAGGCATTACTATTAGGTTACACAAGGCCGCAAGGCCAACGAGGTCTACGTCTCCGAGCAGGTGGTGAAGCGGCTGGACAGCCTGAAGGCCGATAATCCCAGCCTCCATTGGTCCGCGCCGTACCTGGCCAGCGATTACATCAACCAGACGGTGGACGCCGCCTATCAGAACATCCTCCAGGGCGTGCTGCTGGCGGCCCTTGTGGTGCTGCTGTTCCTCCGCCGGGGCGGAGCCACGCTGACCATCGCCGTGTCCATGCCCATCTGCATCCTGACGGTGTTCGTGCTGATGCGGGCCTTTGACCTGACGCTGAACATGATGTCCCTGGGCGGCATCGCCATGGGCGTTGGCATGATTGTGGACAACTCCATCGTGGTCCTGGAGAACATCTACCGCTTCTCCGCCGAGGGCCGCAGCCGGGCGGACGCCTGCATCGAGGGCACGAAGGAGGTCACCTCCTCCGTCCTGGCCTCCACCCTCACCACCGAGGCGGTGTTCGTCCCCCTGGCCCTCACCGGGGGCATGGCGGCCTCCTTCGCCCTGGTGGTGCTCTTCGCCGTCACCCTGGTAAACACCAAGATGGTCCTGGTTCCGGACATGGACCAGGGCATGTTGAATCTCAGCATTACCATGCCCATCGGGTCTCAGCTGAACGAGACCTCCGTCATCGCCGGCCGGGTGTCCGCCATCACGGAGGAGACGGTGCCGGAGATTGAGGAGATGTTCTACATCGCCTCCGACGAGTCCGTCACCATGACCCTGGTGTTCACGCCGGTGTATTACTCCGTTATTGACAACCTGAGCCATATCTTCCGCAGGAAGAAGGGTGAGAGGAGCTTCCCGCTCCCGAACCCCCGGCCCCGAGGCGGAAACCGTCCCCGCAGAGAGCACCTGAGCGCGCAAACAAGCGGGCCGTCCAAACGGACGGCCCGCGTATTGTTCGATTCAGTTTGTGCCCTGTCCGCCGTCTTCCAGTCCCAGAAGCGCCCGGCCATGCTGGCCCAGGTGGGGCAGCAGCGTCTCATAGGCCAGGTGGAACACCTGGGGGCCGGCGGCATAGGCGGCCAGCTCGTAGGGGGAGAAGCCCACGGTCATGCCCGTCTCGTCAAAGCTGACGGCGTAGCTGCTCCACTCTGCCAGGGTGTCCTCGTAGTCCTCCCAATAGAAATCCTTCGGCGTCATGCCCGCCGCCGCCGCAGTCTCCCGGGCCTGCTTCACCAGGGCCAGATGGACGTACTCCCGGAAATCCCCGCCCTCGTCCAGAATCTCCGGTTCAAAGAACTCCCCGGCGTCCAAGTCGAAATTCCAGCTCATCAGGATGCTGTTGGGGTGAGCCCCGCCGGTGTAGGTGCTGTAATTCCCGGAGACGCTGACGAGCCTTTCCGTCTGGTAGACCGTACAGCTCAAATTGTCCGTGTAAGCCACCGGCTCCAGCCCCGACTCGTTCCGGAAGGCCCGGTCCTCCCTGGCACTCTCCGCCAGGGTCCTGGGGTTGGTTTTCCACTGGGCAAAGCGGCCGTTGAAGGTCTCCGCCACAGCCAGGGCCCGCTCCTGACCCGCCGTGGCGACAGTCTCCAGGACGCTTCCGTCCGCCAGCCGCGCCGTCAGCACCGGCAGCTCATAGGAGCACTCCGCCAGCGCCGCGCCGTCCTCGTCCCGGACCGTCTCCTCATACGTTTCCATCTCCACCGAGAAGGCGATCACCTCGGCGGGCAGGTCCGGCAGGGCGTTTTTCACATTCGTCAGCGTCTCTCCGGCACAGCCCACCAGGGCGCTCAGCACCAGCAGCAGGGCGATCATGGTACTCATAGGGGTTCCTCCTTTATTCAGCCCGCCCCTCCCCGCAGATCACCGGACCCGTCCGCCACTCGTCGGGGACGGCGGCGGGGTCCGGGCAGGCCAGGGCGTAGAGGCGTCCCGCCCGGGCCTCCAGGGCGAACAGGCTTTGCGCCTCGGGCCCCAGGCGGCGGACGGCGGCGGGCTTGGTCAAAACCGGCAGGGCGGCGGTCTTCCGCATCCCGGCCAGCAGGGCGGTCCCCCCCCGCTTATTGGCCGCCAGGACCCGCAGGTAGGCGGGTTTTTCCGGCGGCGCGGGGGGCAGTCCCAAATAGGCCCGGAACACCATCCGGCGAAGCCGGGCCAGGGGGTAGCGTTTGGTTTTCACGGTCTCCAGCAGCTCTGCCACCGACGCGGCGGAACGGCCAGCGCGGGCAAAGCGGCGGTAGAGGCCCTCGTTTCCCAGGTCCAGGGCGGCCCAGTCCGCCTCCTCCAGAAAGCGGAGCCGGGCCAGCACCGCCCGCTCGCAGTTCGCAAGCGCCGCAGGGGCTCGTCCCGCGTCCCGCTCCGCCCGGTACGCCGCCGCCATGGCGGGGGCGCAGAGGTTTAAAGCGGCCTCCTCCTCCCCCCGGCGGATCAGCGCCCGGATGGCGGAGGCGGAGACGAAGCCGCCCCCGGCGGTTTCGCTGTCGTGCCCCGCCCCCCGGCGGAGGACGGCCATGGGCCGGATACCGCTGCCCCGAAGGGCCTTGCAGTATTCCACGCCCAGGGTGTCGTTGGGCCGGGACAGCGCCGCCGCGTCTTCTTCCGGAAGCAGGGCTTCCAGGGCCCGCTGGCGGGCGGCGGGGAAGCTGTCCCCTTTTTTCAGCTCCTCCCGGAGTTTTCCGGGGAAGCCCTTCCCGCACAGGGCCTCCGCACAGCGGACCAGGGGCGCGGCGTCCCCGCCCTCGCTGCCGAACACCAGATGGGTGACGGCTCCGGTGGCTTTCAGAATCTCCATCGCCCCGGCGGCGAAGCCCTCCGCCGAGGAAAGGGCCCAGGGGACGGGCAGTTCCAGCACCAGGTCCGCCCCGCTTTGGACGGCGGCGGCGGCCCGGGCAAACTTCCCCGCGATGGCAAAGTCCCCCCGCTGGACATAGTTCCCGCTCATAACGCAGATAATCCCCGTATCCGGCCCCAGGAGGCGGCGGGCCTCCGCCATCAGGTAAACGTGGCCCATATGGAGGGGATCGTATTCTGTAATGATACCAGCGGCAGTCATGAAATTCCCCCTTGAAGTGGTGACAAAAAAGTGACAGTTTGGTAAAAAAGCGGTTGTAACTCCCGGAAAGTCTGCTATAATGGAGTTGGACAACAGGGAAGCCGGGCCTTTCGCCCCTCCCTGCCGCTCTATATTATATGAAATTCGGGGCCGGCGCAAGTCCCTGCCCCCAAAGAAGAGGAGACGGTCAATCATGAACATTCTGGTCATCAACGCGGGCAGCTCTTCCCTGAAGTATCAGCTTCTGGACCCGGCGAGCGGCGTTTTGCTGGCCAAGGGCCTGTGCGAGCGCATCGGCATCGACGGCAAATTCACCTACAAGGCCGAGGGGAAACAGACTCTGGACGCCATCGACATCCCTATGCCCACCCATTCCGAGGCCATCCAGGCCGTGCTGGACGCGGTGGCGGACAAGGACAACGGCGTGATTTCCTCCATGAGCGAAATCGGGGCTGTGGGACACCGGGTGGTCCACGGCGGCGAGGCCTTCAACAAGTCCGTCCTCATTGACGGCGCGGTGCTCAAGGCCATCGAGGACTGCATCCCCCTGGCCCCCCTCCACAACCCCGCCAACCTGACGGGCATCCGGGCCTGCCAGAAGGTCATGCCTGGCGTGCCCATGGTGGCCGTGTTCGACACCGCCTTCCACCAGACCATGCCCGCCAGGGCCTACATGTACGCCCTGCCCTACGCCTGGTACGAGGAGGACAAGGTCCGGCGCTACGGCTTCCACGGCACCAGCCACAAGTACGTGGCGGGCCGGGCCGCCGCCATGCTGGGCAAGCCCGTCGAAGAAGTCAAGCTGATCTCCTGCCACCTGGGCAACGGCTCCTCCATCACCGCTGTGGACGGCGGCAAGAGCGTGGACACCTCCATGGGCTTCACGCCTCTGGCGGGCGTGCCCATGGGCACCCGGTCCGGCGACCTGGACGCGGGCATCCTCCAGTATGAGATGAACAAGCGGGGAATGGGCATCGACGAGATGCTCAGCGCCCTGAACAAGAAATCCGGCGTGGAGGGCCTGAGCGGCGTCTCCTCCGACTTCCGGGACCTGGAGTCCGCCGCCGGAAAGGGCGACGCCAAGGCCGCCCTGGCCCGGGAGAAATTTGCCTATGAGGTCCGCAAGTACGTGGGCGCTTACGCCGCCGCCATGGGCGGGGCGGACGCCGTGATCTTCACCGCCGGCGTGGGCGAAAACGACAAGGGCATCCGGGCCGCTGTATGCCAGGGCCTGGAGTACATGGGCGTGAAGCTGGACGACGCCGCCAACGACGTCCGGGGCAAGGAAACCGTCCTCTCCACAGCGGATTCCAAGGTGAAGGTGCTGCTGATTCCCACCAACGAGGAGCTCATGATTGCCATGGACACGGCGGAGATCGTAAGCAAATAAATCATCCGGAACAGGGGGGTCACCATGAAGATTCGGGACGCGAAGCAAGCCTACGCCACCCACCGGCACGAGATTTGGGAGAAGCGGGAGGCCCTGGCCAAGGTCTTAAAGGAGCAGGAACAGCATCCCCTGACGTCCTCCGCCTTCGACCGGGTGGAGCTCTCCAGGGAGCTGTCTCTGATCGACGCCCAGTATGACGCGGTGGACAAGGCCCTGGCGGGCATCACCGCCATGGAAACCAAGGTCTTTGGCGACGAGTGCAGCCGGCACCAGGCCGAGACCCAGGCCAAGATGGCGGAGGAGCTGGGGAAAATTATGGAGGTTTACCGCCGCGCCGCCTCCGGGGCCAAGGTCCCGGCCAAGGACCTGCAGAAGCTGATGGATTACGACATGAAGCTCTATATGGCCGCCAGGCAGGCGGCGATGCTGGCCCGGCAGAACGACGAGGAATACGACTCCCTGTGGGAGGACGAGGAGCAGCCCAGGGAGCAGAAGACCTGCGAGGAGGTGGCGGCGGAGACGGAAATTTCCGTGCCTCATCCCTCCGCCGTCTCAGCCTCTGTGGAAGCGCCCGCTGAGGAAATTCTATAAACGCCGTCAGGCGGCTGTCCCAATTCGGGGACAGCCGCCTGATTTTCATATGCCAAATACGTCCCGTTACAGCACATTCCGCAGGGAAAATTCCTCCATCTCCGCCAGCAGCCGAAGCTGGGCCCGGAGGTCCGCCAGCTCCGCCCGGAGCTCGCTGTCCTCCCCCCGCTCGGCAAGGGCAAGGGAGCGGTGATACATGGCCTCCGCGTCGTCCACGGCGTCGTGGCCCGTGACGCAGTGGAGATAGGTCTGGCGGCCCGTCCAGTCGGCGTAGCCCGCCCGGATGGCGGCGGCGGCGCCCGCCCAATCCTCCAGCCGGACCAGCCGGTCCGCCTCCTCCAGCTGGTCTCTCCAGCGGTCGGTATGGGCGGTCATGGCGGCGCTGTTCCAGAGGCAGAACGCCAGAATGGCCCCCAGCAGGGCGGCGGGGAGCAGCAGGCCCTTTTTCATGTCCGGCCCTCCTTTTTCACGCAGGTCACCCGGCCCGTCTCGTCCACCGTCAGCAAAAACGCCTCCCGGTAAGAGGGCAAGCCCTCTTTTTGGAGGGTATCCCTGAGCCAGGCCCCGTCCAGCCCCCGGGCCTCTAAATTCCGCCGGATGAGCCGCCCGTCGTTCACCAGCACCACCGGGAGGGCCGCGTCCTCCCGCGCCTCCACTCCCAGCTCCTCCGCTGTGGGAGGCTGGTTCCGGGCCCAGGGGAAGACGGAGAGGCGGCCGGAGTTTTCCAGCACGGCGTATTTGACCTCCTCCACGCCGGTGATTCCCTGGCCCCGGAGCTCCTCCAAAAGCTCGTCCAGGGTATAGCGGTTCTTCCGCATGGCCTCCTGCTGGAGGACCCCCTCCCGGATGAGGACGGAGGGCGTGCCGCAGGCCAGGCGGCGGAACCGGAGGCTGGTCAGGGACAGCTGGCTCAGCAGCATGGACAGGGCCAGGAGGGTCAAAATCGGAATGACCCCCGCCAGCAGGGGGATGCCGAAGTCCTGCATGGGCACGGTGGCAAGGTCCGAGATCATCATGGTCAGCACCAGCTCGCCGGGCTCCAGCTCGCCGATCTGCCGCTTACCCATGAGGCGGAGGCCGATCATGATGAGAAAATAGAGGATGACGGTGCGGACAAAGGCGGTCATCATAGGCGCTTCCTCCTGGGGGAATGGTTTCTATACCAGTATCCGCCGTTTGGGAGCCGGATATTCCCGGGCTTTTTTCAAAAAATTTTCGATAGCTTGAAACCTTTTCAGTCCCTGAATCGTTGTATAATGCAGAAGGACGAAAGGAGGCGGCGACATGCTTCTTCTGTCAATTCATGTCGCTTCATGCCTCTATTTTACTGCTTATTCCCCTTTTTGTCTATCTTTTGTTTGAAGACACCCTCTAGGCCTTGTTTAAGGAAGCACTGATTTAATCCCCGCGCACATCTTTACGCCATAAATTTCCGC
>CAJTVF010000035.1 GCA_910579435.1 uncultured Oscillibacter sp.
TGCCGCACCCTGGCAGGTATTGAAAAAAGAGGGTCTACCGATTTTTATTCGGTAGACCCTCTCATTTTTTTAAACCGCCAGGTTAGCGGCAGCGAGGAGAGACGGACAGTCCTTTCATCAACCCCCAAAACCCCCGCTCGCACTACGCCGCGGACTGGAGACTTGCATGTCATACAGTCTGTACTATGCCGCGCCCCCGTTTTCTCTCTTCCACCGTGCACGGCGCATTCTCTCTTTTCGCAAAAGAGAGAATGGGGGGTGCATTGGACCAGCCATCTTCATGGCTGAAATCTCCCCCGCCCGTCAGGGCGAGCAAGACTCCCCTCCCCATAGGGCAGGACGAACACCGGCACCCCCTCCGACGCTGGGGCGATGGCGTACATGGGCCAGAAATAGGCCAGCCCCTCCTCGGTCAGATAGAAATTCTGGGGGTTGAAACGCCGCCGGAGCTCCCGCCGCCAGTCCTCCCGCCAGCGGCCCGCCCCGGCCCGCTCCCGCCGCCGGGCCTCCTCCTCCGCGTGGGCCAGGAGACGCTTTTTCCAGGCCGTCCCGGCGGGGAAGAAGTCCCGCAGGGGCACGGGGTAGCCCGCCGCCAGGTCCCAGGTGTCCCCCCGCCGGGTCACCAGCGCCGGGCCGGGGCCCAGGACCTCCCGGACCTGGGTCCACACGCTCCACAGCCCGCCCTCATTGTATGTGACCTGGTAAGAAAGCTCCGCCCGGAACGACGGCAGGGGCCGGCTGGCCTCCAGGGCCGTCCGGTACTCCGCCGCCGCCTGGGGCAGCAAACACCGCTCGCAATAGCGCAGGAAGGAGCGGCACTGTAACTGGTAAAAGCGCTTGATCCGCCGGGCCGTCCGGTCCTTTTCCAGGGGCTCCGGCGCCTGCGCCGCCGCCGACAGCACCGGCACGCCCTCCACCGTCCATTCCCGCTCCGCCGCGAAGGGCACCGTCTCCAGGGCCTCCAGACGCTCTCCCACAGCCACCGCTCCTCTCTCCGTATTTCTCCAGCTTATGCGCCGGAGGGGAGGGCGGTGACGGCGGGGAGCTTTTTTCAAAATTTTACTGAAAAGCCCCCTTTACTTTCACGCTCTGAAAGGTTAAAATAGGACTGTTGAAAACGACGACAGGAGGTCTCAGCGTGAAGATCGGCAAGAAAGAAAAAAGCGGCCAGCTCTACAAGGCCATTTTGCAGCTTCAAAACGAGGAGGAGTGCTACCAGTTTTTTCAGGACCTTTGCACTGTGGCGGAGCTGCGGAGCATGGAGCAGCGCTTCGAGGTGGCCTCCCTGCTGGACGACGGCATGATCTACAACGAGATTTTGGAGCGCACCGGCGCGTCCAGCGCCACCATCAGCCGGGTGAACCGCTCGCTGAACTACGGCACCGGGGCCTATGCCCAGCTCTTCGCCCGGATGAAGGACAGGCCGTCATGAGCGCCTACGGCGCCCTGGCCGCCAGCTATGACGGCCTGATGGCCGGCGGGGCCTACCGCCGCCGGGCGGCCTTTCTGGAGCGGAGGCTGAAAAAAAGCCCCATCCCCGTGGAGACGGTGCTGGACCTGGCCTGCGGCACGGGGACGATCGCCTGCCTGCTGGCGAAGAAGGGCTATGCGGTCATTGCCGCCGACGGGTCCGGGGAGATGCTGACCCAGGCGGCGGCGAAGGCGGCGGGCCTGGACCGCCCGCCCCTGTTCCTCCAGCAAGCCATGCCCAGGCTCCGCCTGGCCCAGCCGGTGGACGCGGTGGTCTCCACCCTGGACTCCCTGAACTACCTGACGGCGGAGCGGGACCTGCGGGAGACCTTCCGCCGGGTCCGCCGCTGGCTGAAGCCGGGCGGGCTGTTCCTCTTCGACGTGAACACGCCCTGCAAGCTCCGGCGGATGGACGGGCAGCTCTACATGGACGAGACGGAGGAAGCCGTCTGCGTCTGGCGGACCTTTTTTTCGGAGAAGAAGCAGGCCTGCACCTACCAGGTGGACCTGTTCCGCCTCCGCCCAGACGGGGCATGGGACCGTTCCTTTGAGGAACACCGGGAGCGGGCCTGGAGCGAGGAGGAGCTGCGAAGCTGCCTGCGCGGGGCGGGCTTTTTCTCCGTAAGGCTGACGGGGGACCTGACGGACAAGCCCCCGAGGCCGGAGGAGGACCGCTGGCAATTTGAAGCGAAATGAAGGAGAATCTATGAGCGACCAATTGATCCGGGCCATCTCCCAGGACGGCCTGATTAAAGTCTCCGCCGTGTCCACCCGGGACCTGACGGAGCGGGCCCGGCAGATCCACAAGACCCTGCCGGTGGCCACGGCGGCCCTGGGCCGCCTTCTGGCGGCGGCTTCCATGATGGGCAGCGCCCTGAAGGAGGAAGCCGCCAGCATTACCCTGCAAATCAAGGGCGGCGGTCCCCTGGGAACCCTGCTGGCGGTGTCGGACCACGAGGGCAGCGTCCGGGGCACGGTGGAGCACCCCGCCGTAGACCTCCCCCTCCGGGAGGACGGGAAGCTGGACGTGGGCACCGCCGTGGGAAACCAGGGGACCCTGACGGTGATCCGGGACCTGCGGATGAAGGAGCCCTATGTGGGCAGCGTGGGCCTCCTCTGGGGGGAAATCGCCGAGGACGTGGCGTTGTACTTTGTGGAAAGCGAGCAGATTCCCACGGCCTGCGGCCTGGGGGTGCTGGTGGACCGGGACCAGAGCGTCCTCTCCGCGGGAGGCTACCTGGTGCAGATGCTCCCCGGCGCGGGGGAGGAGACGGCGGAACAGCTGGAGGCGTCCCTCCGGGCGGCGAAGCCGGTGACGGAGCTCCTGAGGGCCGACCCGGACCCGGAGGCCCTGCTGCGCGCCGCCCTGCCGGGCCTGGAGCTGGAGATTCTGGAAAAGCGGCCCATTGAATACCGCTGCGATTGCAGCCGGGAGCGGATGGAGCGGGCCCTCATCAGCCTGGGCCGGGAGGAGCTGCGGGCCATGATCGCCGAGCAGGGCGGCGCGGAGCTGACCTGCCGCTTCTGCGACAATGTGCAGACGTTCTCCCGGGAGGACCTGGAGGCCCTGCTGGCCTGCCGCTGAGGGCGTGGCTTGATGAAGCGAGGAGAACTGCTTTCATAAACTTATAAGGGTGCCGCCGGCAGACGGCTTGTCCCTAAAGTTTAGTCGGGAATGACCGCACTCTTGGACGGGGGGCGGTTATTTCCTTTTGCAAAACGGGATAAAGTTACCACAGTTGAAAAGAATCCAACGGATTCTTTTCAACACAGCGCGGGTATACCGCGCAGTGGGCCGCGAATGCGGCTTTCTGTGGTGAACTTCATAGGAAACGCACAGGCGCTTTGCGCCTCGGCGGGCCTCGGGCCGGAGGCGGCGGGGCGTGAAGGCCGGGCGGCGTTGACAAGGCTGCGGATTTGGAGGAGATCATAGGGGTTCCCGGTCTTCCCGCTGGCACCCTGAAGATGGGCTTTGCCGGCTGTTTGGATGTTCTTTCTCTTCTCCGGGGTTTCTTTTTCCGCCCGGCCGTGCTATACTGAGGCATATCATGCCCGTGGGGCGGGAGGCGGCTTATGAACGAACAAAAACGGCGGGTGGTGGTCAAGGTGGGCACCTCCACCCTGACCCACAGCTCCGGCAGTCTGGACCTCAGGAGCATGGAGCGGCTGGTCCGGGTGCTGGCGGACCTCAGCGGCGGCGGGCACGAGGTCATTCTGGTGACCTCCGGGGCCATCGCCGTGGGTACGGCCCGGATGGGCCTGGACGAGCGGCCCCGGGCCCTGCGGATGAAACAGGCCGCCGCCGCCGTGGGCCAGTGCCGGATGATGCACATTTACGACAAGCTGTTCTCCGAGTACAACTGCACTGTGGCCCAAATCCTTCTCACCGGGGAGGACGTGGAGGACCCCGTGCGGGCGGAGCATTTGAAGAATACCTTTACCAGTCTCCTGGAGCTGGGGATTCTCCCGGTGGTGAACGAAAACGACTCCGTGTCCTCCGCCGAGATTGAGACGGGACACCACAAGGTCCTGGGGGACAACGACACCCTCTCCGCCATTGTGGCGGAGCTCTGCGGGGCGGACCTGCTGGTCCTCCTCAGCGACATCGACGGGCTCTATGACGCGGACCCCAAGAAGAACCCCCAGGCGAAGCTCCTCCACCAGGTGGCGGAGCTGACGCCGGAGATTTTGGAAATGGCCGGAGGCGCGGGCACCTGGCGGGGCACCGGCGGCATGGCCACGAAGCTCTCCGCCGCCCGAATCGCCATGGAGGCCGGGTGCGACATGGTGATTACCAACGGCCAGCGGCCGGAGGACCTCTACGGCATCGTGGAGGGCGGGGACGTCGGGACCCGGTTCATCGCTGCGGGAAAGGGAGGCGCCCTGTGACGGAACGGGAAAAAATGCAGGCGGGCCTGCTGTACGACTGCGGGGATGCGGAGCTGCTGGCCCAGTGGCACAAAGCGAAGGACCTGGTCCGGGACTACAACCGGACGGACTCCCGGGACCTGGCGGAAAAGGACCGGATTCTCTCGGCACTGCTGGGCGGACGGGGAAAGAGCCTGTGGATTACGCCGCCGTTTTTTGTGGATTACGGCTGCAACATTTTCTTCGGGGACAACTGCGAGGTCAACCTCAATTGCGTCTTTTTGGACAGCGGGCGAATTACCGTGGGGGACAACGCCCTCATCGCGCCCTGCGTGCAGATTTACACCGCCTTCCACCCGGCCTGCCCGGCGGACCGCTTCGGCGAACCGAAGGAGGACGGCTCCTTCGGCTTCTGCAAGACCCTGACGGCCCCGGTGACCATCGGGGACAATGTGTGGATCGGAGGCGGGGCGGTCATCCTGCCCGGCGTGACCATCGGGGACAACGTGGCCATCGGCGCGGGCAGCGTGGTCGCCAAGGACATTCCAAGCGATACCATCGCGCTGGGGAACCCCTGCCGGGCGGTGCGGGAAAACCGCCCGGGGGAAGCGGAAAGGAGATAAGACCATGACGGCATTGCAGGAACAGGGACGGCTGGCGAAGGCGGCGGCTTATGTGCTGGCCGCCGCCGGGACGGCGAAGAAGAACGCCGCCCTGGAGGCCATCGCGGACATCTTGACGGAGCGGCGGGGAGAGTGGCTCTCCGCCAACGCCCAGGACGTGGCCGCCGCCAGGGAGGCGGGGATGCGCCCCGCCATGCTGGACCGGCTGACCTTGACGGAGGAGCGGGTTTCCGGCATTGTGGAGGCCGTGCGGCAGGTCGCTGCCCTGCCGGACCCCATCGGGAAGGTGGACAAGATGGAGACCCGGCCCAACGGGCTGATCATCGGGCGGCGGCGGGTGCCCCTGGGGGTAGCGGCCATCATCTTCGAGGCCCGGCCCAACGTCACCGTGGACGCGGCGGCGCTGTGCCTGAAATCCGGCAACGTGTGCATCCTCCGGGGAGGCAAGGAGGCCATCCGCTCCAACCGGAAGGCGGCGGAGCTGATGCGCCTGGCCCTGGAGCGGGCCGGGCTTCCGGCGGACTGCGTGTCCCTGGTCCAGGACACCAGCCGGGAGACCGCCGGCGAGCTGATGCACCTGGACGGGTATGTGGACGTGCTGATTCCCCGGGGCGGCGCGGGGCTGATCCGGGCCGTGGCGAAGGAGGCCAGCGTCCCCGTGATCCGGACCGGGGAGGGCGTGTGCCACATCTACGTGGACGATGAGGCGGATTTGGACATGGGGGCCAAGATCCTCTACAACGCCAAGTGTTCCCGGCCCTCCGTGTGCAACGCGGCGGAGTGCCTGCTGGTCCAGGAGGACGTGGCGGAGGCGTTTTTAAAAAAGGCCGTGCCCCTGCTGGATCAGCACCAGGTGGAGCTGCGGTGCGATGAAAGGGCGCTGGCAATTCTGGGGGACCGGGCGGTTCCGGCGGCGGAGAGCGACTGGGACGCGGAGTATGAGGACTACATTCTGGCGGTGCGGACGGTTAGGGATATGGAGGAGGCCGTCGCTTTTATCAACGCCCACGGAACCGGGCACTCGGAGGCCATCATTACCGCCAACTATTTCAAGGCCCAGAGGTTCCTGAACGAGGTGGACGCGGCGGCGGTGTATGTCAACGCCTCCACCCGGTTCACCGACGGCGGAGAGTTCGGCCTGGGGGCGGAAATCGGCATCTCCACCCAGAAGATGCACGCCCGGGGGCCCATGGGGCTGGAGGAATTGACCAGCTGCAAGTACGTGATTTACGGCGAGGGACAGGTGCGCTGAGGCATGGCGGATTTGAAGGAGCTGCTGCGCTCCCTGGCCCGGAACGCCGTCCGGCTGGACATCGGGACCGGGGAGGGGCCAATCGTCGGGCGGTTCGGCGGCATGCCGGACGTGCCGGAGGGATTTGAATGGCCCTGGTTTGAAACGGACACCTATCTCGACGGCGAGGTGAAGCCCCGGCCCCTGGCCTTTCTGGCCCAGTTCGACTGCGCCGCCCTGGCCCCTCTGGACCGGGACAGCCTTTTGCCCCGGGAGGGCGTGCTGTCCTTTTTCTACGAGGCCGTTTCCCAACGCTGGGGCTTCGACCCGAAGGATGGGGGCTGCGCCCGGGTGTACTGGTTTCCGGACAAGGCCGTTTTGCGCCCGGCGGCGTTCCCGGAGGATTTGGAGGAATACTGCCGCTTCCCGTCCCTGTCCATCCGGGGGCGGGCGGCAAACGAGTTCCCGGGCTATGAGGAGTTTGCCGCCCTGCCGGACCTTCTGGTACCCTGCCGGGGGAAAGGCCAGAACCCCTGGAAGGTCTTCGAAGAACTCCGGGCCTCACTGCCGGCCTATGAGGAGGCCCCGCCTCCCTGGCACCGCCTCCTGGGCTGGCCCGGCATCGTCCAGAGCTGTATGGCCCAGGATTGTGCCCTGGTCAGCCGGGGGTACTATACGGGCTGCGGCTGCCGGGACATCCCGGAGGGGGTCCTCAAGGAAACGGAGAGGGCGTTCCTGGACGAGTGGCGTCTGCTGCTCCAGCTGGACAGCGGCGTTTCCGTGGGGGGCTTCTCCCTGGAGTTCGGGGACAGCGGCAGCATCTATTTTTATATTCGGAAAGAGGACCTGGCCGCCCGGCGGTTTGACCGGGTGTGGCTGGTCCTTCAATGCTGTTAAAAAGGGGATTCATCATGATCAAGGACAGAGTTTTCAGCGGCGCCAAGCTGGGCTTTATCGGCGTGGGGAACATGGGCGGAGCCCTGGTCCGGGCCGCCCGGAAGAACACGCCTTCCACCGCCATCTGCGTTGCCAACCGCTCTCCGGAGAAGGCGAAGGCACTGGCAGATGAAATCCCCTGCCGGGTGAAGTCCAATGCGGAAATTGCCGCCTGGGCGGATTATATCGTTCTGGGCGTCAAGCCCCAGATGATGGGGGCCCTGCTGGCGGAGATCGGCCCGGAGCTGAGCGCCCGGAAGGACCGCTTCGTCCTGGTCTCCATGGCGGCGGGGCTGAGCATCGCGGATATTCAGGAGATGGCGGGGGGAAGCTATCCCGTTCTCCGCATCATGCCCAACACCCCCTGCTCCATCGGGGAGGGGATGGCGCTCTACACCTCCGGCCCCGGCGTGACGGGGGACGAGGAGCGGATCTTCCTGGAGGCCATGGCCGGGGCGGGGCGCTTCTCCCCCATCCCGGAGGCGCTGATGGACGCGGGCAGCGCCGTGGCGGGCTGCGGCCCGGCCTTTGTGGACCTCTTTGTAGAGGCCCTGGCGGACGGCGGCGTGGCCTGCGGCCTCCCCCGGGCCCAGGCTTTGGAGTTCGCCGCCCAGATGGTTCTGGGGGCCGCCCGGCTGATTCTGGAGAGCGGGAAGCACCCGGGAGAGCTGAAGGACGCGGTCTGCTCCCCCGGCGGGTCCACCATCCAGGGCGTGCGGAGGCTGGAGGAGGCGGGCTTCCGGGGGGCGGTGATGGGCGCGGTGATCGCCGCCTGTGAAAAGAACGGGAATTTGAAGTGAGCAAGGCCCCCTCCTGTCCGGGAGGGGGTTCCGTTTCCTTCGGGAAAGAAACGGAGCCAAAAGAAAGCCGGCGCGCTCTGAGAGCCTGGCGGCGGGCCGGGCCGGAGCGGCGGCGGAGCCTGTTCTTGCTGCCGCCGGAGCCGGGGACTGAATTTTTTCCTCCAGGACGAAACCTGGGGGCATTGTTTTTCGTCTATAATAAGCAGAAACAGGAGAGGAGGCGGAGCGCTTGGAGGACGGGCAGATCATGGAGCTGTATTGGAACCGGGACCAGCGGGCCATCCGGGAGACCGACGGGAAATATGGGAAGCTGCTGTACGGCATCGCCTGGAACCTGCTCCGAAGCCGGGAGGACTCGGAGGAGTGCGTCAACGACACCTACCTCCGGGCCTGGGAGGCCATTCCCCCCACCCGGCCCGGGGTCTTTCGGGTCTGGCTGGGGCAGATTACCCGGAACTTATCCCTGGACCGCTGGAAGAGCCGCCGGGCGGAGAAGCGGGGCGGCGGCGCGGAGCTGCTGCTGGGAGAGCTGGAGGACTGCCTTCCCGCATCCGGCGGCGGGCCGGAACGGGAGATGGAGGACCAGGAGCTGGCGGAGCTGCTGAACGTGTTTTTGCGGGGCCTCTCCCGGGAGGGGCGGGCCATGTTCCTGCGGCGGTACTGGTACGGCGAGAGCGTGGCGGAGGTAGCCCTGGCCCTGGGCTGCGGGGAGGGGAAGGTAAAATCCTCCCTCTTCCGAAGCCGGAAGGCTTTGCGGGCGTTTTTGGAAAAGGAGGGGATCACGGTATGAGGGCGGAGCGGCTGTTCCGGGCGCTGGGCCTGGTGGACCCGGCTTTGGTTGAGGAGGCCCTGACGGCCCGGCGGAGGGCGGTTCCCTGGAGGCGCTGGGGGGCGCTGGCGGCTTGCCTGGCGCTGGTGATCGGCTTCGGCTGGCTGGCCGCCGGGGGCTTTGGGGGCTATGGAAGCGGCATGTCCGGCGGCGCGGACAGCGGCTCGTCCGGCGGCGATTCCGCCGCTTCCGGGAGTCCCGGCGGCCCGGGAGAAAACAGCGGCGGCGGCGCCGGCGGCGTGGAAGACGGAATTGCCTTTTTGTCCTATGCCGGGCCGGTACTGCCCCTGTCCACAGTGGAGGCGGCGGCGGGACTGACGGCGGAGCGGACGGTGGCCTGGGACTTTGCCCAGGGGGCCTATCCCGACGGAGAGCCCCGGCAGTGGGGGGCGGAGGTGACGGACGCCTATGTCCTCCGCAATACCACGGAGGCGGAGATCACGGTGACGGCCCTGTATCCCTTTGCCGGGAATTTCTCGGAGCTGGCGGACACGCTGCCCGCCGTGACGGTGGACGGGGAGGCCGTGGAGCCCTCCCTGCACGCGGGACCCTACTCCGGGGGCTTCCAGCCCACCTTTGGGGCGGAGACGCCGGACACCATGAACCTTGCGGATTTGGACGGCTGGACAGGGTACAAGGCCCTGCTGGAGAGCGGGGCGTACCGGGAACAGGCCCTGGGGCCCTATCCGGTTCTGGATATTCCGGTGACGGTGTACGAGTTTTCGGATTTCGAAGCCCCCCACGAGGCGTATCAGGCGGCGACACAGGCGGTATCCTTTCCCATCGGCCCGGGGAGGACAACGGTGCTTACCTACGGCTTCAATGGGATGGAATCGGACGGGGACTTCCGGCGGTACAGCTATTTCGTGCCCGACGGGATGCGGAACGAGGCGGAGGTAAAGCTGCTGATCGTCCTGGGGGAGGACATCGGGGACTATGTTCTCCAGGGCTATCAGGACGGCGGCTGTGACCCGGGAGAGGAAATCGGCGGGGTGTCCTGCACGGTCACCCGGAGCGGAACCACCCTGGACGCGGCGCTGGACCGGGCCTGCGCGGACTGCCTCACGCGGTACGGGGAGGACTGGGTGACGGAGGACGGGCCCGTCACTTTTGAGATGTACCGGGGGGCGGCGGCGGAGCTGCTGGCCCAATACGGCCTCCTCTCCGGCGCGTCCATGGACCGTTACGCCGACGGGCGGCTGGACGACATGCTGCTGGAGACCCTGCACCAGGACCGGGTGCTGTACCTCCGCTTCCCGGTGACCGTGCCCGCCGGAGGGAGCGCCCGCGTGGAGTGCGCGTTCTGGAAAGAGCCCAGCTTTGATTTCGGCTGTTCCGGCTCGGAGAACGCGGGGCTTCAGGGCTATGACCTGGCGACCCGGCTGGGGTCCGGGCTGGCGTTCACCCGGCAGAGCGCGGCGCTGGTAAATCCGGAAAACGTGGAGATCACGGGGCAGAACTTCGGGTTCGACCTGGAGGGCGGCGTTTCCTCTGTGGAGCTGGACCTGGAGCGGGAACACTATTATTTGGAGATCCGGCCCCGGGAGGGATGACCTCCGGGACGCAGAAAAACCCTCCGGCTGTTCATGCCGGAGGGCTTTTTTGAAGCTGGTGCAAGGTCAGGGAAGCAGAGTGAAGGTGTAGGTAAACTCTTTCCATTCATCCGGGGCCAGGGTGACGGCGTGGGGCTTATCCTGGAAGCGGCCGGATTCGCCGGTACAGGCGGCGCAGCCGTGCCAGGGCTCCATGCAGAGGAAGGGCGCGCCGGGCTTTGTCCAGAAGGCGATCATGGGGAAGTCCTGGAAGTCCAGGGCCACGCCCCGGCCCGCGGCCTTGTGGCGCAAGGAGACGCGCTTGGAACGGAGACCCTGGAAGATTAGGGTGTCCAGGCGGCGGAAGGCTTCATAGTCCAGGGTGACCTTGCCGCTGTGGAGCATGGGCTCCTTCCCGCCGCCCCGGATGAGCCCGCGGGAGTTCAAAAGGAGGGTGTCCCCGTCCTCGGGCTGGTCGAAGGTCAGCTCGTAATCCTCGAACCGCTCACCCGGAAAGAGGGGGCAGCGGATGGCGGTGTGGGCGCCGATGCAGAAGGGCAGGGGCTCCGGGCCGGGGTTCTCCACAGCGAAGGTGGTGGAGAAGCCGTTTTCAAGGAGCTGGTGCCGGACCTGGAGGACGAAGGGGTAAGGAAATTGGGCCAGGGTCTCGGGGCTCTCCCGGAGCTCCAGGACGGCGAAGTCCGGACCCTGGTCCGTGAGGGTGAACTCGCTTTGCCGGGCGAAGCCGTGGCGGCCCATTTCACAGGCCCGGCCGCCGATGTCCACCCTGCCGTCCTTCAGGCTTCCGACGATGGGGAAGAGGATGGGGTTTTGGCCGGACCAGAAGGCAGGGTTGCCCTGCCAGATGTATTCGGTTCCCTCCCGGTTTCGGAGGGAGACCAGCTCGCCGCCCCGGGTGCGGACAGCGGCGGTCAGGGAGGAGTTGGAGAGAGGGATGTTCATGGGGGTACCTCCTGTTGTTCATTTTCAGCGTGTTCTTTGCTGCCCTTAACTATGTTCGCTAGGCCTTGTTTGAAAAAAGTCTAAACGCCCAAAACGGCGGATCTTTTTCCGCCGCTCTGCGTTAAATTTTCTTGCCGGGCGTCAGCCCGCCCGCGAAAATTTGCCTTGATTGGCGAAAAAATCTCTCACCGTTGGGCATTCCGTCAATTTTCAAACAAGGCCTAGTTTTTTCGACTCTTTGTAGTCAAAAAAACAGCTAACCCCTACCATAAAGAAAATAAATGCAAAAGAGCCAATGATAGATGTCAGTATTTTGCCAATTGTAAATTCAATGAAAAAACGATATATTTGGTAGGCGGCAATTGCAAAAAGTAATCCAAATACAACGCTGCCTATTACTCCGTTCATATCTTTTTGTGATTTCTTTTGTTCTTTCTTTTCAGCCTTTTTGCTGTTGTTGTTTTCTTGTTTTTCTACCACACTTCACACCCTGCTCCATAAAAATATACTTTAGTGAACAATAATTCTAAAATAAACAACGTGCATATACGTACTATTCGTATTCTACAGTCGGCGGCTGTCCGCCTGTGTTTTTGGGTTTCGGTGGGTCTTTTTTATGCTTTCATTTCCTGGATTGCCCGGTCAGAAAATGACTGCAAAAAATATTGTTACTCAGGTGTTACCCCGTTGTTACCCTCACCGCCGTCGTCCAGGCCGAGCTCCTTAATGTGGGCCTCGATGGCTTCGACGATGAAGTCCGACCGGGTGATTTTGGTGCCGTCCCGTTCGTTGATCTCCTCCAGGTGGGTGTCGATGATGTCGAGCACCCCCGTCGGGATGTGGACCGTCGCCGGGACGCGGCGAAACTTCCCCTTCATGGGGCGGCCGTATGCCATTTTCATCCCTCCCGTGCGGCGACGGCTGCGTCCGCCAGCCGGTTCAATGTCTCCCGGACGTCCGGGGCCAGGGCGGCGATCCACGCCTCCGGGATGGCGTCGTACCCGTACCACGCCCCGGCCAGCCCGCCGGTGATAGCGCCGTTGGTGTCTGCGTCTCCGCCCAGGTTCACGGCCTCGACGACGGCCTCCTCGAAGGAGCCGGTGGTCGCAATGCTGCCCACGGCGATCCGCATACTGTCCACCACGTACCCGCCGGAGGCAGGGGTCACGATGGACGCCTTGACCGCCGCGGCATACTCCGGGATGGCCCGGCAATGCTCCGCCAGGAATTCCCGGACGCTCTGGGTGTCCTGCGGCCGACTTTCCGAAGCTGTTGCTAAGTTTACCATACGGGTGTATAAAATGCAAGCCTCATTTGACCGGGGGCCCGCGTGGGTCATCTTCCCGATACTGATGGCCCAGCCCTCCGCCTGGTAATGGTCGCGGTAGAAAAGGCCGGGGTACACGGTCCGCATGAGGGCCCCGTTCCCCTCCACGGGGCGGCCGGTCTGCCGCTGCGTCTGTTCCGCCGCCGCCGTCCACATTTCCGGCACCGGGTCCGTGCGGCCGCCCATTCTCTGGGCGTAGCTGATGCTGGACCGGCACGCGCCGCCGATGTCTTTGGGGCCGCTGTTGGCCCACTGAATGAACAGTCGGCCGATGGCCTCGATGGGGGCGGTGGGGTTCTCCACGATGCCCTCCGCCACACACAGGGTCATCTGCGTGTCGTCGGTGATCTCGCCGGGGGCCAGGTTGAGCCAGCCTCCGCCGATCATGTCGGAAACGCACACATGCCGCCGGATGATGTCCTCCGGGCTCATAAACTCCACGGGCCCGCCGAGGGCGTCGCCCACGGCCACGCCGAACATGGCGCCGGCGATGCTGTTGCGCTGCTTGCTGTTGTTCTTCATGGTGCTACCTCCTCACTTTTTCGCATGGGACGCCAGAATGATGCAGCCGGGGTTGGCCTTGGCCTCTGCGTCTGTGCGGCTGTAAAAATCGTTGTCGTCCAAAAGGACGGCTGGGGCGTACATGTCGACCTGCGACAGGGCCCCGCTCTCTGGGTCGTACTTTTTCACGGCATAGACGGCGTGGGCGACTCCCGCCTCTTTCATGGCCTCCACGGCGGCCTCCCGGAGTTTGTTGATGATGCCGGGGAGCTCTGCCGGGAGGGCGTAATGCGGGACAAGGTAAATGCTGCTGTCATGCACAAAATACTTGATATACCCATTCACGCCAGTTTCGCCTCCTCCGCAAATTTCCGGGCCTCCGCCTCGGTGCCAAACCAATCGGTGTAAATGTCCTTGGTCTTGGTCTCGGTGTAGCCGCTCTCCGGCTTTTCCTCCGCCTGGATGGTGCTGGTGATCCCGGCTGTCACGCGGCCACGGTCGTCAAACGATGACGTCACGCAAAACCAGGTTTTCATGCCGTCACCCCCTTCCCCTTGACGGTGGACACGTCCAGGTGGAAAACTGCGTCGATTACCTTGAGCCGGATCGTGTAGTTTTCTTTGACGCCGCGCTCCAACGTGGCCCGGATGCCTGCGGGGGCGATGCTGAGACCGTAGGCGATCATGGCGTCCTCTGCGTCCTTGACGGCTTTCTTGGCCTCCTGGATTTCCGCCTGCAGTCCGCAGTTCTCGATTTCGGCCTCCGTCGCTTCACAGGCCCGGTCGAAAGTCGCTTCGTCCTTGATGTAATAGACCGCTTCCGGGGTCGTGCCGTCCGCGTTGTGGATGCCATGGGCGGCGATGTACGCCTTTTCGATCTCGATCTCCTGCTCCCTCAACGTTTGAAGGTGCGCCTTGGCGAGCATGTAGGCTCTCTGGACGCTGTTGGTGGTGGATGTTTTCCTCATGTTGTTACCTCCTCAAATCTGCTGTCAATTACTTTTTCAGGGCGGCTTCGATTTCGTACTTGTTGCCGTAAATGGTGAGCTCGGAGGAATCCTTGAACACCTTCAGGGCGTCGAACAAATGGGAGTACATGGTGCCGCTATACGCCAGGGCTTCGGCCTCGCTCCGGCTCAGGGTGATGCGGTATGTGCCCATGCTCTTGATATACGTTGCTGTCATTTTTATTACCTCCCGGCCCGTGGCCTGTGTCGTTCTGTTCTTCATGCTCCAATTATAAACCGAGGAGGTTTATAAGTCAAGCAAAAAAATAAAAGAAGTCCAAAAAATTTTTGGGCTTCTCGATGCGGTCGGAGGGGGGTCATTCGGCGGGGCGTTTACCCCCCTTAGACCCCCCTCCTTGCGCCAGTATACTTTAAGGCCGGGGAATAGTCAAGCGTTAATTTTCGGCGGCTTCGCCGGGGGCGTCGGGAACGGCCGCCGGGGGCTCCTGCGGGGCCGCTGTGGCGGTGTTTGCGCCGTTGGCGGGCTCCTGGACCTCCGTGGACACGGGCGCGCCCTGGGCCGTCTCTACGGCGGTTTTAATGGCCGCGCTGACGCCTGCGCCGACGGCGTGGGCGATCTCCTCCACGGGGAAGCCGTCCGCCACATTGACCGCGCCGATCTCCGCCGTGAGCACGGCCTGGGCGCCGCTCTCAATGTATTCGCGGGCCTTGCCGTTATCCTCCCAGTATTTCTTGGCGTCCTCCAAAACGGTGTCGATCATGTCCTGGATTTCCTGCGGGGTGAAAAGGGGCTTCAAATCGTCCGGGATGTACTTATAAATCATTGCCGCGACCTTAGACGACTTCAATTTGCCGGTGCCCCCGCCGAGGTCCTTTTCGGCGTCCGTGACCCAGCCGAAGATGACCTGCTGCAGGTTCTCGATGACGGTGGCCTTGGCCTCCTGCTTCTCCTCCGCCGTGGCGTCCTTGACCTCCTGGATGCGCTTCACGATGACGGCGACGCCCTTGGCGATGGCCGCGATGTTCAAAATGACCACGGCGGCGACGGCGATGATGCTTTGAATGTTCTGGATGATGTTCATGGTGTGACCTCCTTAAACCTTTTTCAGACATGTGGACGAAATGAAGCCCACGGTGGACCCGATGCGGACGTAATACCATTTGACGCCGCCCCGGATGGAATAATAGCCGTAATTGCTGACCTTTGTGCCCTTGGACACGGCCTTGATGATCCCGTGGGCGGTGCTGGGCCCGCTGCGGACGTTGGCGCCGATGTTCGGTGTGACGATGTACGTGCCGGTGAGACTGCGGTCGAATTTCTCCGCCGCAACAGCTTTCGCGGCCGAGGCCGAGGGGGTGGTCGTCGGCTTCGCCTCGGTCGCTCCGGCGCCGCCGCCCAGGATTTCGTTGACCTTGGCCTGGACGGTGGTGTATGCGTACCCGGCGGCCTGCAGGCGGTTCCTGCGGTCCGTCCCGGTGCCCCACTTCCCGGCGATGACCTCCTTGGCGATCTCCTCGATGCTCTTGCCCGACGTGTCGGGGGCGGTGTCTGTGGGGATGGATGCGCCCCCCAGCGCCCTGGCAATGTCCGCATAGTTCGGGGTGATGAATCCGCGGATGTAGCGGCCGTTGACCTGCAGGGTGCGCGTGCCGGTCTTGCCGCCGGTCATGTTGCCCTCGGTGACGGTGAAGGACGTGGCCCCGGCTTTGGTGACGATGCCGATGTGATCCCCGGCACCGGTGCAATCCCCCACGCCGTTGTCCTGCCAGTCATACACGACGGCGTCGCCCAGCTTGGGCACGTGGGCGTCGTTCTCGACCCAGATGCCCTTGTCCTGGGCGATCCGGGCGAATTTCTCAACGCCGCATTCGGTCCCGGTGTACTGGGCGATCCCGGCCGCGATAAACGCCGCGGACACGGTGGCGGCACAGTAGTCCTTGTAGGATTTCCGGCTCTCATTCCGGCACCTTGCCAGCATCCCGGCCCAAATTCCATGTAGGCGCGTCCCCGTTTTCCCGTGTGTCCTCCGGCTGCTGGCCAGCGCCACGCGGGGCCGACAGCCACAGCTCGATGTATGGCCGCTTCGCAAATATTCGAGCCGTGTGCTGACCTGGGCCCCGCACTCACATAAGCACAGGATCATCCGCTTTTTGTGCCCGTTCAATGTGACGGGCTCGGTTTCCTTGATGACTGTGAGGGCGCCGTATTTGTCGCCGGGCTTGACCGATATTTTCCGGCGTGCCATTATTAAAAGCCCGGTTCTTCGACCGTGGCGGCCTGGGCCGTGGGCTGCCTTGTCGGCTCGACGATCTCCCCTGTCCCCGGGTTGGTCTGCGGGATCGTCGCGGGCTGCGGCGGCGCCCCGAGGGCCTGGGCGGCGGTGGGCGGGAGCGCCGTCGGCGTGGTGTCGATGGGGATGATGTTGGCCTGGGCGTCGATCTCCGCCTGGGCCTGGATTTCGGCGAAGCGGGCCTGGGCGACCCGGTTTTCCGCTTCCATCCAGCGGGCCCTCATGCTGTCGCCGAAGTCGTTCTCGATGTTGACCTCCGCGTCGACCAGGCACCCGTCCAACGCCGTCCCGACGTAGCTGCGGGGGCCCAGGGTGGCGACGATGGCCTTGATCTTCTCCAAAGCCTCCCGCTCCTGCTGCTTCGTGGCCGGGACGTTCTCCCGGATGAGCTCGACGGCGATGTCCTTGAAATGCTTTTCCTCCGCCGTGGTGTTCTCCCGGTAAATCCGGCGGGCGTCCTTTTCGTTGGCGGCCGTGACGGAGACACGGCTGAAGCCGGTGTTGATCATGTACTCGTTCATGTGTGTGCCCTCCTGTCTTTTGTGTTCCCGAACGGGGCGCGGCATTTTACGCCGGTGTGTTCCCTTTCGAGACATTCGTGACTAAAAAAATGTCGTCATCATGGCAGCCCAGGACCTTCTTGATGCGTGCCGCAACTGCAAAGGACGGGTTTTTGTTCCCCAATTCGATGTTTGTGTAGGTGACACGCTCAATATCGGCGGCTGCGGCGACTTCCTGCTGTGTCATCCCACACGCGAGGCGGATTTCTCTGAGCCTATTCCGCATTTGTGCGCCTCCTTCCTGTTCCCTTTGGGAACACGTCTATAATATCTCCGATGGGGAACAAAGTCAAGCCCCTTTTTAAAATTTTGTTTCTTTTCGGAACTTTGCACAGGTTGATGTTTATTTTAGGAACATTCGGAGATACAATGGGGAACAACGAAAGGGGTGAAAACTGTGTTTTCTCAACGTCTGCACGACCTCCGCGTCGAGCGGGGGATCACGCAAAAGGAACTTGCTGACCGCCTCAGCCTGGGCCGCTCAACGGTCGCCGGGTACGAAGTGAAGGGGAAACAACCCGATAATGCCCGGTTGTGTCTGCTGGCCGACTTTTTCGGCGTGTCGGTCGACTACCTCCTCGGACATACTGACAACCGCGCCGTCATCCCCCCATTGCCCGCCGAGCCTGCGGCCCCGCCTGATCCGGCATACCTGGAGGCGCTCCAAACGCTGGAGGGCTTGTCCGGGGAAGCCCTGGCCTCCGCTCTGCGGTGCCTCCAGGCGATCAAATCCTTGGATGACGCCAAGGTCGCCCCCGATGCCGCTGTCATTCTTGAGAAGAACGCTTGAAACGGGAATGTCGGCGGTTGGGCATACCATGGCGGTGGGACTGATTCGCCGGTCCCCGGCGCCCGGCGGCGAAAGGTCATTTTTTCATGTTGTCAAGAGACAACATGAAAAATCCGTGGTATTGTGTATTTCCTCTATGGGTACACAATACCACGGAATGACCCTCTGATCCCCAAACCGGCCGGGGCTGCGGCCGGGGGCCTCGCGCGCGCGTGCGCGCGCATAGTAGTACTACTAATATATAAGGTACTGTACTGTACTGTTAGGGCGTTATTGTCACGTTTGTCACGCGTGACGTACTTCTAAAACTTGCGGGGATTGTTCGGTATTTGTGGAAAACTTTCTAATATTCGCCGCTTTCGCTCTGATTATCTCATTTCCACCATTCGTGTCTTTTTTATTAACAGCCGTGAACAAATTGTAAACGAAAAAAAATCACGTCACGAAATCACACGGACCGTGCGTCCTTTTTCGTGGTGTTCTTGATGTAATGTCATCTGAAAAATTATAGCTATTATCAAAATAGGCCGAAATTGACAACGGAATGAGGAAAATGTGTCACGTTTGTCACGCGTGACAGCGTGACATGACCGTGACGGCGAAAAAATGGGGGTGTCTCTGTGTCCGTCTACAAAAACCCCAAGACGGGGAAATGGTATTGTATTTTCCGGGTCACTGACTGGACCGGGAAACGAAAGCAAGTCAAAAAATCCGGCTTTGCCCGGCGGGCCGACGCCCTGGAATATGAGCGCGACACGCTGGCAAAGGAGGGCGGGAGCCTCGATATGACTTTTGGGGCCCTGGTGGACCTCTACATGGCCGACGTGAAGCCACGGCTGCGGCCCACTACCTACGATTCGAAGGTCTGGGCGTTTGAGAAGAAAATCTTGCCCTATTTCCGGGATCAAAACGTCACTGACATAACGCCCACGAAAATCCGAAAATGGCAGGCGGAAATGATGAGCCGGGGGTATGCTCCGACCTACTTGAAAACGATCAACGGCCAAATGGTGGCCGTGTTCAATTTCGCCGTGAAATATTACGGCCTGCCCCAAAACCCGGCCGTGGCCGCCGGTTCTATGGGGAAGCGCAATGCGGATGATATGGATTTCTGGACCCTGGACGAATTCGAGCGGTTTATCGCCGGGATGGACGGCGACCCGACGGCCTCCATGGCGTTCAACCTGCTTTTCTGGACCGGGATGCGGGAGGGGGAGCTGCTGGCCCTCACTCTGAACGACGTGGATTTCAAACGCTCCGGGGTCCATATCCGGCGGAGTTATACCCGGCTTGGCCAGGAGGATTTGATCCAGGAGCCGAAAACGCCGAAAAGCCGGCGGTTCATTCCCTGCCCGGCGTTCCTGATGGACATGCTCCAGGACTATGCCGGCCGGCTGTATGAATACGACCCGGAGGAGCGCCTTTTCCCCTTCACAAAACACTGGGTAAACGAGCAGCTCAAACGCTGCTGCAAACGGACGGGGGTGAAGGTGATCCGGGTGCATGATATTCGCCATTCCCACGCCTCGATGTTGGTGGACAGCGGAGCCGACCCGCTCCTCATTGCCGACCGCCTGGGCCACGAAAAGGTGTCGACGACCCTGGGCACCTACTCCCATTTGTACCCCGACCGGGGCCAGGCCCTGGCCTCCACCCTGGGCGATCTGAAAGCCCAGCACGACCGGGAGGCGGGCGCGGCCTCTCCGCCCGTCTATGACGATCCGCCGACGCCGGAGCCGGACTTCTAAACGAAAAAAGGGCCGCCCCCGGAAATGGGGGCGGCCCTGCGGTTGGTCACTCGACCAGGATCATGTGGCCGGTCTCATACATGCCTGCGCCGGCGCGCTCATACGAATATTTGACGGATATGTCGGTTTCGGAGTAATACGGGACGGTCCAAAACACGGAAAGGTCCTGCACGTTCTCCAACTCCTGGCCGACGCGGGCGGCGAAATCCTCGCTATACGTGGCCAGCATTTTGTTCGTCATCTTGACCGAGTTTTTGACGTCCCAGGTGGCGTACACCAACAGGACGAAGTCGCCCTCCTTCTCGGTGCCCAGGTGTTCGTTGACGGTTACGCTGTCGACGGTCGTGTTCTTGTACCACTCTGCAAAGAGGGCCCGTGTGGCCTCCTCAATGTCCTGCTGGGCCTGTTCGATGGGGTCGACCTCCTCCGGGGTGCCGGTTTCTGCCGGGGGTTCGGTCTGGCCCGCGCTCTGATCCGGGGCGGCCGGCGGCTCGGTGGTCTCCGGGGTGGATGCCGCCGGGGGCTCTGTGGTGCCCTGTGGCGTGTCCCCCGGCTCTGTGGTGGTAACGGGTGGGGCTGTGGCCGGGGGCGGCTCTGTGGGCTCCTGCGTGTCCCCCTGGGCCTGTCCGAGGCCCTCCGGCTCGGTGCTGCTGGCCGTCGGGGGCGGGTCCTCCGGCTTTTCGCTGGGCTCATACGTGAGGCCGAAGCCGACGAAGCACACGACCGTCACGACCGCCGCGGCGATGCACACGCGGCCGGCCTTTGTCTCCCGGTGTTTGACTTTCTGGACGGCCAGGATGATCCCGGCCGCTGCGGCCACGATGACGCCGAAAAATAAAACCGTGCTGAAGAATATTGCCATAGTGATACCTCCGATGAAAAAATATCGTGACGCCACTCTGTAGATGGTCTCCCCGCGTTGCCTGCCCTCCTTCCATTCCTGTTACCTTTTTGTTACTCCAACGAAAGAGAGCCCCGGCTATGTGCATTTTATAACACACAAACCGGGGCTTTTCTTGTCGAATAAATGCACAATTAGCACTTTTTTATGGCTTGTTGGAAAAGGCTGTCTATTCGTATTCAATCGTCGCCGGTGGCTTGCTGGTGACATCGTACAGCACCCGGTTGATATGGGGCACCTCGTTTACCACCCGGACGCTGACCCGGTCCAGGACCTCGTAGGGAATCCGGGTCCAGTCCGCCGTCATGAAGTCGCTGGTGGTGACGCTCCGCAGGGCCAGGGCGTAGTCATAGGTTCGGCCGTCCCCCATGACGCCCACGCTGCGGAGGTTCGTCAGCACGGCGAAGTACTGGTCCATGGTTCCCGCCAGGCCCGCCCGGGCGATCTCCTCCCGGAAGATGAAGTCCGCCCGGCGGAGCATGTCCAGCTTTTCCCTCGTCACCTCGCCGATGCAGCGGATGGCCAGGCCCGGGCCCGGGAAGGGCTGGCGGCTCACCAGATACTCCGGCAGGCCCAGCTCCCGGCCCAGGGCCCGCACCTCGTCCTTAAAGAGCATCCGCAGGGGTTCGACGATCTCCTTGAAATCCACATAGTCCGGAAGGCCCCCCACGTTGTGGTGGCTTTTGATGACGGCGGCGTCCCCCGCCCCGGACTCGATTACGTCGGGGTAGATGGTCCCCTGGGCCAGGTAGTCCACGGTTCCGATCTTCTTGGCCTCCGCCTCAAAGACCCGGATGAACTCCTCGCCGATGACCTTCCGCTTGGCCTCCGGCTCCGTGACGCCGGAGAGCTTCTCCAGGAAGCGGGCCTCCGCGTTGGCCCGGATGAATTGAATGTCCCATTTGGAAAAGGCGGCCTCTACCTCGTCTCCCTCGTTCAGGCGCATGAGGCCGTGGTCCACAAAGACGCAGGCCAGCTGCCGCCCCACGGCCTCGGCAAGCAAAGCGGCGGCCACGGAGCTGTCCACCCCGCCGCTGAGAGCCAGGAGGACCCGCCCGTCCCCGATCTTCTCCCGGAGGCGGCGGATGGCGGCGGCCTTGTAGTCCCCCATGGTCCAGTCGCCGGAGGCTCCGCAGATTTCATAGAGGAAGTTCCGGAGCATGGCGGCGCCCTGTTCCGTGTGGTTCACCTCCGGATGGAACTGCACGCCGTAGAAGCCCCGGGCCTCGTCCGCGATGGCCACGTTGGGACAGGCGGCGCTGCGGGCCGTCAGGCGGAAGCCCTCCGGGACCTTCTCCATATAGTCGCCGTGGCTCATCCAGGTGACGCTTTCGGCGGGGAGGCCCCGGAAGAGCTTGCAGCCCGTGTCAAAGGCGGTTTCGGTCTTGCCGTACTCCCGGGCGGAATCGTCCTGGGCGGGGGCGACCCGCCCGCCCAGGTTGTGGGCCAGGAGCTGGCAGCCGTAGCAGATGCCCAGGATGGGCACGCCCAGGCGGAAGAGCTCCGGGTCCGCCTGGGGAGCGGCGGGGTCGTAGACGCTGCCGGGGCCCCCGGTGAAGAGGATGCCGATGGGGTCCAGGGCTTTTAAGTCCGCGATGGGGGTGGCGCAGGGCTTGACCTCGCAGTAGACCCCCTGCTCCCGGACCCGGCGGGCGATAAGCTGGTTGTACTGTCCGCCGAAGTCCAGGACGATGACGGTTTGATGGGACATAGAGACACTTCCTTATTTTCGGTTTTCGGCGGACAGCTCCGCCCCGCCCCACTCCACCACGGTGAAGTCGGTGCGCTTAAAGGGGGGAAGCTCCTGGGCGGGGAGATCCGCCGGGGCCTCCAGAGGCATCCAGGCCATAAAGACCCGCAGGAGGCTGTCCGGCTCCGGGGTGACGGTGAGGCGGGCGTGGTCCGTGTAGGCGGCGGACTGGAAAGAAATCAGGTTATAGGGATTGGGCTCCATCCGGGGAAGCCAGTAGACGATGAATTCGTTGGCCTCCCGGCGGGTGAGGCCCAGGCGGGCCAGGGCGTCCTCCAGAAAGGGGGCGGTTTCTTCGCCGGGGACGCAGAAGCCCCGGGAGAAGTCGTACTCCGTCCGGGTCACGCCCTCCCAGTAGAGGTAGCTGTAGGCCTGGCCGGATTCGTCCGTCAGCGTGCCGTCCGGGGCGGCGGTTACGGTCCAGCCGTCTTGATAGGCGGGATAGGTGCAGGTGAGCGTTCCGTCATAGTCCAGGCGGACGGTGACTTCCGTCTCCTCCTCCGGGTAGAGGTAGATCACGGGCTTGGCGTCGCCCGCCTCCGCCTCCCGGCAGGCGGAGAGAAGCAGCAGGGCCGCGAGGCACAGCGGGAACAAAATTCGTTTCATGGGAAAGCCTCCTTTTCAAAATCAGTCTATCCGTAAAGACGGGAAAAGGGGCGGGGAGGTTTCGGGGGCGGCGGAATTATTCCTCCCGGAAGACGATGCTGCCCGGCTCGGCGGACTCGATGACGGCCAGGGAGTGGAGGTTTACCCCCGCCTCCCGGAGGCGGTCGCCGCCGCCCTGGAAGCCCTTTTCCACGGCGCAGCCGATGCCCACCAGCGTGGCCCCGGCCTTTTCCACAATGTCGCACAGACCCCGCATGGCCTCGCCGTTGGCCATGAAATCGTCCACCACCAGCACCCGGTCCCCGGCGCGGAGCCACTCCTTGCTGACCAGGAGGGTGACTTTCTTTTTGTAAGTATAAGAGAAAATGTCGCTTTGATACAGGCCGCCCTCGATGTTGTCGCTCTTGGCCTTTTTGGCGAAGATCATGGGCTTGCCGAAATGGCGGGCCACCACGGCGGACAGGGCGATGCCGCTGGCCTCGGCGGTGAGGATCACGTCCACGCCGTCCATGTCGAAGCGGCGGCCGAACTCCTCGGCAATGTGCTCCATCAGCTCCGTGTCGATGCGGTGGTTCAAAAATCCGTCTACCTTGATGATGTTCCCGGGAAGGACCTTGCCCTCCTGGACGATGCGGTTTTTCAGCTCCTGCATGGTGATTTCCTCCTGATATCATATTTCTGCCCTTTATTATGTCGAATCCCGGCGGTTTTTGCAATTGCCGTTCCCGACAAAATCAGGGCGCTGGGCCTTGTCCGGTCAGTACATATTTTTGGCAGGAAACGGGAAAACGCCGCGCTCCGCCCGCCGGAGGGCTTCCGGCGGGGGAACACGGCGTATGGTTACGGTTTTTCCAGCAGGTCCGCGGCGGCGTCCAGCCAGCCGCCCTGGAAGTCCTCGATGCGCCCCGCGTCCGCCAGGGCCGCCAGGGCCGGATCGATGGGCATTTCGGCAAGCAGGGGCAGGTTGCGGCGCTTCGCCGCCTCAGCGGTTTTGCCCTCGCCGAAGAGGCGGAGCTTCTTTCCGCAGTCGGGGCAGAGGACATAGCTCATGTTCTCGATAAGGCCCAGAATGGGGACCTCCATCATCTCCGCCATCTTCACGGCCTTTTCCACCACCATGCCCACCAGCTCCTGGGGAGAGGCCACCACCACGATGCCGTCCAGGGGGATGGACTGGAAGACGGAGAGGGACACGTCCCCGGTGCCCGGAGGCATGTCGACAAAGAGATAGTCGCAGTTCCAGAGAACGTCCGTCCAGAACTGCTGGACCACGCCGGAGATGACCGGGCCCCGCCAAATGACCGGGTCCGTCTCGTTGGGCAGGAGCAGGTTCGTGCTCATCATCTGGATGCCGGTGCGGGACTCCATGGGATAGATGCCGTCCTCGCCGCCCACGGCCTGGCCGTGGACGCCGAAGGCCTTGGGAATGGAGGGGCCGGTGACGTCCGCGTCCAGGATGCCGGCGGCGTGGCCCCGGCGGCGCATGGTCACCGCCAGCTGGCTGGTGACCATGGATTTGCCGACGCCGCCCTTGCCGGAGACGACGCCGAAGACCTTGCCCACCCGGGCATGGGGGTTCAGCTCTTTCAGAAGGGACTGAGGCTCCTGGCGGTCCGCGCAGGACTCGCCGCAGGTGGAGCAGTCATGGGTGCATTCGCTCATGGTGAACCATCTCCTCTTTCATGAAAATAGTAGACGAGGGTATTCTATACCTTTCCTCCCGGGGCCGTCAAGACCTGGATGGAGACGGCGGGGTCCTCCCGGAAATGGGCCGCCTCCCGGCTGTGGCAGGTGAAGAGCAGGATCTGGCGCGTCTCCGCCTCCTTCCGCAGGAAGTCCAGGGCGGCGGCGCAGCGGGCGTCGTCAAAGCTGGCCAGGGCGTCGTCCAGGACGATGGGGACGGCGTGTTCGGAAGGCAGGACCAGATCGCAGACGGCCAGGCGCACGGCAAGATAGAGCTGGTCCGCCGCCCCGGCGGAGAGGCAGCCCACGTCCCGGGGCACGCCGGTGCCTGCGGGCTCCGCCGAGACCCGGAGGGTCTTGTCCAGAATCACGCCGCCGTAGGCTCCGCCGGTGAGGCCGTTGAAAATCTCGGCGGCGCGCTTCCCCAGGGCGGGGGAGAAGCGGCCCTGAAGCTGGGTATTGGCGTGGGCCAGGGTGGACATGGCCAGCTCGATGGCGGCGTATTCCCCCTCTAAAAGGGCGATCTCGTCGGTGAGGCGCTCGGCGGCGGCCTGAAGAGCCAGGGGGTCCCCGGCAGCGTGGAGCCGCCCGGCGATGCGGTCCAGGCTGGAACGGAGGGCGAACAGGCCCCCCCGGACGGCCTCCAGGTCCTCTGTGACGGCCTCCCGGTTCCGCTCCGGCGGGAGAAGGGGCGGGGCGTCCGGGTCCTCCGGCTGGGGGGCCTGTCCGGTCTGGAATTCCACCCGGAGGCGGGCCTCATGGGCGGCCTTTTCCGCCTCCGCCAGCTCCTTGCGGAGCAGGGCGCTGGCCCGGAGGGCCGCGTCGGCGCTGGGGATGTCGTAGGCGGCGGGGGCGAAGCTGCGGACTTCTTCCAGGATGCCGTCGGCGTTCACGTCCACGGACTGCCAAAGGCCCTGGGCGGCGGCGGACTTGGCGGAGGCCTCCGCCTTGGCGGCGTCCCGGTCCGAGAGCAATTGAATGTAAGCGTCTGCCAGAGCCTGGATTTCCGCTGGAGCGACGGTTCCATAGCGCACCGTGAGGCTGGTTCGCCCCTTTTTAACTTTGCGCCAGTTCAGGAACACGAGGACCAGCGCCGCCGCGCCGAGGAGCAGCGGGGCCAGGGGGAGATAGGTCACCCCTTGGAGGGGGCCCGTTCCGTCCATGCCGGAATAATAGCCCCAGCCTGCGGCGGCGAGCAGACCGGCCGCAAGAACCAGCATAAGCCAGTTCCACGCCTTTAAGGAAGTGGGAGGAAGCGTCTGGGCACTCTGCCGGGCCTCCTCCGCCGTCTGCCCGGCGAAGGGGCTGGCGGAGAGCTTTTCCTCCGCCTGGGCCAGGGCGGACTTGGAGGCGTCATAGGCCTCCTGGGCCTTCTCGGCGCTTTTGCGGACGGTGTTCAGGTTCACGATGGCCCCCCGGAGGCGGACCGTCACGTCGTTTTCGGGGACCCGCTCCTCCTCCAGGCGGCGGCGGAGGGCGGCGGCCTTCTCCTCCGCCTGGAGGGCGGCGTCCTCCACCCTTTGCAGGTCCTGCCGCTTCCGGTGCGCCTCCCAGCGGTCCAGGGCCGCCAGCTCCTCCTTTAAAGAGGATTCCCGGGCCTCCAGCTCCGCCGAGCGGGCCAGCAGGTTCTCCCGCTGGCGGGTCAGCTCCGCCTGGGAGGCGAGCTGGGCCTCCGTCTCCTGGAGCTCCGCCTCCAGGGCGGGAAGCTGGCCGGTTTTGTTGTGGCGGCGGCGGTTGAGCTGCTTTTTCAGGGCCTCCACGGCCTCCGTATAAGAGGTATCCTCCTCGCCGGAGGTGACCAGGGCGGCGATGCGCCGCTCCAGCCCCGGGTCCTGGGTGACGGCCACGCCGCCCTGGCGGATGAAGGCGCTGCGGGCGTACACCTCCCGGCTGACGCCCAGAAGGGTCTCCCCGCAGTTGGCCCCGGTGAGGCCGGGGACCGGGTCGGCGGTGCCGGTATAAAGGGCCTGGAAATCCCCCATGGGGGCCGTCTGGCGGCGGGTGGTGCGGAAGAGGGTCAGCGCGTCCTTCCCCGCCCGGCAGTCCAGGCGGCCGGACATGGGCGCTCCGTCCCAGGGGGCGTAGCGGTTTTTGTCCGCCAGGACGCCGGCCCGGTCCCGCTCCTTGGTATTGACGCCGTAGAGCATGGAGAGAAGGAAGGCGCACCAGGTGGACTTCCCCGTTTCGTTGGGGGCCTGGAGGATGTTCAGGCCGTCCTGAAGCTCCAGGGTCTGCTCCCGGAGGCGGCCGAAGGTGGCGGTCATGCGGCGGATCAGCAAGGCGATCAGCTCCTTTATCAAAAAAGATTCTATAGGAAGCGCTGATTAAATCAACGTGTGCAGGTTTGCGCCAGAAATTTCTGCTGGCAAGGAAGAAAACCGCAGAAATCCTGACGGATTTCAAGATTTTCTAACGCAGTCCAGCGGGAATTTATGGCGTGAAGCTGTGTGCGGGGATTTCATCAGTGGTTCCTATATATAGAGAATGAAAAAGTCCGGGCCCCGCCTTTACATATTTACGCGAGGACGGGAAACCATAGGGACAGTATAGCACAGGCGGGCGGTTTTGCACAGGAGGATTTTAAAAATTACCCAGAGGTCCGACCAAATTTCGGCCCGTTCTCCGGCATTTTACAAAAAGAGAAAAAAATTGAAAAAACCGCTTGACAAAGCGTAGGAGACGTGGTAATCTAACAAAGCTGTCTGAC
>CAJTVF010000036.1 GCA_910579435.1 uncultured Oscillibacter sp.
GCGCAAATCTGCACACGTTGATTTCATCAGTGCTTCCCTAGGCCTTGTTTGAAAATTGGCGGAATGCCCAACGGTGAGAGATTTTTTCGCCAATCAAGGCAAATTTTCGCGGGCGGGCTGACGCCCGGCAAGAAAATTTAACGCAGAGCGGCGGAAAAAGATCCGCCGTTTTGGGCGTTTTGCAATTTTTCAAACAAGGCCTAATCCCCCACGCCATTTCCCCCTTGCCTTTCCGCCGGAAACCTGCTATACTTGCCCCTTGTAACCTCACGCACCGGTTTTGGCGCGAATATTATACAAAGGAAACGATTCATGAAAACAATTTTTCTTGTGGACGGCGACAACAACATCGGCACCGGCCTCACCGGCGTCGACATGCTCTCGGACCAGGACACCGTCCTGATCTTCTACCAGAAGGAAAAGGGCCTGGCCCTCAGCAAGCTCCAGAAGCTCTGCGCCGGGACGGCGGCGGACGTGCAGTATATCGAGAGCGTCCGGGGCGGCAAGAACTCCATTGACTTCCAGATCATCACCGAGCTGGGCGTCCTGGTGGGCAAGCGGGAAGCGGACTACGCCTACGTCATCAGCCAGGACAAGGGCTACGCCGCCTCCATCGACGCTCTCCAGGCCCGGTACGCCAACGCGTTCCAGGAGGTGGCCCTCCGCCCCTCCATCGAGAGCTGCCTCCACCTGCCCTTCGTCCTCCGCTCGGCGGACCGCCAGGAGCTGTGCAACGCCCTGGTGAAGGAGTACGGCTCCGCCCAGGGCTGCGCCCTGTACAACCACCTCAAGCGCATCTTCCAGGCCCCGGAACCGGAGCCGGAAAAGGCGGTGAAGGTGACCCGCCCCCGCCGGGGCGGCCGCCGGAAAAAGCCCGCCGTTTCCGACGCAGAAGAATAAAAAACTGCCAGCGCCGCCCGTCCGGGCGGCGCTTTTTTTCCGATTCTCCCGGCTGTTTCGACAACATTCGACAAAATTCGATAAATTCCTTGTGTTTTCCCCGGTCTTTTGCTATGATGTTTCCGGGAAAGGCAGTCTTTTCCTGGGCTTAGACCGTCTCTCCCCGCACATGCTAACCCAGACGCTTCCAGGGGGGTAACCGCCTCTCCGGGAGTTTCGCGGAAAGGAGACCGCCCCATGGATTCGGACCTCTCACTGCTGCCTCAGGCCGCCGCGCAGATGCGGGGGGCCCTGAGCAATCTGTATTTCGCCGCCGCGCGGCTGGCCCCGTCCTCCGCCCGGGAGCAGGACCCGGAGCTGGACGCCAAGGCCGCCCTGGTGGACCAGAGCTATTACCGCCTGATCCGCCTGGTGAACGACCTCGCCGCCACCCAATATCTCAACGGGGAGCCTCTGCCCCTGCGGGACCGGGACGTCGTGGAGTTCGTGACGGATATCTTTGCCAAGGCCGCCTCCCTGGCCCCCTTCCGGGGCCTGGAAACCCGCCTGATCTGCGCTGCGGACCGCCACCTCTGCGCCTTCTGCCCCGACGCGCTGGAGCAGCTCCTCTATCAGCTGCTGTCCAACGCCTTCAAATTCACCCCCTCCGGCGGCCTCATCACCGTGGAGCTGCGGCTGGCCGCGGGGCGGGTCTTTCTCTCCGTGGAGGACACCGGCCCCGGCATCGACCCGGAGCGGCTGGAGACCCTCTTCGACAGCTACCACCAGGCGGAGCGCCCTGCCCCGCCTCCGCAGGGCCTGGGCCTGGGCCTGGCCCTGTGCCAGGGGATTGCCAAGGGCCACGGCGGCATCATGACGGCGGAGTCCCGCCAGGGGAAGGGAAGCCGTTTCACCTTCTCCATGCCGGACCGCCTCAGCGGGACCGCGCTCTCCGACGTCCGCTTTGACTACAGCGGCGGTTTCAACCGCGCCCTCATGTCCTTGTCGGATACCCTGCCCTCCGAGGCGTTCACGATTCGAAACCACTGACCAAACGGGACCGGCCCCCGCGGGGGCCGGTCCCGTTATTTGCCGCGCAGCAGGCGGTTTACGCAAATTTTATAGTTACCACAGTTGAAAAGAATCCAATGGATTCTTTTCAACACAGCGCGGGTATACCGCGCTGTGGGCCGCGAATGCGGCCTTCTGTGGTGAGCTTCATAGGAAACGCATAGGCGCCTTGCGCCCCGGCGGACCACAGGTCCGCCGGTTGAAAAGGAGTGTTTACTCCTTTTCAACCGCGTTGACTATACAAAGCCTCCGGCAGCATTCACAAGCTCCCTGTTCAGGCTTGTGCCGCTCCATAAACGGAACTTCGTCCGTAAGAAACATGCTCCATGTGATATTGAATAAAATCCTCTTTACCAAAAGACGGCAAATCCCCATATTCGTCTACCATCAACTTAAGCATTGCGGCAGCTCTCGCCTGGGTATTGATGCTTTTTGCAGGATTAAATTCAATATCGGTAAAATAATTATAACCTGAAATTGCAAGGATTTCATCGATTGCACACGCTTCTTTTATCGCGGCAATATAGATGAAATCATAGAATACCGTTTGAGGAATCAGAGGAAAATCTTCATTCTGGTAACGAAACGCTATTAGGCTTCCGGAATTGCGCAGTCTCGCATCCCGTTTGGCTTCTCTCGGCGGCATAGCAAGCAAATCAGGATAAGGCCCTCCATTCTCAAAAACCTTTGCGCTTTGAAAAACATTTTCAAGGGTATGGTTATGGATTTTGAGATGGAACGCGCTTAATTTCACCCCAATAGGTTCCAAGCTCTTGGTGCTGATTTCCAGCGTCCTGGCGTTTGCATCTGCTCGTATAATCGCATTGTGCAGGCTCTTTACCGATTTTTGCTTTTGAGATACCGCAAAGCCAGGATACCATTCAAACGAATACAGTTCACTCACAACTTTTCCTTGATGAACAAAAAAGGCCGGCCGCTTTGCCATGTGTCCCTCCCGTATAAAACGTGGTTTATTCTTCTAATGAACTCACCATTTCCTGTATTTCAAGTACGGCATCCTCCACCCGCAGTTCCACTTCCTCACTCCAAAATTGACTTCCGCCAGACAGCTCGTCAATTAAGCTGAAGAGCGGCACCGCATCCGCAACGGGTATAAAGCCCGTCGATTTCCAGTCGGGCAGCTGCGCACCAAGATACTCGGTAATATCTGTATAAATTGTCTCGTTGAAAGAATTATGGCAGCGTAATTCTACCAATAACCCGTTTTCTCCTACCACCATATCAGAAAAGCTCATTTCAACGCACCTTCAAAATTCAAAATTTGCCATTGATATCATAGCATATCATGACTGCTACGGCAACATACTTTTGCAGAAACCGCCAAACCGCCAAAGCTGTAACACAGCAGCGCCTTTTTAAAAAAAGGCTTCACAAAAGCGCTCTTGCGCCCACCGTTTTTTTCCAGTATAATGGTTATCTAAATTCTTTTAAATTAAATTGGGGAGGGACCGCCTTGCAGGACCGTTATAAAAACCTATTCCCAGCCACGCTGGTGTTCTCCATCGGCCTGATGCTTCTGGGCTTGACCCTGGAGGCCCCTCTGGACATTCTGAAGGGGCTGTACCACATCGTCACCATGCAGGACCTGCTCATCACGGACTACGTGTCCATCGGCGGCCCCGGCGCGGCCCTGGTGAACGCCGGACTGGTGACGGTCATCTCCATCTGCATCATCAAATTCTCCGGGGACCCCTTCAACGGCTTCACCATTGTGGAAATGGGCCTGATGGCGGGCTTCTCCCTCTTCGGCAAGAACTTCGTCAACATCTGGCCCATCATCCTGGGCACCTGGCTGTACGCCAAATACCAGCGGGACCCCTTCTCCCGGCACGCCTCCGTGGCCCTGCTTGCCACCTCCCTGGCTCCGCTGGTCAGCTACATGTCCCTGGGCAGCATCCACGCCAGCCTCCCCCTGGGGCTGGTGACGGGAGTTCTGATCGGCTTCATCCTGCCCTCCCTTTCCGCCTATACCTACAAGGTCCAAAACGGCATGAACCTCTACAACATGGGCTTTGCCTGCGGCCTTTTCGCCATGATGGTCGTCCCGATCCTCACCGCCTTCGGCGACAGCCCGGACTCCGTCCTCTACTGGGCCGAGGGCTACAACACCGGCTTCATCGCCGTGCTGAGCCTGCTGTGCTCCGTTCTGATTCTCCTGGGCTTCTTTGCCACGGGGGTTCCCGCCTGGAGCGTCTGGGCGGGCTACCGCCGCCTGCTCTCCACCACCGGCCGGGCTCCCAGCGACTACCTCCGCATGTTCGGCTACGGCCCCGTCATGGTGAACATCGGCGTCAACGGCTTTCTGGGCATGGCCTACGTCCTCCTGGTGGGGGGCGACCTCAACGGCCCCACCATCGGCGGCATTTTCACCATCATGGGCTTCTCCGCCTTCGGCAAGCACGCCCGGAACATCCTCCCCGTCATGCTGGGGGTCTTCATCGGGGCCTACGGCATGCACCATACGCCGGACTATCCCTCCCTGCAATTGGCGGGCCTCTTCGGCACCACCCTGGCCCCGATCTCCGGCCACTTCGGCTGGCCCTACGGCGTGCTGGCGGGGTTTATCCACGCCTCCCTGGTCCTCCAGACCGGCGGGCCCGTGGCGGGGCTGAATCTCTATAACAACGGCTTTTCCGGCGGCCTCATCGCCATCGTCCTCTACCCCACCATCACCGCCATCGCCCGGAAGCGCCGCCCCACCCTCCAGAACGAGGATTACTACGACCTGTTTGAGGAGAGCGCCCCCATCGACACCTCGGACCTGTCCACCACCCACGGCGAAACGGCCCCGGAGGAGCCGCCGGAAAACGAGGCGCTGGAAGCCTGGGCAAGAAAAAATTTCCTGGGCCCGGAATAAAATTCTTCAAAGCCGTCCATGCTTCCCTCAAAGGCCCGCAAGCGGGCCGGGAAGGGAATGGACGACATATGAAAACCGAACAGGCCGGAAGGCTGAGACTGGTAGAGATCATACTGCTGCTGTTTCTGGCGGCGTTTCTGGCCTCCGGGGCCATGGCCCTGCAAACGGGGCAGGAATTATCCGACAAGGTGGTCCGCCTCCACGTGCTGGCAAACTCCGATTCCGAGGAGGATCAGGCTCTGAAATTGAAGGTCCGGGACCGGATCCTCGCCTACGCGGAGCCCCTGCTGGCCGGCGCCGCAGACCGCCGGGAGGCGGAGGCCCTCCTCCGGGGCCGGGTGCTGGAGCTGGAGCGCATCGCCGCCGAGGAAATCCAGGCCAACGGCTATGACTACAGCGTCGCCATCGAACTGGAGGACACGGTGTTCCCCACCCGGGAATACGAGGGCTTCGCCCTCCCCGCCGGGAAGTACCTGGCCCTCCGGGCCGTCATCGGCGCGGGGGAGGGGCAGAACTGGTGGTGCGTAGTGTTCCCGCCCCTGTGCGCCGCCGCGTCGGCGGACGTGCCGGAGGCGGCCCTGGCCGCCGGTCTGTCCCCCGCCCAGGTGGGCCTCATCACCGAGGAGGACCAGGGCTATGTGCTGAAAAGCAAGCTGGTAGAGTTCTGGCGGGGCCTGGAGGGAAAACTAGATTAACGGGAAGGAACCAAAAGAGCGTCCCAACCGGGACGCTCTTTCCTCATGTCTCCTGAGCCCGCTCCGCCATGCGCTTCCGGTCCACGCAGAAATAGCTGAAGGCCCCTGTAGCCAGCAAAGCCCCGCCCTCGTCGGTAATCTCCACGTCCACCAGCACCGTGGACCGCCCCCGGCGCCGGACCCGCCCTGCGGCCCGGATGGTCCCGTGGGCCCGGTTGTCCAAAAAGTGCAGGTCCCCGTGCTGGGTGACGTAGTGCCGCCCGTCGCTGTGGGCCGCCCCGCCGGCGGCGTCGTCCGCCAGGGTGTACAGCGCCCCGCCGTGAACCATGCCCCAGGGATTCCGGCTCTCCGGCCGGATGTCCAGGCGGTAGACCACGCAGTCCGGCTCCGCGGATTCCAGCCGGATGAAATTGTGGTCCGTAAAGGCGTTGGCCCCCAGCTTCAGCGCCTCCAGCCGGAGCGTTTCCAAATTCTCCATAAAAAAGCCTCCCGATCAAGTGGTGAAAAACAGCGTCAGTATACCACAGCGCCGTCCCCATTTCAACTTTTTTGAAAAAAGGGGTTGACAAACGCAGGTCGCCGCGTATAATGAACATATGAACACTCGTTCAATTGTTCATTTGAAAGGAGGCGGACTCATGGAGGACCGCTACAATGTGGAGTGCTGTGATTTCATCCACGCCCACGAGGACGTGGTGGAAAAGGTCCGGCGGGAGCTGCCGGGGGAGGACACCCTCTACGACCTGACGGAGCTGTTCCGCATCTTCGGGGACTCCACCCGGGTCCGCATCCTGTACGTGCTCTTCGAGGCGGAGATGTGCGTCTGCGACATCGCGGCGCTGCTGGGGCTCACCCAGTCGGCTGTCTCCCACCAGCTCCGGGCCCTGAAAAACGTCCGGCTGGTGAAGTCCCGCCGGGAGGGCAAGACCGTGTTCTACTCCCTGGCGGACGACCACGTCAAGACCATCATCGACCAGGGGCTGGAGCATGTCCGCGAATAATTCCGTTTTCCCTATGCAGCAACATATGAACATATCAGGAGGAAGATCATCATGAAAAAGCGTTTCAAGCTCACCGATCTGGACTGCGCCAACTGCGCCGCGAAAATGGAAGAGGCCATCAAAAAAATTGACGGCGTTCACGACGCCACCGTCAGCTTCATGGCCCAGAAAATGACCGTGGACGCGGACGACGCCCGGTTTGACGACATCATGAAGGAAATCGTGGCGGTCTGCAAAAAAGTAGAGCCCGACTGCGTCATCAACCTTTGACGGCCTTTTGGGACCGGTGGGCCCGGCTCTATGATCTTACCCAGTGGACCAACCGGCGGGCCAACGCCGCCGCCGCGGCCCGGACGGCGGCTTTGACGCGGTGATTGCCGCCAATGTGCTCCATCTGCTCCCGTCGCCGGAACTGGCGGTCCGGGAGCTCTGGCGGGTAACCGCCCCGGGCGGGCGGCTCATCCTGCCCACGTACCTCCAGGGAAAAACGGGGGCGGCCTGCGGAACCATGATCCGGATTTATCAGGGCGCGGGCTTTCACTATGAGCACGCCTTCACCCCCGAGACCTACCGGACCTTTTTAGAGCGCCTAGTTCTTGGCCGGGCGGCGGTGGAGGTAATCCCCGGGCGTCTCCCCGTGGGTCTGGCGGTGCTGCAAAAGCCGGAGCCTTCCGGCGGTCCCCTTTGAACACAAAAAAAGTAAGCTCCCCGCCCTAACGAAGCACAGGGAGCCTACCGGCACAGCACGGGCGGCATGGCCACCCTCCATGTTGCCTCCAGTATAGCAGACTCAAACGAGAAAATCAAGCGGAAAACCCGCGTCTTTAAGGAGGCGTTTCCCATGAACAACCTCACCCGCAAACAGCGGAAAATGCTGTATCGGATTTTGGCGGCGGCGGCGCTGCTGATTGCCGTAAAACTTTCGTCCAGTCTCACCGCCGTCCCGAATTGGATTGAGTGGGCTCTGTATCTGGCTCCCTACGCCGTCATCGGCTGGGACGTGCTCTGGAAGGCCGTCCGCAATATCCTGAACGGCCAGGTTTTCGACGAGAACTTCCTCATGGCCCTGGCCACTGTGGGAGCCTTCGCCACCGGCGAATACGCCGAGGCCGTCTTCGTCATGCTCTTTTACCAGACCGGCGAGCTCTTCCAGGACTACGCCGTGGGCAGGTCCCGCCAGTCCATCGCCGCCCTCATGGACATCCGCCCCGACACCGCCAACCTGGAGCTGGAGGACGGCTCCCTGGAGGAGGTGGACCCGGAGGACGTGGAGGTGGGCGCCGTTGTGGTGGTCCGCCCCGGCGAGCGGGTCCCCCTGGACGGGGAGGTTATCGAGGGCGCTTCCGCCCTGGACACCGCCGCCCTCACCGGCGAGTCCGTGCCCCGGGATGTGGCCGCAGGCGACGCGGTGATCAGCGGCTGCGTGAACCAGTCCGGCCTCCTCCGGGTAAAGGTCACAAAACTCTGCGAGGAGTCCACCGTCTCCAAAATCCTGGACATGGTGGAAAACGCCGGGGAGAAGAAGTCCGCCAGCGAGAATTTCATCACCCGCTTCGCCCGGTACTACACCCCCTGCGTGGTGATTGCCGCCCTGGCGCTGTTCCTTCTGCCCGCCATCGCCCTGACTCTGCTTCCGTCCTCCGCCCAGCCCGCTTTCCTGGCGGGAACAAACTGGACCGGCTGGCTCCACCGGGCGCTGATCTTCCTGGTCATCTCCTGCCCCTGCGCCCTGGTAATCTCCGTGCCCCTGAGCTTCTTCGGCGGCATCGGCGGAGCCAGCAAGTGCGGCATCCTGGTCAAGGGCAGCAACTATCTGGAGACCCTGGCCCGGACGGAGACGGTGGTCTTCGACAAAACCGGCACCCTGACCCAGGGCAGCTTCACCGTCACCGCCCTGCACCCCGCCGGGGGCGTCACGGAGGACGCCCTGCTGGAGGCCGCCGCCCTGGCGGAAAGCTGGTCCAGCCATCCCATTTCCGTCTCCCTCCGCAGGGCCTGCGGGAAGGACCTGGACCCCAGCCGGGTGACGGACGTGGAGGAAATCGCGGGCCATGGCGTGACGGCCAAGGTGGACGGCAAAGCCGTCTCCGCCGGAAACAGCCGCCTGATGGAAAAAGAGGGCGTCCAATGGGAGCCCTGCGATCTCCCGGGGACCATTGTCCACGTGACGGTGGAGGGGAACTACGCCGGGCATATTCTAATCTCCGACCTCCCCAAGCCCGAGGCGAAAACCCTGGCAGAGGGCCTGAAAGCGGCGGGAGTGAAACGGACCGTCATGCTCACCGGCGACACCGAAGCCGCCGCCAAGGCCGTGGCCCGGGACCTGGGAATTGACGAGTACCACGCCCAGCTTCTCCCGGCGGACAAGGTGGAGCGGGTGGAAGCCCTGCTGGCGAAAAAATCCCCCAGCGCGGCCCTGGCCTTCGTGGGGGACGGCATCAACGACGCGCCGGTCCTTACCCGGGCGGACGTGGGCATCGCCATGGGCGCCCTGGGCTCCGACGCCGCCATCGAGGCCGCCGACGTGGTGCTGATGGACGACAACCCGGCGAAAATCGCCACGGCCATGCGCATCTCCCGAAAAACCCTGCGGATCGTGAAGCAGAACATCTGGTTCGCCCTGGGGGTCAAAGGGGCGGTGCTGCTGCTGGGAGCCTTCGGCGCGGCGACCATGTGGGAGGCGGTGTTCGCCGACGTGGGCGTAGCTTTCATCGCCATTTTGAACGCCATGCGGTGCCTCCATGTGGACGAGTTCCGAAAATAAGCTACAGCTTTTGAGGTGATACAGCCTATGCTGTACCACCTCTTTTTCAGCCTGGCACGGCTAGGCCTCCTGAGCAGGGGAATCTTCGAGAGTATATAAGCAGCGCATACGCTGGCGGTCGAGACAACAAGAAAACTGTACACAATCCGTAAACTCGGAGAAAGCGCCGGCCTCAAACGGAGCATCACTCCGCTGCATATATCCAGAAACAAGACGTGAATCAAGTATATGCCAACGGTCCGCTTCGACAGGGACCCAGCCAGGCGGAGCAGCCATTTGGGCAGGTGGTCCGTTGTTTCCTTTAACAGGAGGAACAGCGCCCCGGCGGTCATGTACTGCACGATGGAATAGCCCTCGCTGAAATACATAACGATTTTCTCCGGAGAGGAAAACAGGAAATTTCCAATGATACCTCCCGCCAGTCCCACGCAACCGATTGCGTAGACGGCCGCGCGCCGCCGCCGCGTCATCGGCCGTGTGCCCAATAAGTACCCTGTTAGGAGAAAACCCGCATAGCCTTCAACCACTGCCAGGAAAGGAGCGATATACACGGCCCTCTGCACGATGTTGATAAACCGGAAAACTGTCGGTTGGAGCAGGACGACAAATAAAAAATCTGCAGTTCCCGCCGGGTAGAGCCATCGACAATTTTCTTAAGAAATGGCATCAGCAGGTAAAGCGCCATGATCTGATAAACGAACCACAGATGATACTTGCTTCCCTGGCGCGTAAGCTCATTCAAAAAGGGAAGAAGACCGGGGCTGCGCCCTTCTAACACGCAACTTTCAAAATAATAAACAATGTCCCAGAACAAAAACGGTACACACAGTCTGGAAACGCGGTTTTTATAAAAGGTTTGGACACAGTCAGTTTTCTCGCTAGAGAGCAGGAGAAAGCCGCTCACCATAAAAAAGAGCGGCACACCCATACGAGCGAAGCTGTTGATAATGTCACAGGCCCACCAGGTTCTTGTCCCAAACAGCGCTGTATTGCCGGTGTAACCCGCAATGCAGTGGAGCAGGATAACCAGAAAGGCCGCAAGGCATCGCAACAGATCAATGTATGCGTATCGGGAAGAATGCGTTCGCTCGCAGTGCTCTTCGGATATCATATTGGTCTCAGGATAACCCATAGGCAGTGCCTCCTTCCGCCATTGGGAATTATTATAAAACGTTTTATTTTAAGGAAGCACTGATTTAATCAACGCGTGCAGATTTGCACCAGAAATTTTTGCTGGCAAGGAAGAAAATTGCAGGAATCCTGGCGGATTTCAAGATTTTCTGACGCAGATCAGCGGAAATTTATGGCGTAAAGATGTGCGCGGGGATTAAATCAGTGCTTCCTTAAGTGAATATAACGAATTTCTACTTACACCTTTATACATGCTCAAATCTTCGAAAGGAGCCAGCCAGAAGGTACAAAAGCACGATATGAGGAAAACACAGATTTACACCAGCAGGACATTGCACAGCATCTGCGCCGCACGCAAGTCAGTTACTCCCATTATGAACTGGGGGAAACGAGACATTCTTACAGATATTTTGATCCGGCTCGCAGCATTTTATAGTTACCACAGTTGAAAAGAATCCAATGTATTCTTTTCAACACAGCGCGGGTATACCGCGCTGTGGGCCGCGAATGCGGCTTTCTGTGGTGAACTTCATAGGAAACGCATAGGCTGCCTTGCGCCTCGGCGGACCTGCGGTCCGCCGGTTGAAAAGGAGTAAACACTCCTTTTCAACTGCGTTGACTATATCAAACCAGCACGGACTACCTGCTGGGCCTTACGGACATCCGGAAGCCGCAGAATAAAAAGCCCGGATGGGTTCCCCGCCCGGGCTTTTCGCGCGTAAATGTGGAATTATCATGCAGAAGCTTCGGCAAAATACCGTCTCGTGGTCTCTGCGTCGGCGGCGATCTGGGCCCGGAGGGCCTCCAGGGAATCAAACCGGATCTCATCCCGGAGGTGCCGGTAAAATTCCAGCCGCAGATTTCTCCCGTACAAATCCCCCCGGAAGTCCAGCAGGCACGCCTCCACCGTCACGTCGCTCCCGCTGTTCACCGTGGGCCGGGTGCCTACGTTGGTGACGGCGGGACAGCTGGTCCCATCTTCAAAATAAACCCGGGTCACATAGACCCCATGGCTGGGAACCAGCACGTGGGGCGGCACCGGCAGGTTCGCCGTGGGGAACAGCCGGGACGAACCCAGCCCCCGCCCGTGGCGGACGGTCCCGGTCAGGGTGTGGGGGTGGCCCAAAAAGCGGTTCGCCCGCTCCACCTGCCCCAGCTCCACCAGGCGGCGGATGTAGGTGGAGCTGACGGTGACCCCGCCGATTTCCACCTTGGGAATGATGTCACAGCCCAGGCCCAGCTCCGCGCACTTTGCCGCCAGCAGCTCCGGCGTGCCCTGGTTCTTGTGGCCGAAGCGGTGGTCGTGGCCCGCCACCAGGTGGACGGCGTGCCAGCGGCCCGCCAGCAGCTCCGTGACGAAATCCTCCCACGAGGTGGTCATCATCTCCCGGTCAAAGGGGGCCAGGATCACGTCCTTGATCCCATACAGCCGCCGGACCAGCTCCCGGCGGTCCTCCGGGGAGTTGATGAGGGGGCAGGGGACCCCGGTAACCACCTCCTTGGGGGGGCGGTCAAAGGTAAACACGGCGGGCGCACAGCCCCGGCGGGCCGCTTCCTCCGCCGTCCGGCGCAGGAGGGCGGCATGGCCCAGGTGAACCCCGTCGAAAAAGCCCAGGGCAATCACTCGTTCTTTCATACTATGCTCCAAAGAAATTCTTGATGGAATTCAGCATTCCCCCCGCCTCCGCCTGGGAGAGGCAGAGGAACTCCCCGCTCTGCCCATAGACCCGGCAAGGCCCCTCCGGCGTCCCCGGCAGGGTGATGGGGTTTCCGCAGCGGACCCGCTTTTCCTGCCCAGGGGAGCGAAGCGTCACGGCGGGATATTGGGAAAACAGGCTGTCCAGCGGGCGGAGCAGGGCCTCTCCCCGCTCCTGGACGTCCTCCAGGGTCACGGCGTCCGCCAGAGTGAAGCCCGCCGCCATGGTCCGCCGGAGGCTGTACAGCGCCCCGCCGCAGCCCAGGGCCTCGCCGATGTCGTGGCAGAGCGTCCGGATGTAGGTTCCCTTGGAGCACAGGCAGCGGAGACGGAAATCCGTCCCGCTCTCCGCCTCCAAAATCTCCAGCTCATAGATGGTGACGGGCCGGGGCTTCCGCTCCACCTCTTTTCCGCGCCTGGCCAGCTCATAGAGCTTCTTCCCCTGGACCTTCACGGCGGAGTACATGGGGGGGATTTGCTGAATATCCCCCCGGAAGCCCGCAAGGGCGGCCTCCAGCTCCTCCCGGCCCGCCGTCACGGGGCGGGTCTCCAGCGCCGTCCCGGTGACGTCCTGGGTGTCGGTGGCCAGCCCCAGCCGGAGCCCGGCCAGGTATTCCTTCCGCCCGTTCTCGGCAAACTCCACGGCCCTTGTGGCCCGGCCCACGAAGACCGGCAGGACCCCCGTGGCCATGGGGTCCAGCGTCCCGCCGTGGCCCACCCGCTTCTCATGGAGGATGCCCCGCACCTTGGCGCACACGTCCATGGAGGTCCACCCGGCGGGCTTGTCGATAATGAGTATCCCGTTTGGCATAGGGGCCTCCCGCTTACAAAATGAAGTCCGGGACCACCTGGGCGATGGCCTCCAGCATCCGCCGCTTGGCCTCCTCAAAGGGGGCCTCCACGGTACACCCGGCGGCGGCGGCGTGGCCCCCGCCCCCCAGGAGGGCGCAGACCTTCGTGGCGTTGACCCGGGGCCCGGTGCGGAGGGAGAATTTCCACACGTCCGGCCGGAGCTCCCGCATGGTGACGGCGCAGTCAACCCCCTCGATCTGCCCGCCCAGGGCGGAGAGGTCCTCCGCGTCGGTCTCCGTGGCCTGGACCCGGTCGATGAGGGCTAAAGGCACGGACAGCACGGCCGCCCGTTCCCGGTCGTAGTACTCGACGCCGCTGAGCATAGCGGCCTCCAAAGCCAGCCGCTTTCGGGTCTTGGTGCGGAAAAAGGTCTTGTTCACCGTCTGGAAGCCGATGCCGGTCCGCAGCAGCGCAGCGGCCACGGCGTGGGTGTAGGCGGTGGTGTTGTTGTAGGCAAAGCAGCCGCAGTCCGTGGACACGGCCACATAAAGGGGCAGGGCCATCTCCGCCGTGACAGGGCCCAGCGCCGCCAGAATGTCATAGATGATTTCCCCCGTGGCGGCGGCGGAGGGGCGGACATAGTTCTCCCGCCCAAAGCCCTCAAAGGACGGATGGTGGTCAATCGCTAGGTCTACCCGGTCCGCATAGGGCTTCGCGTTCTCCGGGAAGAGGTCCGTTGTGGCGATGTCCACGGAGACCACCTTCTCCGGCTGAAAGCCCGCCCAGGCGGCGTAAGGCCGGAAGTACGGGGCGGTGGTGTCCGTCAGGCCGGGATTGGGAAGAAGGTACGCCGTCTTCCCCAGGGCCCGCAGTCCCGCGCAGAGGGCGGCGGCGGAGCCCACGGTGTCCCCGTCGGGCCGGATATGGGTCAAAATCAGCACGTTGTCAAAGGACCGCAGGCGCTCTGCGGCCTCGCGCAGGGTGAGCATGGTCATTCCTCCACCTCGGGCTTGGGGCCCCGGGCGGCTTCCTTTTCCTCCTCGCGGCGCAAAAGCTCCAGAATGTGCGCCCCGTGCTGAATGGAGTCGTCGCCGATAAACTGGAGCTCCGGCGTACAGCGGAGCTGGAGGACATGGCCCAGCTCCCGCCGGAGGAAGCCGGAGGCGGATTTCAGCCCCTTCAGAACGTCCTTCTCCTGGTCCTTGTTCAGCACGCTGACATAGACCCGGGCATAGCGCAGGTCGTTGGTGGTGTCCACCCGGGTGATGGAGACCATGCCGGTGCCGGAGACCCGGGGGTCCTTCAAATTGCGGAGCTGGCCCGCCAGCTCCCGCTGGATTTCGTCGTTGATGCGGTTGATTCGGTTTGAGGCCATAGGCGTTCTCCTTCTTTCAATAAAGGCGGCGGTGTGACCGCCGCCTTTATCATGTCCTTACTGAGGAATTTCCTCCATGGTATAGCCTTCCACGATATCGCCTTCCTTGATATCGTTGAATTTCTCAATAGTCAGGCCGCACTCATAGCCGCTGGCCACTTCCTTGGCGGCGTCCTTGAACCGCTGGAGGGAGCCCAGCACGCCCTCGTGGATGACGATGCCGTCCCGGACCAGCCGGATGGAGCAGTTCCGCACGATCTTGCCGTCCTGGACATAGCAGCCGGCCACGGTGCCCACGCCGGAGACCTTGTAGGTCTGGCGGACCTCCGCGTGGCCCAGCAGGGCCTCCCGGTACTTGGGGGCCAGCATGCCCTTCATGGCGGCGGTGATCTCGTCAATGCAGTCGTAGATGACCCGGTACATCCGCATATCCACGTTCTGCCGCGCCGCGCCGTCCCGGGCGGCGGCGTCAGGCCGGACATTGAAGCCCACGATGATGGCGTTGGAGGAGGAGGCCAGCATGACGTCGGACTCGTTCACCGCGCCCACGCCGCCGTGGATGACCCGGACGTTGACCTCCTCGTTGGAGAGCTTCTCCAGGGAGGCCTTCACCGCCTCCACGCTGCCCTGGACGTCGGCCTTGACGATAAGGGCCAGTTCCTTCCGCTCGCCGGCCTGGATCTGGTCGAACAGGTTCTCCAGGCTGACCTTCTGCACGGGAGCGGCGGCCTTGGCCCGCTCCTCGGCCTTGCGCTGCTCCACCAGCTCCCGGGCCATCCGCTCGTCGCTGACGGCGAAGAAGGGGGACCCGGCGGTGGGGGCCTCGCTGAGGCCCGCGATCTCCACGGGGACGGAGGGGCCCGCCTCGGTGAGCCGCCCGCCCTTGTAGTCCAGCATGGTCCGCACGCGGCCCACGGCGGTGCCCGCGATGATGATATCGCCCTGCTTCAGGGTGCCGTTCTGGACCAGGAGCGTGGCCACGGGGCCCCGGCCCTTGTCCAGCCGCGCCTCGATGACGGTGCCCTGGCCCGCCCGGTTGGGGTTGGCCGTCAGCTCCGCCATCTCGGCGGTGAGGGTCACCATCTCCAGCAGGTGGTCGATGCCGATGTTTTTCTTGGCGGAGATTTTGCAGCAAATGGTCTCGCCGCCCCAGTCCTCGGGGACCAGGCCGTGCTCGGTGAGCTGCTGCATGACCTTGTCGGGGTTGGCGTTTTCCTTGTCGATTTTGTTCACCGCCACCACGATGGGGATATTGGCCGCTTTCGCATGGCTGATGGATTCGATGGTCTGGGGCATGATGCCGTCGTCCGCCGCCACCATCAAAATGGCGATGTCCGTCACCATGGCGCCCCGGGCGCGCATGGAGGTAAATGCCTCGTGGCCCGGGGTGTCCAGGAAGGTGATGGGCTTGCCGTTCACCTGGACCTGATAGGCGCCGATGTGCTGGGTGATGCCGCCGGCCTCGCCGGAGGCGACGGACGTATTCCGGATGGTATCCAGCAGGGAGGTCTTGCCGTGGTCCACGTGGCCCATGACCACCACGACGGGGGCCCGGGGGACCAGGTCCTCCGCCTTATCCTCGGACACGTCGATGAGCTTCTCCTCGATGGTGACCACGACTTCCTTTTCCACCTTGCAGCCCATTTCCTCGGCGATGAAGGCGGCGGTGTCGTAGTCGATCATCTGGGGCAGGGAGGCCATGATGCCGTTTTTCATCAGGGCCTTGACCACCTCGGCGCCGGTCTTTTTCATGCGGGAGGCCAGCTCGCCCACGCTGATCTCGTCGGGAATGGAGACCTTGACGGGGGCCTTCTTGGCAATCTCCAGCTGGAGGCGGCGCATCTTCTCCGCCTCGTCCTGGCGGCGCTTGTTGGAGAACACGGGGCCGCCCCGGCGCTGCTGGCCGCCCCGGACCTTCTCCCGGCCGGAGCGCTGCTGGCGCTGCATCCGCTCGCCCTGCTGGCCTCCCAGGGTCTCCAGGCGCTCGTCGTACTTGGCCAGGTTCACGTCGCCGCCTTTCCGGGTGTCCACGATCTTCTTCTGGGGCACCCGGCTGGCGGGCCTCTGAACGGGCTGCTGGTTCTGTTGGTTCTGCTGTCCCTGCTGCTGGGGGGCGGGCTTGGGCTGTCCGGACTGCGGCTTCTGGCCCTGGGCGGACGGCTGTCCGGCCGCGGGCTGCTGGCCCTGCTTGCCCGGCTGCGCGGACGGCTTGCCCTGGGCGGGCTGCGGCGCGGGCTTCTTCTCCTCCGCCGGGGCGGGCTTCGCCTCCTGATAGGTCTCCTGGAAAATCGCCTGGATATCGGAAATGGGATGATCCTGGGTCAGCCGGTCAAAGATGATGGACAGCTCCCGGTCCGTCAGCACCTGCATATGGTTCTTGGGAGCCGCGCCGTACTTGGTCAGGATCTCCGTAATGGTCTTGGTGGGGAGGCCGAAGTCCTTCGCCACCTCATGGACTCTGTATTTTTCAATAGCCAAATGAAACACCTCGTTCTGTTCCTCTCCAGAAGCCCGTTTGAAAACCGGCGGACCCTCCGCCGGCTTTCAGACGGACTTGGGAGCGGAGAAATTTTATGGAAATGGATGGGCCTTCGGGCCCCTGTCGTCCGGGGCGGCACCTCAGCGCCCCCCGCCCTTGTCCCGGCCTCCGCCGAAGGGAGGCTTGGGCCCGGCCTTGCCTCCACGGCGGGGCGGACGGCCCGGTTTTCCGCTCTGGGGGCGGCCCTTGCCGGTCCCCCGTTCGCCGGGGCGGTCCGGCCTCCCGCTTCGGGCCTCTCCCGGCCTTCCGCCGTGAGGACGGCCTGTTCCGGCGTCCTTCCGCTCCCCGTCCCGGGGGCGGTCCCAGGACCTTCCGGCCCGCCGGTCCGCCGGCTTCCTCCTCTCCCCCGGGGGATGGAAGCGGTCTCCCTCCCGGCGGGGCCGGGAAGGACGGCGGTCCTGCCCCTTGGGGGACGGTTCCTGCTTCGGCGGGTCCCGTCTGGGCGCGGTTTTCCGCTCCGCGGCCCGGCGGCGCTTCAGGTCCATCCGGGCGGCGGCCTCGCCGTACCGCTCCGGATCCAGCTGGGCCAGCCGCTCCACTGCGGCGGCGGCCAGCCCCAAATCCGTCAGAGCCGCGATAGCGGCGCTGCCCCGGCCCAGGGCCCCGCCCAGCTCCGCCTTGTCGAAGGGGAGCGTCAGGTAGAGGCAACGGCCCTCTTCCGCCAGGTGCTCCGCCCGGCGCAGGGTGTTCCCCGCCGCGTCGGAGGCCGTCAGGAGCAGCCGCGCCTGTCCGGCCTTGGCCGCCAGGGCCGCAGGCTCCTCCCCCACGGCCAGCCTCCCGCCCCGGAACGCCAGCCCCAGGAGGGAGAGCACGTTCTGTCCGTTCATGTCCCGCCTCCCAGCTCCGCCTCCATGGCGTCGTACACCTCAGGGGGAATGGCGGTCTCAAAGGCCCGCTCCAGGGCCCGGGACTTCCGGGCCTTTTTCAGGCACGCCGGGTCCGGGCACACATAGGCCCCCCGGCCCGGCTTCTTCCCGGTGAAATCCAGGCTCACCGCCCCCTCCGGGGAGCGGACCGCCCGCAAAAGGGCTTTCTTATCCTTCATCTCCCGGCAGCCGACGCACTGGCGCTGGGGAATTTTTTTCACCTTGGGCACGCGGGTCCCCCCTCTCCATCCATCTGTCCAAACCGGCAAACCGCCGCTTGGCGCTTACTCCTCGGAAGCCTCCGGAGCCTCTTCGCCCTCCGGGGCCCCCCCGTCCTCCAGAACCTCCGGGCTCTCTGCGGGGAAGGGCTCCCCGTCCTCCTCGGGCTGGTAGCTCTGGGGCTTAATGTCAATCTTATATCCCGTCAGCCGGGCGGCCAGGCGGGCGTTCTGGCCCTCCTTGCCGATGGCCAGAGACAGCTGGTCGTCCGGCACCACGCAGCGGCAGGCCTTGACCCCTTCCTCCGCCATGCGCACGTCCACCACGTCGGCGGGGGCCAGGGCGGCGGCGATGAACTCGGCGGGGTCCTCGCTGTACTTGATGATGTCGATTTTCTCTCCCCGGAGCTCGTCGACAATGGCGGCCACCCGCTGGCCCCTGGGGCCCACGCAGGCGCCGATGGGGTCCACGTTCTCCTCCCGGGACCAGACGGCCATCTTCGTGCGGCTGCCCGCCTCCCGGGCGATGGAGCGCACCTCCACGGAGCCGTCGAAAATCTCCGGGACCTCCAATTCAAAGAGCCGCTTCACCAGGCCCGGGTGGGTCCGGGAGATCAGCACCTGGGGCCCCCGGGTGGAGTGGCGCACGTCCACCACGTAGACCTTGATGTGCATGCCCTCCTCCAAAGGCTCGCCGGGGACCTGCTCCCCGGCCAGCAGCAGCGCCTCGGTGGTCTCCGCGCCGGTGCCGATGCGGAGGGAGGCCGCGCCGTTCCGGGGGTCGATGCGGGTGACCACGCCGGTGAGGATCTCGTGCTGCTTGGAGTTGAATTCGTCGTAGACCTTGCCCCGCTCGGCCTCCCGGAGGCCCTGGATGATGACCTGCTTGCCGTTTCCGGCGGCGATGCGGCCGAATTCCATTTTGTCCACCGGGATGTTCACCACGTCGCCGATCTCATACCGGGCGGAGAGGGCCTTGGCCTCCTCCAGGGACATCTCGTTGAAGGGGTCCACATAGTCCTCCTCGTCCACCACGGTCTTGCGGATGAACATGCGCAGCTCCTTGTGCTCCTCGTCCGCCTCCACGACGATGTTTTCCTCTTCCACGTCCTTGTGGTCCCGCTGGTAGGCGGTGGTGATGGCCTTGATGACCTTCTCCAGCATAGCCTCCTTGGGAATGCCCCGTTCCTGCTCCAGCAGTTCCAGGGCGGCGAAGATTTCCCCGGGGTTCATGCCGGCGGGTTCTTTCTGCTTCTTGCCTCTCATCTTTGCCGATTCTCCTTAAATTACAAAATTACATAATACGCCGCACATTTTATTGGTTTTCCGCTGTTTCCCGGGCACAAACACGCCAGGGAGCACCAGGATCAGGCTGGGGAAAATGACCCGCTGAAGGGGGAATGCCGTCCCGCTGATGCTGTCTGCCGGCCGCATGCAGGCATAGGCAATGACGGTAAGCAGCAGCGCGGGCCCCGTTAAAATGAGCTTGTGGTTCAGCTTCATAACACCCCGCCTTTTCTATATAAATCAGCGTAAATCCAAACGCTGTACCCGAAGCCGGGGCTTCCTCAAAATTCCACCCGCAGCCGGACCAGCGCCACGTCCTTCTTCTCAAAGGTCTGAGGCGCGCCTCCCGCCTCCACGGTGACGGCCCCGCTCTCCGGATCATAGGCCGTCAGGACGCCGGGGATCTCCTTCCGCCCGTCCAGGGCGCGGTAGAGCTTCACCAGCACGGGACTGCCCATGAATTGGGCGAAGTCCCCGGGCCGCTTCAGCGCCCGCTCCGCCCCGGCGGAGCCCACCTCCAGGGTATAGCTCCCCTCGATGGGGTCCGCCTCGTCCAGCAGGTCCGAGAGCTTCCGGGACACGGCCTCGCAGTCCAGGATGTCCACGCCGCCCTCCTTGTCCAGCAGAACCCGGAGATACCAGGTCCCGCCCTCCTTGACATATTCCACATCCCAAAGGGTGCAGCCCGCTTCCGCGACGGCGGGAGCGGCCAGCTCTGCGGTCAGTTCGGTAATTTTCTTCATAAATGGACGGCCCTCCAAACCATTTTGAGGAAGGGAAAATTGCCAAAAGAAAGAGCGGACCGCCGGCCCACTCCCTACCTTAGCTTCCATCTTACTCTAACATATGCAATATACCACAGCTCATGAGAAAGCGCAAGCCTTTTTGGAAATTTTCGTCCCGATTCCGGGGGAGGAACCCGGCCTTCTCTGCCCGGCCCGCAAAATCCCTCTTGTAAAAGGCGGAAAGATGGTGTATGATAGATTCGATTTTGGACATTAGGAGGAAGCTGTTATGAGCAAAACCGCGAGCATGGTCATGAAGATCATCGGCGCCAGCCTGGCCTTTGCCGCTTTCGTCTGCCTGCTGATCGGCGGCTGGCACGATCTCAGCGTGGGATACTGCGGCATGAAAAAGCGCCTGAGCCAGAGATTCAGCTCCGAATACGACGACTACGCCGACGAGGAACTTTACGAATAAGCGGTCCTCCCGCCCCGGTTTTCCAGGGCGGGAGATTTTTTGCCCCGTCCGGTTGACAAAGCCGCGGTTTTCCGATATCATGTCTTTTCGAGTAACTGGAGAGGAGAGTGCTTATGCGTCTGCTGCTGACCGGCGGGTCCGTCTTTTTCGGCGGGGGATTCCATCCCCTGGAAATTGCCGTTTCCGAAGGGCGTATTGTTTCCGTTTCCCCCCGCCTTCCCCGAGACGGCGCGGCCGTCGTGGAATTGAATCATGGTTTTGTCGTTCCAGGTTTCGTTGATGTTCACGTTCATCTTCGAGAGCCTGGATTTTCTTATAAGGAGACGATTGCCTCCGGCACGGCGGCGGCGGCGGCGGGAGGCTATACCGCCGTCTGCGCCATGCCGAACCTGGCCCCGGTCCCCGACAGCCCGGAGCATCTCCGGGCGGAGCTGGAGGCCATTGCAAAGGACGCGCGGGTCCACGTCTACCCCTACGGGGCCATCACCCGGGGGGAACAGGGGGAGGCGCTGGCGGACCTCGCCGCCCTGGCTCCCGACGTCCCCGGCTTTTCCGACGACGGGCGGGGCGTCCAGCCGGAGGACATGATGCGCCGGGCCATGGCGCTTGCCAAAAAGCTGGACAAGCCCATCGCGGCCCACTGCGAGGACGAACGCCTCCTGACCAAGGGCTGGTGCGTCCACGACGGGGCCTTTGCCCGGAAGCACGGCCTCCCGGGAAACGACCCCGCCAGCGAGTGGAAGCAGGTAGAGCGGGATATTCAATTGGTCCGGGAGACCGGCTGCCGCTACCATGTCTGCCACGTCTCCACCAAAGAGAGCGCGGCCCTCATCCGCGCCGCCAAAGGGGAGGGCCTCCCCGTCACCTGCGAGACCGCCCCCCACTACCTCTGCCTCTGCGACGAAGACCTGGAGGACGACGGGCGGTTTAAGATGAATCCCCCCATCCGCTCCGCCGGAGACCGGGACGCGCTGGTGGAAGGGCTTCTGGACGGGACGGTGGACTGCATCGCCACGGACCACGCCCCCCACTCGGCGGAGGAAAAGGCCAGGGGCCTCCGGGGAAGCCTCAACGGGGTCGTGGGCCTGGAGTGCGCCTTCCCGGTTCTCTACACGGAGCTGGTGAAAACGGGGAAGGTCCCCCTGGAAACCATCCTAAACGCCCTGTGCGTCAACCCCCGGAGGATATTCGGCCTGCCGGGCGGGACCATTGCGGAGGGCCAGCCCGCCGATTTGACGGTGCTGGCTCTGGACTGCGAACCCCATATCGTAGCGCCGGAGCGGTTCCAATCTATGGGCCGGGCTACGCCCTTCGAGGGCCGGACCGTGAACGCCGCCGTGTATATGACCATCTGCGGCGGAAAGATCGTTCATGAGCTGGAAAGCGTGGTAGTAGCCAGGGACGCCGCCAAGGGAGTTATCCGGGGCTATGACCGCCAAGAAGGAGGGGAACCATGAAGAAATCCGTGTTTACCCTGGAACGCGCCCGGCAATTGACCGGGGACGTGTGGGAGCTGGCCCTCGCGGGGGATGCCTCCGCCATCAAGGCCCCGGGTCAGTTTGTCAACCTCGAACTGCCCGGCAAATTCCTCCGCCGCCCCATTTCCGTCTGCGACTGGACGGCGGAGGGTTTGACGCTGCTGGTGAAGGAAGCCGGAGCGGGCACAAGGGATCTGGTCCGCCTCCCCGCCGGGACGGCGCTGGACACGCTGTCCGGCCTGGGGAACGGCTTTGACCTCTCCGCCGCGCCGGAAAACGCCGTCCTGGTGGGCGGCGGCATTGGCGCCGCGCCGCTGTACGGCCTGGCGAGGCGCATGCTGGCGGAGGGCCGGAGGCCCTTGGTAGTCCTGGGCTTCCGCTCGAAATCGGATGCTTTTTATCTGGACGAGTTCGCCGCCCTGGGCCTGGAGGTACACGCCGCCGCAGAGGACGGAAGCCTGGGGACAAAGGGCTTTGTCACGGACGTGCTGGCGGCCCTTCCGGACTGCCGGTACGTCTGCGCCTGCGGCCCCACGCCCATGCTGAGGGCCGTCCACGCCCTGCCCCGGCTTACCGGGGGCCAGTTCAGCTTCGAGGCCCGGATGGCCTGCGGCTTCGGGGCCTGTGTGGGCTGCACCATTGAGACAAGGACCGGGCTCCGCCGGGTGTGCAAGGACGGCCCTGTGTTCCAAAAGGAGGAAATTCTATGGCAGACCTCTCCGTGACCTTAGCGGGCGTGACCCTGAAAAACCCCATCATCCCCGCCTCCGGGACCTTCGGCTACGGCCGGGAGTTCGCGGATGCTTATGACCTGGATCTCCTGGGCTCCTTCTCCTGGAAGGGCACCACCCGGGACCCCCGCCCCGGCAACCCCCAGCCCCGCATTGCCGAAACCGCCGCCGGGATGCTGAACGCCGTGGGCCTCCAGAACCCCGGCATGGAAGCGGTCCTCCGGGAGGAGGTCCCCAATATCGCCCGGATTTTCCACGGCCCGGTCATCGCCAACGTCTGCGGCTTCTCCCTGGAGGAGTACGCGGAGAACTGCCGGATGCTGGAGGACGCGGAGCAGGTTAAAATCCTGGAGGTCAACATCTCCTGCCCCAACGTCCACGCCGGGGGGAAGAACTTCGGCTCGGACCCCAAAAGCGCCGCCGCCGTCACCAGGGCTGTCCGGGCGGCGGCGAAAAAGCCCGTCTTTTTAAAGCTCAGCCCCAACGTGACGGACATCGCCGAAATTGCCAAGGCCTGCGCGGGCGAGGGGGCGGACGGCCTGTGCCTTATCAACACCCTGCTTGGCATGCGCATCGACCTGAACACAAAGCGCCCCCTGCTTCAAAACCGCACCGGGGGCCTCTCCGGCCCCGCCGTGTTCCCGGTGGCGCTGCGAATGGTGTGGGACGTGTACGAGGCCGTTCCGGGGCTTCCCATCATCGGCTGCGGCGGCGCAGCTTCCGCGGAGGACGCCGCCGAGATGATGCTGGCGGGAGCCTCCGCCGTGGAGGTGGGGGCGGCGAACCTGCGGGACCCCTGGGCCTGCAAAACCATCATCGAGAACCTGCCCGGCGTGTGCCGGCGCCTGGGCGTGGACCATATTTCTGATTTGACAGGAGGAGCGCACCATGGCTAAAGACGTGATTATCGCCCTGGACTTTCCCACCCGGGAAGAGACCCTGCGGTTTCTGGACCGGTTCCCCGCCGGGGAGGACAAGCCCTTTGTAAAGATCGGCATGGAGCTTTATTATGCCGGGGGCCCGTCCATCGTCCGGGAGATTAAGGCCCGGGGGCACAAGATTTTCCTGGATTTGAAGCTCCACGACATTCCCAACACGGTCAAACGGGCCATGGCGGTCCTCTCCGGCCTGGACGTGGACATGGTAAACCTCCACGCCGCCGGGGCCTCCGCCATGATGAAGGCCGCCCTGGAGGGCCTGACCCGCCCCGACGGAACCCGCCCCCTGCTCATCGCCGTCACCCAGCTCACCTCTACCGACGCCGCCGCCCTGAAGGACGAGCTGCTCATCGAGACCCCCATGGCGGAGACGGTGCTCTCCTACGCGAAAAACGCCGCCGCCAGCGGCCTGGACGGCGTGGTCTGCTCCCCCCTGGAGGCCGCCCTTGTCAAGGAGCGCTGCGGGGAGAACTTCTGCACCGTCACCCCCGGCGTGCGCTTCGCCGGCGGGGACGCGGGCGACCAGAAGCGGGTGATGACCCCGGAGCAGACGGCGAAAAACGGCTGTGATTATATCGTCATGGGCCGTCCCATCACCCAGGCGGCGGACCCGGCGGAGGCGTACCGCCGGGCGGCGCGGGAGTTTTTGGGATGAAGCCGGAGGATATCCTGCGATACTGCCTTGAGACCCTGGAGGGAACCGTTCGGGCGGAGAGCTGGGGGGAGAGCGGCATTTTCTACAATCCCGGCGGCACGCTGAAACGGGGGGTCTACGTTCTCACCGTCAAGGAGAAGGACGGGGCCAACGACAAGTCCTCCCGGCTGGACCGCCCCGGGGTCTATCGGGTTAACCTGGGCCTTCGGAAAGAGACCTACGCCCGGCTTTTCGGCCCTCTGCCTGCCCGTCCTCCCAAGGGGGGAGTGGTATCCGCGGAGGCGGATTTCACCGCTCCGGACCGGCTGGTTCCCCACCCGGTTTACGCCTGGATGGGGTGGGCCGCCGTGCTGAACCCGTCGCCCGGGACCTTTGAGGCCATGAAGCCTCTGATTCAGGAAAGCTACGAATACGCAAGGGAAAAGTTCGCCAAACGCCGGGGCGGCGTTCCCTCCGGAACATAAGAAAGGAGTCCTGCACATGACCCGTGAACAGACCATCGCCCACGACCTGCTCTCCATCGGCGCGGTGTTCCTCCGCCCGGACGAGCCCTTCACCTGGGCCAGCGGCATTAAAAGCCCCATCTACTGCGACAACCGCCTGACCCTCACCGCCCCGGAGGTCCGCACCCACGTGGAGGAGGGGCTGGTGGACCTTATCTGCAAGCACTATCCCAGTGTGGAAGTTCTCATGGGCACTTCTACGGCGGGCATCGCCCACGCCGCCATCGTGGGCCACCTCATGGGCCTGCCCATGGGCTACGTCCGCTCCAGCGGCAAGGACCACGGGCGGCAGAACCGCATCGAGGGGAAGCTGGAGCCCGGAGCGCGGGTCGTCGTCATCGAGGACCTGATCTCTACCGCCGGAAGCTGCATCGACGTGGTGGAGGCCCTGCGCCAGGCCGGGGCGGAGGTGCTGGGCATCGCGTCCATCTTCACCTACGGCCTCCAGAAGGGCCTGGACCGGCTGGCGGCGGCGAACGCGGCCAACCACAGCCTGTCCAACTTCGACGCGGTGTGCGAGATCGCCGCGGCGGAGGGAAAAATCAAGCCGGAGGACATTGCCCGGCTGAAAAAATTCCGGGCGAATCCCAGCGACGAGAGCTGGCAAACCTGAGGCGAAACAGGGAAAGGAGCATCTATGCCCAGAAACATCATCGACGTCACCGACCTCACCGTGGAGGAAATCAACGAATTGATTGCCACGGCGGAGGACATCCTCGCAAACCCCGCCAAATACCAGGACGCCTGCGCCCACAAGCAGCTGGCCACCCTCTTCTTCGAGCCCTCCACCCGGACCCGCCTCTCCTTTGAGTCCGCCATGCTGGCCCTGGGGGGCGGCGTGCTGGGCTTTTCGGAGGCGGCCTCCAGCTCCACCGCCAAGGGGGAGACCGTGGGGGACACCGTTCACACCGTCAGCTGCTACGCCGATATCATCGCCATGCGCCACCCGAAGGAGGGCGCGCCCTACGCCGCCGCCCAGTTCAGCGAGGTCCCCATTATCAACGCCGGGGATGGCGGACACAACCACCCCACCCAGACCCTGACGGACCTTCTGACCATCCACCGGGAGAAGGGACGGCTGGACGGCTTCACCATCGGCTTTTGCGGCGACCTGAAATTCGGCCGGACGGTCCACTCCCTGGTAAACGCCCTCAGCCGGTATGAAAACGTCAAATTCGTCCTCATCTCCCCGGCGGAGCTGAAGCTCCCCCGGTACGTGAAGGAGGAGGCCCTGAAAAAGCGGGGCATCCCCTATAAGCAGACCGACAGCCTGGAGGCCGTCATGCCGGACCTGGACATTCTCTACATGACCCGGGTCCAGAAGGAGCGGTTCTTCAACGAGGAGGACTACCTCCGGTTGAAGGACAGCTATATCCTCACCCCGGAGAAGCTGGAAACCGCCAGGCCGGACCTCTCCATCCTCCACCCCCTGCCCCGGGTCAACGAAATCTCCGTGGCGGTGGACAAGGATCCCCGGGCCGCCTACTGGAAGCAGGTGAAAAACGGCAAGTTCATCCGCATGGCGCTGATTCTGAAGCTGCTGGACATCCGCGTCTAAGGGAAAGGGGAGGACTTTATGAATATTGACAGCATCCAAAACGGCGTCGTCCTGGACCACATCCAGGCGGGCAAGAGCATGGATATCTACAAATACCTCCACCTGGACCGGCTGGACTGCTCCGTGGCCATCATCAAGAACGTCCGCAGCGGCCGGATGGGGAAAAAGGACATTATCAAAATTGACTCCCCCATGGACGTGGACGTAGACGTACTGGGCTATATCGACGACAAAATCACCGTCAACATCATCCGGGACGGCAGGCGGGTGGAAAAGCGCCGCCTGGAGCCGCCGAAGAAGCTGGTGAACATCATCCGCTGCAAGAACCCCCGGTGCATCACCGTGGCGGAGCCTCAGCTGGACGCGGTCTTCCTCCTCAGCGACCCGGAGAAGCACGTCTACCGCTGCGCCTACTGCGACACGGCCAAAGGAAAGAAAAAGAACTTTTAAGGAAGCACTGATTAAATCAACGTGTGCAGATTTGCGCCAGAAATTTCTG
>CAJTVF010000037.1 GCA_910579435.1 uncultured Oscillibacter sp.
CCTATCATCTTCTAATTCCTAACTTGGTAGAGTACTAGGCCTTGTTTGAAAATTGACGGAATGCCCAACGGTGAGAGATTTTTTCGCCAATCAAGGCAAATTTTCGCGGGCGGGCTGACGCCCGGCAAGAAAATTTAACGCAGAGTGGCGGAAAAAGATCCGCCGTTTTGGGCGTTTTGCCATTTTTCAAACAAGGCCTAGTGTAGCACATTTTTCCGGCGCTGTAAATATGGAATGGGGGATTGACAAAAAGGTGGACCTATGCTATGATGATTATGCCAGAAGGCTGCAATGTTTGCTGTTCCTGACTTATGAACAGCAAATTTTGTGGCTTTCTTTTTGCGTTTTGAGGGGGTGTACCGCCTGCTGGCCCAAGCCGGAGAGGAAGGAAGCGAGAAACCGGACCACAGGAGACCCCGCCATCATGCGGCGGCCCCGGCCCGCGGGGCACAGAAAACGAGGAGGAAAGAGATATGAGGAAAAACGAGACGGAAAAGAAAACCGCGGAGTACACCAGTCCCTATGACTTTCACGGGCGCATTCCCCTGCGCCAGGCCATCCCCCTGGGCATGCAGCATGTGCTGGCCATGTTCGTGGGAAACCTGACGCCGCTCATGATCATCTGCGGCGTCTGCGGCATCAGCAGCAGCGAGCCGGCGCTGTACGTCACCCTGCTCCAGAACGCCATGCTGGCGGCCGGCCTTATCACCCTGATTCAGCTCTGGTCCATTGGGCCCGTGGGCGGACAGGTGCCTGTGATCATGGGCACCAGCTCCGGCTTCCTGGGGGTCATGAAGGGCGTGGCCGCCAACCCCGCCATGGGCGGCGGCATCGTGGCCTACAGCGCCATCGTGGGCGCGGCCATGGTGGGCGGCGTATGCGAGGCGGCCCTGGGCTTTTTTATCAAGCCCCTGCGGAAGTTTTTCCCGCCGGTGGTCACCGGCAGCGTGGTGCTGGCCATCGGGCTGAGCCTTATCAGCGTGGGGGTCAACTCCTTCGCCGGAGGCAGCGGGGCCAAGGACTTCGGCTCCGTACCCAATCTGCTGCTGGGCCTTCTGGTGCTGACGGTCATCGTGGTGCTGAAACACTTTACAAAAGGTATTACATCCACTTCTTGTATCCTCTGCGGAATCATCGTGGGGTATATTGCGGCCTCCATCATGGGCGTGGTCATGCCCCATGAGCTGGTGGACGCGGAGGGCAGCGCCTTCACCGCCTCCTGGTACGTCAACTGGTCCAAGATCGCCGAGGCCAAGTGGTTCTCCGTTCCCCAGCTTCTGCCGGTGAAGCCCGCCTTCAACCTCCACGCCATCCTCTCCATCCTGATCATGTTCCTGGTCACCGCCGTGGAGACCATCGGGGACATCTCCGGCTGCGTGGAGGGCGGCATGGGCCGGGAGGCCACCGCAAAGGAGCTCTCCGGCGGCGTGGTGTGCGACGGCGTGGGCTCCGTCATCTCCTCTCTGTTCTCCTCCCTGCCCACCACCTCCTTCTCCCAGAACGTGGGCCTGGTGACCATGACCAAGGTGGTGAACCGGATGGCCCTGACCTGCGGAGCGGTGTTCCTGGTGCTGGCGGGGCTGAGCCCCAAGCTGGCGGCGGTCATTTCCATCATGCCTCAGAGCGTGCTGGGGGGCGCGGCGGTCATGATGTTCGCCTCCATCGCCGTGTCCGGCATCAAACTTCTGACCAAGTTCGGCATCACCAACCGGGTGGTCACCATCGTGTCCATCGCCATGGGCCTGGGCTTTGGCCTGGGCGCCACCGCCGGGGCCCTGGCGGGCCTGCCGGAGCCGGTGCAGCTGGTGTTCGGCGGCTCCGGCATCGTGCCGGCGGCGGTGCTGGCCATCATCCTCAATATCGCCATCCCCAAGGAGCAGGAGGACCTGGACAACGAAGCCCGGGCCAATGGGACGGGGGCGTAAGGCCGCGCCAATGCTCTCCTGAAAACCTGATATAGTGAACAAAGTTGAAAACGTGCAGATTTACGCCAGAAATTTTCGCTGGCAAGGAAGAAAATTGCAGGAATCCTGGCGGATTTCAAGATTTTCTGACGCAGATCAGCGGAAATTTATGGCGTAAAGATGTGCGCGGGGATTAAATCAGTGCTTCCTATAAACAGACAGCGCCCGGAATCTCTCGATTCCGGGCGCCTGCTTTCCGTGCGCTTCCGCCCTCAAAGGGCCTTGTCCAGCGCCTCCGTGTAGACGGCGGGAGGGAAGGCCCCGATCTTCCGGTCATACTCCCGGCCCTCCTTCAGGAAGACCACCGTGGGAATGTTCATCACGCCGAACCGCCGGGCCAGCTCCGGCTCCTCGTCCACGTCCACCTTGGCGACCAGCGCCTTGCCCTCGTACTGCGCCGCCAGGTCCTCCATCACGGGGCCCAGCATCTGGCAGGGCCCGCACCAGGGGGCCCAGAAATCCACCATGGCCAGGGGGGCCTCTCCCACCGCCGCGTCAAATTCCGCCGTCTTCAAATGCTTCAATGCCATCTTATGTTCCTCCTTTGTTTTCCTATTTCTTATTTCAGCGCCGCCGCGAAGGCGGCGGCCTTTTGTCCCGCGATCAAGCCCTCGCCCACGGCCTTGGACACCTGGAGGGGCCCGCCGGTGCAGTCTCCCGCCGCAAACACGCCGGGGAGGTTCGTGCGCAGCTCCCGGTCCACCGTGACGAAGCCGCCCTCCGCCGCCAGCCCCGGAAACAGGTCCCCCGGGGCCATGGCGGGCCGCAGGAGGAACACGCCCTCCACCGCCTCCTCCGCGCCGTCACAGCGCACGGCCTCCACCTTCTCCGCGCCCAGCACGGCGCAGTCCCGGGGCCTGTCGAAGTAGGCAACCTCACAGCCGACGCCCTCCAGGAACGCCGCCTCCTTCTTCGCCGAGGGGGTCCAGCCCAGGACGGCCACCCGTTTTCCCCGGTAAAGCATGCCGTCGCACGTGGCGCAGTAGCTCACGCCCCGGCCCAGCAGCTCCGCCTCCCCGGGAAACTTCTTCCCCCGGGCCGCGCCGGCCGCCAGCACCACCGCCTTCGCCTGGGCCATGGTATTGCCGACGCTCACATACCAGTCCTCCCCGGACCGCAGGGCGCTGAGGGCCTTTCCCTCCTGAAACTCCGCCCCGGCGGCCTCCGCGTGGCGGCGGAAGGCCGTCAGCAGTTCCGCCCCGGAGACGCCGGGAAGGCCCAGGTAGTTGTCCACCCGTTCCGCTTTCCAGAGGGGATTTTCCTCCAGGGGATTGGAAACCACCAGAACCGTCCTCCCGCGGGCCCGGACGTTCTGGGCCGCCGACAGGCCCGCCGGGCCGCCGCCCACGACCATCACATCATACGTCACAGCGCCGCCTCCTTCCGCCTATAGTCTTTCCTATCTATCCTATCACAGTTCTGGTAAATTTTATAGGTGTTTTTGCAACAAAATTTTTGGGCCCGCTTCAAACAAAAAATATCCCGGCCCTCAGTTGCTTTTGGGCCGGGAATTTGATACACTAGGGGAGAACCAGCCCCCGGACGCGGCGTCCGGGAGGCCGGCTCCCTATATTCAAAAAAGCGGCGGCGCCGGACCCAGGGGCGGACGCTGCGCGGAGTTGGGGGCGTCTCGGCCGCTCAAGCCATACTATGCGCCGCCGGGACCTCCCGCCACCGGGCCTGGACGCCCTGTCCCGGCCCTTCCGCCGCCGAACCGACAGAAAAGAGGGGCTTTTCATGATTAAAATTGCGCCGTCCATCCTCTCCGCCGATTTTGCGAATCTGGAGCGGGACATTCAACGCATCGCCGCCGCCGATTACGTCCACGTGGACGTGATGGACGGGATCTTTGTCCCCAACATCACCATTGGCGTCCCGGTGGTGAAGTCCATCCGCCCCACCACCGAGCTGCCCCTGGACGTACACCTGATGATTACCCAGCCCGTGCGCTACGTGGAGCAGTTCTGCGACGCGGGGGCGGACCTGGTGACGGTCCATGTGGAGGCGGACAGCGGGGAAAATATCCACGCGGCCATTGACAGGATTCACGCCAAGGGCAAGCGGGCCGGGATCGTGCTGAAGCCCAAGACCCCGGCGGAGGCGGCGCTGCCGTACCTCACGAAGGTGGAGCTGATTTTGGTGATGACGGTGGAGCCGGGCTTTGGCGGGCAGAAGTTCATGGCGGATATGATGCCGAAGGTTTCCGCCCTGCGGAAGCTCATTGATGAGAAGAATCCCGGCTGTGAGCTGGAGGTGGATGGCGGCGTGGCGCCGGACACCTGCCGGACCTGCATTGATGCAGGGGCCAATGTGCTGGTGGCGGGGAGTGCGGTTTATCAGGCCGCTGATATTCCGGCGAGGATTGCGGAGCTGAGGGGGGCCGTCTGATGCCCGCCCTGGCGGGCGGGGAAGTCAACAGCCATGAAGATGGCTGGTCCTTTGCACCCCCCATTTTCTCTTTTTCTTCCAGAAGAAAAAGAGAAAACGGGCCGTGCACGGTCCAAAAGAGAAAAAGAAGTAATGCGGGGGTTTTGAGGGGGCGCTTGCTTTAGAGGCGGCCTAGTCCTATCCCCATTGAGAGGCCGCAGCAAAAGACGGCTTCCTTTTCTAATTCTTCGGCATTTCTCTCCCGGGCCAGGAGGGCGGTCAAGTCTCGGTCTTGTTCCGCTGTCAGCGTGGAGCGGAAGGCTCTCCACTCTGCCTCTAAATCATACGTGGCCCGGCGGTATTCCCAGGTTTCCAAATACGGCGCAATCCTCTGCTCCTGGGCATATTCGTAGAGTGCGTCGAGAAATCCTTCCATAAAATCAGCTCCTTTCAAACCAAAGCCTCTGATTGATTTCAGTCAGTCATTTTCTCTCGCAAAGATATAGACGAATTTTTATAGATATTTTTGTCTATTTAAATTATACATTATTTCAATTTCCCTTGTCAAGCCTCTGGAGGAATAAAATGGAGCAATTGGCGAAAAATCTACTGGCTTTGCGCAAGGCTAAAAAATTGTCCCGAGAAAAGGTATCCAGGGTACTTGAGCTTTCCGCCAAAACCTATGAACGCTATGAAAAAAACGAAGGGGAACCTACGGCCCCTACTCTGGTGATACTCGCTGACCTCTATGGTGTCACTCTGGACCAATTAGTGGGCCGCGCACCGCTGCCTCTGGCGGAAGAGGAGCGGTGATGGAAAAGGCGGTCATACTCCTTTGACAAAATACGGCGAATCTGGTAAGATTTAAACGGAAGAGCGCTGTTACATAACAGGCGGTCAGTCACTCCCTGAGAAAGGGGGTGAAGCTGATGGGAAACGAGCGCTGGGCGAAAGCCCTGCGTTACGCGGTATCGTTCGCGGCGGCTTTGCTGCTGCTGGCATACTTAGCCCCAAAAGCGTGTTGACCGTCCGGATGGTCCCCGAACGGTCAACTTGGTGAAAACTAGGTTGTCAATAATGGGCTGACCGCCGTGTGACAGCGCCTTCCCATGTTTATTATACCAAACCGGGCCGTTTTGTCAAGCGGCGTTCTACCGGCAAAGGGGAGAACCCCCCAGGGAATGACCTGACCAAGGGGTCAGGCTCCACAGGCCAGCACCAGGCCAGCGGCAGCGGAAAGCGGCGCTGGTCCATTCGATAAGCTCCAAAACCCCCGCCCGCACCACGCCGCGGCCCGAAGACTTGCATAAAAAGCCGGAAGCACATCTTGCGCGTCCCCCCGTCTCCCGTCCCCCCCGCAGGGACGTTACTTCTTTTTCTCTTTTGGACCGTGCACGGCCCGTTTTCTCTTTTTCTTCCGGAAGAAAAAGAGAAAATGGGGGGTGCAAAGAACCCGCCATCTTCATGGCTAAATTCCTCCCCGCCCGTCAGGGCGGGTAAAATCCCCCCTGACAGGGGAAAAAAGGAGCCCCCCTCTATGGAATACTTCCCCGCCCCCCTGGAAAAACTCGTAGAACAGTTCGCCCGCCTCCCGGGCATCGGCGGCAAGTCCGCCCAGCGGCTTGCGTTCTTCATCCTGGGCCTCCCCGAGGCCGAGGCCAAAGACTTCGCCGAAGCCATCCTGGACGCCAAGCGCAGCATCACCTGCTGTCCCGTCTGCCAGAACTTCACAAGCGGCGGCCTCTGCCCCATCTGCTCCTCCCCCAAGCGGGACGGAGCCACCGTCTGCGTCGTGGCGGACCCCCGGGACGTGGCCGCCATCGAGCGCAGCCGGGAGTATAACGGCCATTACCACGTCCTCCACGGCGTGATCTCCCCCATGAACCGGGTGGGCCCCGACGACCTGGCCATCAAGCCCCTTTTGGAGCGGGTGTCCCAGGGGGAAATCCAGGAGGTCATCATGGCCACCAATCCCGACACCGAGGGGGAGGCCACCGCCATGTATATCGCCCGGCTGCTGAAGCCCTTCGGCCTCCGGGTGACGCGGCTGGCCTACGGCATTCCTGTGGGAGGACACCTGGAGTTCGCCGACGAAGCGACGCTGACCCGGGCCCTGGAGGGGCGGCGGGAGATCTGACCTGACGGGGCGGCGGGACTTCGCTATAATAAATACAAGGATGCCGCAGCAGCGCGGCCGGCCCTACAGGTTTGGTTATCTACCTAAATAGAAACCGTCACCGTGCCGGGCGGCGGTTTCTGCGTTTCACAATGATCGTAACCGTGAAGGCTCCGATGTGCAATGTAATCCGCATATAGCCTCACCTCCTTTCGGAGGAATCGGCCGGCCGCCGTTTGTCCAGGTTGCTGCGGCATCCTTACCGTCAGAATCCCACAGCGTTTGACAAAAGCAAGGCCCGGCGCTTCTCGCGCCGGGCCTTGTCTTATCATTTCATCACAGCATGGTATACAGAATCTTCGCCATCTGTCCCCGGGTGATGTTGGCCTGGGGACGGAAGGCGCCGTCGGCGTAGCCGCTGAGGATTCCCTGGGCCGCCATGGTGCGGATGTAGAAGGTGGCATACCCGGGAATCTGGGCCGCGTCGGTGAAGGTCAGCTCCGCCAGGGCGCAGCCCTTCTCCTGGGACCGCCCGATCATGGCCGCCGCCTGGGCCCGGGTCAGGTTCCCGGCGGGGTTGAAGATCAGCTTCCCGTCCTTGCCCTGGGTGCCGGTGACGATGCCCTCGGCGTACAGCGCCCGGACGGCGGGGAGGGTGCGCTCCGGCAGCTGATCCAGGTCCGCGAAGGGCAGGGCCACACCGGCGTACTTCGCCGGGTCCAGCCTCAGGGCGTTGTAGAGCATCACGGAGAAGTCCAGCCGGGTCAGCAGGTCGTCGGGCCGGAAGGTGCCGTCGTCATAGCCCCCGGAGATGCCCCGGTTATAGAGGAAGTCGCAGTAGTCCGCTCCCCAGTACTCCGCCGTATCCGTGAATTTGTGCTCCGCGCCGGAGGCCGGAAGCTCCACGGAGGTCCGGCCAATGTTGCCGGAGGAATCCTTGGCGGTGACGGTGACCCGGCCCAGCTCCCGGCTCTCCCCGGGACCGGGGAGGCTGACGGTGAAGCGGCCCGTGGCGGGGTCGTACTCGCCCAGGGGGGACCCGTCGCAGGTGATGGTCACGTTCTTCGCCGGGAGGATGCCGTCCACCGCGTCGGTGACGGAGCCGGAAACGGTCCAGCTCTCCGGGGCCAGCTCCGCCGTGATGACGGGGGCGGCGTTGTCCACAATGCCTTCAAATGTGGCGACCACCTGGTCCAGATAGATGGTCCCGGTTCCCGTGCCGCTGACCTCCAGGCCCCGGATGGTCATGCCCGCGGGCAGGCCGTTGACGGAGACCTGCTTCCAGCCGGACACGTCCAGGGTGGTCAGGGGCAGGACCTGGGTCTCCCCGTCGCCCACGCTGTAGAGGAGGGACAGGGTGTTGTTGGAGCCGTTGCTGTCCACCCAGAGGTTCAGCCCGGTGTAGGGGGCGTTCAGCGCGGCGGGCTGGACCGTGGCGTTCCAGCGGGCGGGGCCGCCGGTCAGGTCATAGTCCAGCTTGCCGGAGGCCCTGCCGAAGCGGACGTAGTTCCCGTCCCGGTTCAGGCTGAAGCCCGCCCGCTCGCCGGAGCCCCGGAAGATGGTGGTCTCGCCCTCAAAGTCCTCCAGGGTCTCCAGGTGCTGGGTGGAGACGGTGACGTCAATGCCGGCGCTCTGGGTCCCGGCGGAGACGGTGATCTTCCCCGTCCCCAGGGCCGTGGCCGTGAAGAGGCCCGTCTCGTCGATGGTTCCGATGTCCCCCTCCAGGGTCCAGGTAAAGGCCGCCGGGTCCGCCTTGAGGGGCAGGTGCTTATAGGCGGCGGAGCCGTGGAGCTGGACGGAGGCGCCGGGGGAGGCGCTCAGCTCCGTGATGATGGCGTTGTCGGCGTTCCGCACCGCCACGCCGTCCGGCGCGGTGACGGCGTGGACCACGGTGGAACCCTGCCCGCCGCCGCCCTGGGCGGTGACGGTGATGTCTCCGCCCTCCAGGGGGGTGGTGAGGACGTTCCCCGCCAGGGTCCCGGCGGAGGCGGTGAGGTCATAGCGCTCGTTCATGGGAATGAAGTTGGTGTCCACGGCGGCGGCGGAGATTTCCGCGCTGCTGCCTGCCAGGACATAGGTGTTGTCCGCGCTGACGTGGAAGTGGCTCAGCTGCCCGGTAGGCTGGTTGGAAGCCACCAGGAAAATCTGGTTGGACACGGAACGCTCCACCCGGTCGGAGGGCTGGTTAATCCGCTCCGCAGCGGTGTCCGTGGGCTTCGTGACGGCCAGGGTGGTGGAGCCGCCGCCGTCCAGGCCCAGGGCGGTGGTGCAGCCCAGCTCGACGAGCCGCCGGGCCACCTGCTCCATGGTGGCGCCGATGGAATGGCCGGACTTCCGGCCGTCGATGGTGTAGAAAATCAGGCTGCCGTCATAGCGCTGGCCCACGGCGGTCCGGGGGGCCGCCCCGGTGGGAAGCCCGGAGGCCACGGCCCCGTTCTCCACCAGGGAGTAGAGGGCGCCGGCGGCATACTGCACGTCGTTCCAGCCGGGGTCGGCGGGGGTGAGGGTCACGTTGACCACCGTCCCGGCGGGAATGGCCCGGAGGGCGTTCAGAGCCGCGTCCCCGGCCTTGGCGTTGGCGGTGAGGACCGCCTGGTTGGGGGCCAGCGTGGGGGAGGACTCCGCCTCCACGACCCGCTCCACCAGCAGGGAGGTGGTTCCGCCCAGGGCGAAATTCCCCTCCTGGATGGTGCAGATCACGTCCACGCCGGGCTGGGTGCTGCCGGTGGTGCGGGAGGCGTTGAAGTCATAGGTGTAGAGGAAAATCCCCGTCTCGGTCCGGGCCTTGTTGAAGGCGGTGATCTTCAAGGACTTGTCCAAAAGCTGTCCGGTGCCGTTGGTGAGGGGATTCCCCAGCTCGTCGTACAGAGGCTCTCCCGCCTCGTTGTAAAGGGGCTCTCCCGTGCCGTCCTGGGCGGTGTAGGCGGCGGCGATGGAGACGGCGGGCCTGCCCAGGATGGCGGTGCCGTCGGAGCGGAAGCCGATGGCGTGGTAGCCCCCGTCGCTGGAGCGGAGCTGCCCCTGGGTGACCACAATGCCGATGGGCAGGCCGTTGTTCACGTTGTAAAAGTCGCCGTTGATGCCGGCCACCACCCGCCAGCCCTGTCCCTCCAGGGCCTTGGCGGTGTTGGAGACGGAGCTCCGGTCCGTCAGGGCCCCGCCGTAGGTGACGATGGGGGTGACGGAGGCGTTGGGGGTATATGTAATCAGGTTCTCCGTCCGGTAGTCGGAGCTGACGGCGCTCCAGAAGACGTTGGTGGACAGCTGGGTCTCCCGGTTCAGCAGGGTGTCCGTGGCGGTGAGGCCGTCCCCCATGGCCTCCGAGGCCAGGGCGGGGGAAACGGTCAGCGCCGCCAGCAGAGAAAGCGCCAGCAGCAGGGAAAGCGCTCTGGGTAAGATTCGTTTCATAGGGTTCCTCCATACTTGTCCAGGGTATTCGAACATCTTTTCAGCATACCACAAACCGGAAAGAAAGTAAATGACGATTTGTGAACAAAATCCGAACAAAATTCAACGGTTTCCCCTGGATTTCCCAGGCTGGACAAACCGCCGCTTTCGCGCTATGATATATAGTCAACGCAGTTGGAAAGGAGTAAACACTCCTTTCCAACCGGCGGACCGCAGGTCCGCCGAGGCGCAAGGCGCCTATGCGTTTCCTATGAAGTTCACCACAGAAAGCCGCATTCGCGGCCCACAGCGCGGTATACCCGCGCTGTGTTGAAAAGAATCCATTGGATTCTTTTCAACTGTGGTAACTATAGGCAGCGCAGTTGAAACGAAGCCAAAAAGGGGGGCCGCTTATGACCGTCACTGTGGACGCGGGCCGCTGCATCGCCTGCGGCATGTGCGCCTACGCCGCGCCGGAGGTTTTCCGCATCGTTGGGAGGGCCTCCACCGTCATCGCCCAGCCGGAGGGGAAGGACCCCCGGGTCCGGGATGCCGCCAACGGATGCCCCGTAAACGCCATCCGGGCGGAAGGATAAGGGTGCGGACAGGTTCTTCCGTTGAAAAAAGAATCTCAGATGAAAAGCACTGTGGGGCCTGGGCCCCACAGTGCTTTTGCGCTCTTCTTACTTTGCCTGCTTCATGGACAGGGAAATCCGTTTCTTTTTTTCGTCCACCTCCAGGACCACGACCTTCACCACGTCCCCCACGGACACGGCCTCGGAGGGGTGCTTGATGAATTTGTCCGCCACCTGGGAAATGTGGACCAGCCCGTCCTGGTGGACGCCGATGTCCACAAACGCGCCGAAGTCAATGACGTTCCGCACGGTCCCCGTCAGGGTCATGCCGGGCTTTAAGTCCTTCATCTCCAGCACGTCCGTGCGGAGCACCGGCTTGGGCAGGTCGTCCCGGACGTCCCGGCCCGGCTTCATCAGCTCCGCCACCACGTCCCGGAGGGTGGGCACGCCCACTCCCGCGTCCGCCGCCGCTTTTTCCTCCCCATAGGCCGCCACCTGGGCGGGAAGATTCTGGAGCTTCCCCTCCTTCACGTCCGCCAGGCTGTGGCCCGTCAGGGCCAGCAGGGTCTCCGCCGCGCCGTAGCTCTCCGGATGGACGGCGGTGTTGTCCAGCACGGACTTGCTCTCCGGCACCCGGAGGAAGCCCGCGCACTGCTGGAAGGCCTTGGGCCCCAGCTTGGGGACCTTCAAAATCTGCTTCCGGCCGGTGAAGGGGCCGTTGGCTTCCCGGTAAGCCACGATGTTCTTCGCCGTGGCCGCCGTCAGGCCGGAGACCCGCTGGAGCAGGGAGGGGGAGGCGGTGTTCACATCCACGCCCACGGCGTTCACGCAGTCCTCCACCACGCCGTTCAGGGCCTCGTCCAGCCGCTTGGGGGGACAGTCGTGCTGGTACTGCCCCACGCCGATGGCCTTGGGGTCGATCTTCACCAGCTCCGCCAGGGGGTCCTGCAAGCGCCTTGCGATGGACACGGCGGAGCGGAGGTTTACGTCGTACTCCGGGAACTCCTCCGCCGCAAGCTCGCTGGCGGAGTACACCGAGGCCCCGGCCTCGGAGACGATCATGTAGCGGACCTTCGCCCCGGCCTCGCCCACCTGGCGGATGAGCTCCACCGCCATCTGCTCCGTCTCCCGGCTGGCGGTGCCGTTGCCGATGGCGATGTGCTCCACGCCGTGCTTTTGAATGAGCTTCGCCAGGGCGGCGACGGCCTCTTTTTTCTGCCGCTCGCCGTAGGTGGGATAGACCACGGCGGTGTCCAGCACCTTGCCCGTGCCGTCCACCACGGCCACCTTGCACCCCATGCGGTAGCCCGGGTCCAGGCCCATGGTCACCTTTCCCTTCACCGGGGGCTGCATCAAAAGGGGCTTGAGATTCAGGGCGAACTGGCCGATGGCCCCCTCGCTGGCGGCCTCCGTCAGGCCGCTCCTGGCCTCCCGCTCCAGGGAGGGGAAGACGAGGCGGTCATAGGCGTCCTCCGCCGCGGCCTTCACAAACCCCATGGCGGGGCTTCCCGGGACCACCACCCGGCGGCGCAGGGTCCGCAGGGCCAGGTCCCGGTCCAGCTCCACAGAGACCTTCAGCTTCCCCTCCTTCTCCCCCCGGTTGACAGCCAGGACCTGGTGCCCCTGCATCTGGGAGAGCGGGCGGGTGAAGTCGTAATAGAGCCGGTAGACGGTATCCTCCTCCACGGCGGCCCCGCTGTGGAGCCTTCCGTGCCTGGACAGCAGTTCCCGGAGAACCTTCCGCAGCTCCGCGTCGTCGCTGAGGGCCTCCGCCACGATGTCGGAGGCCCCCGCCAGGGCGTCCTCCGCCGTCTCCACGCCCTTCTCCGCGTCCACGTATTTCGCCGCTTCCTCCAGCGGGTCCGGGCAGTCCCTCCCCTGGGCGAAGAGCAGCTCCGCCAGGGGGGCCAGGCCCTTCTCCCGGGCCATGGTGGCCCGGGTCCGGCGCTTTTGCTTATAGGGCCGGTACAGGTCCTCCACCTCCGCCAGGGTGGCCGCGCCGTCAATGGCGCGTGAAAGCTCCTCCGTCAGCTTGCCCTGCTCGGCGATGGCGTTCTTGACGGTCTCCCGCCGCTCCTGGAGGCCCCGGAGGTAGTTCAGCCGCTCCTCCAGATTCCGGAGGGTGGTGTCGTCCATGGCCCCGTGGAGCTCCTTGCGGTAGCGGGCGATGAAGGGGATCGTGTTGCCCTCGTCCAGAAGCCGGACGACGTTGGCGACATACTGCGGGTTCTGGTCCAGTTCCTGGGCCAGCTGGGTGATGATGGGTTCCATAAAGCCTCCTTTGATATCCGCGTCAGCCCGGGAGGGCGGCGATTTTCGCCTCCGCCGCCCGCATGGTCTTGCGGAGGAAGAGGATGCTCAATACCAGGGACACCAGCTCCGAGACGGGGAAGCAGAACCACACCAGGTCCAGAATCCCCGTCTGTGCCAGCAGCCACGCCGCCGGCAGCAGGGCCACCAGCTGGCGGCAGATGGAGCAGATCAGCGTATGGACCGGGTTGCCGATGGCCTGACAGACGGACCCGGCGATGATGTCGAAGCCCGCCGGCAGGAAGGAATAGCTGATGACCCGCAGGGCCACGGTGCCGATGGACAGCATCTCCGCCGAGGGGGAGAAGAAGCCCAGCAGGAGCCCCGGAATCAGGTTGAACGCGGCACAGCCGGCGACCATAATGACCGTGGCCACCGCGGCGGTGAGCCGGAAGGTCTGGCGGACCCGGTCCAGCCGGGCCGCGCCGTAGTTGTAGGAAATGATGGGCACCATGCCGTTGTTCAGGCCGAAGACCGGCATGAAGATGAAGCTCTGGAGCTTGAAATAGGCCCCGAATACCGCCGTGGCCGTGTCTGTGAAGCCCATGAGGATCTTGTTCATGCCAAAGACCATGACGGAGCCGATGGACTGCATGATGATGGAGGGCAGGCCCACCCGGTAGATCTCCCGGACCACCATCCGGTCCGGGCGGATGGAGCGGAGGCGGATGTGGATATCCGGATTGAACCTCAGGTTCATGAAGAGGCCCAGCCCGGCGGCGATGAACTGGCCCGTGACCGTCGCCACGGCGGCGCCGGCCACCTCCAGCCGGGGAAAGCCGAACAGGCCGAAAATCAGGATGGGGTCCAGAACGATGTTGATCAGCGCGCCCGCGATTTGGGAAATCATGGAGTACACCGTCCGCCCTGTGGACTGGAGCAGCCGCTCAAAGCAGAACTGGCCGAAAATGCCGATGGAGAGGCCCAGGCAGATCCGGGCGTAGTCCGTGCCGTAGTCCACGATGGCGGCAATATCCGTCTGAGCCAGGAAGAAGGGCCGGGCCAGCAAAAAGCCGCACGCGCCGAAGGCCACGGCGCTGACCAGGAACACAAAGATGCCCGTATTGGCGGCCTGGTCCGCCTGGTCCTGCTTTTTCTCCCCCAGGGAGCGGGAGAGCAGGGCGTTCATGCCGACGCCCGTGCCGCCGCCCACGGCGATCATCAGGTTCTGGAGGGGAAAGGCCAGGGAGACGGCGTTCAGCGCGTCCTGGCTGACGCGGGCGACAAAGATGCTGTCCACCACGTTGTAGAGGGCCTGGACCAGCATGGAGATCATGATAGGCACCGCCATGCCGGCCAGGAGAGGGGCAATGGCCATGGTGCCCATTTTATTCTCCTGGGGGGCGGAGCCGGGCGATTGCATTTTGTTATCTTTCATCCTTTGTATCCTTTCTGTATATACAGGGCTTTGCGGAAAAAGGACGCGGCCGCATGAGCCGCGCCTTTTAGAAGGCTGAGAGCGAGGTTTATTCGGGATAGCGGGTGTAGATGACGCGGATGGAACCGCCCAGCCGGCGGGGCCCGGCATTCATCCGGACGGGGTAGTTGGGGGCCGTATCAAACCGCCGCACCTTGCCCCCGACGTTGCCGCCGGCGGTCTGGACGCAGGGCAGGCCGCCCTCATAATGGGCGGTGGTCATGGCAATATTGACGCGGGCCGTGGAGCCGTCGGGATTGATTCGGAACACGATGTCCCCGGGGCGCACCTGGGCGTTCTCCTCCAGCTTGCGGGCGGGGTTGCCGGAGGGGCCGAACACATACCCGCTGAGCATGGCCGCGAAGGCTCCGCAGGCCTCCACATAGGATACCTGGTATCCGGCGGCGCAGGAGGCGCCGGCGTCCATCGGTTCGCTTGTTACGGTAACGTCCGCGGGCCCTTCCGCCTCCGCCCCCGGGACCTCGCCGCCCGCCAGGGCCAAAACCAGGGAGGTCGCGCGTTTCACGGGAGCGGTTCTTACTTCTTCAGCTCCCCGGTAGCCAGCTGGGTGAGGTAGGCGTTGAGGAAACCGTCCAGGTCCCCGTCCATCACACCGTCGATGTTGGCGGTTTCAAAGCTGGTCCGGGTGTCCTTCACCATCTGGTAGGGCATAAACACATAGGAGCGAATCTGGCTGCCCCACTCAATCTTCATCTGCACGCCCTTGATGTCGGAGATCTTCTCCGCGTGCTGCTGGGCCTTCAGCTCCAGCAGCTTGGCCCGGAGCATCTTCATGCAGTTGTCCTTGTTCTGGAACTGGCTCCGCTCCTGCTGAGAGGCCACCACGATGCCTGTGGGCTTGTGGATGAGCCGGACGGCGGAGGAGGTCTTGTTGACGTGCTGGCCGCCGGCGCCGCTGGCCCGGTAGACCTGCATTTCAACGTCCTCGTCCCGAATCTCGATGGTCTCGTCGTTCTCCAGCTCCGGCATGACCTCCACGGCGGCGAAGGAGGTCTGCCGCCGGGCGTTGGCGTCGAAGGGGGAGACCCGGACCAGCCGGTGGACGCCGTTCTCGCTTTTCAAAAGGCCGTAGGCATTTTCCCCTTCAATGGAGATGGCGGCGGACTTGATGCCCGCCTCGTCCCCGTCCTCGTAGTCCAGGATTTTATACGTGAAGCCCTTCCGCTCCACCCAGCGGGTGTACATGCGGTAGAGCATCTGGGCCCAGTCCTGGGCCTCGGTGCCGCCCGCCCCGGCGTGGAACTGCAAAATGGCGCTGCATCCGTCGTACTCGCCGGAGAGGAGCGTGGCCATCCGGGTCTCGGCGGTCCGGTCCTCCAGGGCGGCGTATTCGCCCTTCAGCTCCTCCAGGATCTCCGGGTCGTCGGCCTCCTGGCCCATCTCGCACAGGGCCGTCAGGTCCTCCCAGGCGGAGAGGAGCTTCTCCTGCTTGGCAATTTTGTTCTGGAGCTGCTTGAGCCGCTGCTGGACCTTCTGGGACCGCTCCAGGTCGTTCCAGAAGCCGTCCTGGGCGGTCTCGTCCTCCAGGCGGGCGGCCTCCTGCCGGGCCGCGTCGACGTCCAGGGCGGCGGAGAGCTTATCCAGCTCCGGCTTCAGGTCCCGGAGCTTCTGCTTGTAAGCGTCGTATTCAATCAAAGCCATGGTGCATTCTCCATCCTTACAGATTTTCCTAGCCCATGTATTATATAGGAGGGAAATTTATTTGTAAAGAGAAACTTTTCGGAAAGGTTTTGAAGACCAAAAGCCGCCCTTTCGGGCGGCCCCTGGAACCGGCTTGCCGGTTACTTCTGATAGTTCCGCATCCGCCAGACAATGGCGGAGACCTGCCCCCGGGTCAGGGTGTTGGAGGGGCGGAAGGTGCTGGTGCCGTTGTTGAAATAGCCCTCGACAATGCCCGCGGCGTTCAGGGCCTGGACATAGACGTCGGACGTGTCGGTGAAGGGCTTCACGCTGGAGAGATTGTTGATATCCAGCTTCAGCGCCCCGGCGGCCAGCTGGGCCACCTGGAGGCGGGTGATGGGCCCGTTCAGGACCACGTTGCTGCGGGTAATCAGGCCGTCGGCCTGTGCCTTGGCCAGGTAGCCGCTGAAGGTGCTGCCGGAAACGGTGGGGGCCTGCTCGGGATAGCCCGCCGCCAGCATGATGAGCTTCAGCGCCGCGCCGTAGGTAATGGTGCTGTCGGGGTTGAAGTTCCCGTTGGCATATCCGTCGATGACGGAGGCGTCCGCCAGCTCCATAACGTACTTATAGCACCAGGTGGAGGCGGTGATATCATGGAACTCCTTCCGGGCGTTCAGCACGCCCATGGAGAACATGCCGGAGGCGATGGGGATGCCGCTGGCGTTCATAGCCACGTAGGGAATCTCCACCGGGCCGGTGTAGTTAGTCTGGGGCACGAAGCGGAGCTGGCCCAGCTGCTCGGTCCCGGTGTTGTACCCATAGACCGTGGAGGTGTTGGCGGGGGTGGCCGTATTGCCCACATAGACCGCGCCCACATTGGCGGCGGGGAGCTTCAGCAGCTGGACGCCGCTGGGGGTGGCGCCGGTGGCGGCGGCTACGGCCGCCGCGATGGAGGAGGCCGGGAAGGTCACGGCGGTATTCTTGGGCGTGGGGCCGTAGACCTCGGAGACCGCCTTGCCGGTGACGCTGATGAGGATGCCTCCGTTGACGGACTGGCCGTTGGTGCCGTAGGCCGTGAAGGGGATGGACGCGCAGTAGTTGGCGCCGGAGGGCACATAGGTCAGCTCCGTCAGGGCGTACTCGGTCTGGGAGGCGGGGCTCACGTAGAAGTTCCGGCTGCGGTTGGAGGCCGTGATCTGCTCCCGGGAGGACGCGCCGTAGCGGCTGGCTCCGTAGTAGTTGTAGTACAGGGCTCCGGCGGCGGGCACATCGTTGAAGACCACGTACTGCAGCGTCCCGGAGGGGAAGGCGGTCTTATAGAACCGGGCCAGGTCATTGGCGCTGATTTGGACGTTGGTGCCGGTGGTGACGGCATAGCGCACGCTGCCCACCAGGTTGGAGGTGACGGAGGCCGTCACCGGCGTGATGACCAGGGCGCCCTCCACTTCCCGGCCGTTGGTGCCGTAAGCCGTAAAGCGCAGGGTCACCTTGCCGCTGGTGAAGGAGTTGGCGGCGGCAAAGGTCAGGTCGTTCAGGGCGTAGTCATTCCGGCCCGCGTCGCTGGAGTTGTAATAGAAGCGCACGTCCCGGAGGCCGTTCCGGCTGAAGGAGACGGAATAGCTGGTATTATACCCGGCGTACAGGGTGCCGAAGGTATCCGGCAGGTCCGCGGTGCCGGGCACGTCAAAGATCACATAGTCCAGGCTGGAGCCGGAGTAGGTCTTGCGGAAGAAGTCGTCGAACTTGGTCCGGTCGAAGTTCACCGTCTTGCCCGGGGTGACGGTATAGGCGATGTCCCCGCCGTCGCCCACTTTCAGCTTCAGCGTGCCCTGCTCGTAGTCGCCGCTGTCGTAATAGGCCCGGAAGGACATGGTCAGCGTACTGCCGTCCTTGGCCGCAGCACCGGGCCGGAAGGAGAGGCTGGAGAGGGCATAGGTGCCGTAGTTGGACGTGCCGTTATAAAATTGGGTCTTGCTGTAGGCGAGGTCGCTGCGGGTGAGGGGGACGTTTCCGGTATAGAGCTTTCCGGCGAAGCTGTCGTAATCGCTGCCCGCCTCGAAGGCCACATACTTGATGGTGCGGCTGGTGCCGGACATGGTCTGATAGGCCCGGTTGAAGTCGTCGGCGGAGAAGGTGGCAGAGCCGCCGGGGGCCGCCTCATAGGTGATGGTGTTGGCGTCGGAGGTCACCACGATGCGGAAGGCGCCCTCCTCATAGTCATCCCGGTCATTGCTGTAGTAAGCCCGGAAGGGAATGGTCAGGCTGGCGTTCTCCCGGGCATCCCGGTCCGCCTGGAAGGTCACGTCCTCCAGCAGGTAGTCGTTCCGCCCCGCGTCGCTGGAGCTGTAGTAGAACCAGGTCTCGTCGTGGGTCAGGTCCGCCAGGCGGAGGTCCGTGTTCCCCACATACAGCGCGCCGTCAAAATTCCGGTAGCTGTCCGGCGCGTAGAAGGACACGGCGGTAATGGTCCGGCTGCTATAGCCGGAGAGGTACTGGTAGACCTTGTTAAAGGCGGTCTTGTCCAGCCGGGCGGTGGCTCCGGGGGCCACGTTCAGCGTCACGGTGTCCTGGGAGCCGTTCTTGTCAATGACGATCCGCAGGGTGCATTTCACCTCGTCATCCCGGTCGTAGCAGGCCCAGAAGGGGATCTCCAGAGAATCCCCGTCCTTCGCGCCGCTGGCGGCCCGGAAGACCAGCTCGTCGATGCCGTAGCTGTCCCGCCGGTCGGTGGAGTAATAGAACCACTCCCGGGACAGCTCATTCTTGGTGAAGTCGGCGCGGCCGGAGACGCTGATCTTGCCGCCGAAGGTGGTGTAGGCGTCGCCGGGGACGAACTCAATGTAGTTCAGGGTCCGGCTGGTGTTGGCCAGGTCCTGATACGCCTGGTTGAAGTCGCTTCGGCTGAAGGTGACGGAGCCGCCGGGGGCCACCCGGTAGACCACCTCTCCGTCCTGCTTGCCGTCCTTGTCGACGGCGATGCGGAGGGTGCCGTCGTAATAGGTATAGCGGTCATAGAACCGGACGGTCATGACCAGCTCGTCTCCCACTTCGGCCCGGCTGTCCGCCCGGAAGCTGAGGGTGTCCAGGGCGTATTTGCCGTCGTAGCGGCTGTCGGTGTAGAAGCCGTAATCGTCCAGGTCGTTGGCGCTGAGGGAGCGGTTTCCCGTGTAAATCTTTCCGTCGAAGTTCTTATAGTCGCTGCCCACGGCAAAATCGACGGATTGCAGGACGGCGCTGTCATTGCTGAGCTTCTTGTAAGCCTCCTCGAACCGGGCCGTTTTAAAGTTCACCGTGCCGCCGGGGGCCACCCGCAGAACGATGTCGGCGGAGTTTGTAGGCGTGCCGGAGAGGGTGAGGGTGCCGGAGATCTGGTTGCCGTACTGATCTGCGGCGGTGTAGGCCACGCTGAGGCTGTTGGAGGTGCCGGGAACATAGTAGACATAGCCGGGCAGGTCGCTATAGCTGTACTGGTTATACAGGGAGTCCTGCCGGCTGCTGTGGCAGAGCTTGCCGCTGCCGCCAGTGGAGGAGAATTTGATGGTGGAGAAGCTGTTCTCTCCGGTCAGGGCGCCGAACATGGCGGCCACCTTGCTGCGGATGTCCGCGCCCACCAGCTTGCCGCCGGTGGCGCCCACGGCCAGGGCGGCGTTCTGCCCCGTGGCGTTCAGGCGGTAGACGGCGGTATAAGTAGCCGCGGCGGTGACGGCGGTCCCGGCGGGGCTCACCATGGTCTGGTTCCGGTAGCCTGGATAGGAAATGCTGCCCTTGACCCAGCCCATGAAGGTATGGCTGCCGGAGACGGCGCTCAGCGCGGGGTTATTGGGAACGTTGGCGGGATAGGCGTCCTTGCGCACCTGCTCCGAGGAGTAGGTGCCGGAGCCCACCCGGTATGCGACGGTATACGTCGTGCTGTCCACCTGCGCGACCTGTAAGCCGCAGGTCTTGCACCTGCCGTCGGCGGTCAGCGTGGCGCTGTGCCCGGTGGCGGGGATGGTTTCCGTATAATAGTTTTTGCACTCCGTACAAGTGTATCTCTGGAGTCCCGTCGACGTGCAGGTGGCCTTCAGCGTAACCTCGCCGGCACTGGAGCCGCAGGTGTGGTGGCCGATAATCTCCGCTTCACAGATAGAGCAGCGCTTGGCGTGATCGACGTTGTCTTTATAGGTCCAGGAATCCGGGAAGCTGTGGGCCAGCATGGGAAGGGGGCGGGTGATTCCTTCAGCAATGCATTTTGTGCATTGCTGCCGTTCAAGGCCCTCGGCAGTGCAAGTAGCCTCTGAGACGGTCTTCCACTCCCAGTCATGCTGACCATCGGGGCACTCGGCCGCCAGCGCGGCGGGCGCGAGGCTCGCCAGCATCACCAGCGTCAAAAGAAACGCCGGTACTTTCTTCTTCCAAAAACTGTTCATAAGGTTACCTCCGTGCCTGCCGCGAATTTGTGTGTCGCGGGCAACATAATGCCGCTCTTTATACCATAACGGAAAGCGCCTCCATAATCATGAACAAATTGTGAACAAGCGGCAACATTTTGGTATCATTTACAGAAGAAGCCTGTTTCCGGAAGACCCTAAAGGGCCGTTTTTTGTCGGTTTCTCACAGGGGAGCCTTTTTCCGGCAAAAGCGCCGCCGCCCTTGAAGGGACCGGAAGCGTATGGTATAGTGTAAAGAAACAAGCCAAAAGGAGATTTGCCATGCGCCGTCAGACCTCCCCGGAGGAAGAGGCCCTGGAGGAGCTGCGCCGCCTGAAGGCGCGCGCACCCTCCGGGAAGAAAAAACGGACCCCCTGGGTCCGGTATACCGCCGTGGTCCTCCTGGCCGTTGTCTGCATCGGCGGGGCGGAGCTGGCCGCCTGCCGCTTTTTCGCCCCGGCCCTCTACGAGGAGCTGATGGAGCCGGTGCGGGAGACGGCCCATCAGACGGCGCAGACGGCGGGCCGGGCACTGGAAGCCGTCTGCCGGGCGGGGAACGCCGCCGCGAAAAAGGCGGGGGAGGCCGCCGCCGTCCTGGCCCTCCGGGCCGGGGAGGCCCGGGCCGGCTTCCGGGAATGGATGGAGGCGGCTGCCGCCCCGCCGCCGGAGGCGGAGCCCCTGGGAGCGGAGGACTCCACCCTGGCCCAGCCGGAGATCGCGCCCCCCAGGGAGATCCTGGACCCCCTCATCAGCGACATCATCCTGCGGGAGGGGCAGGAGATCCTCACCGGCGGCGGGGTGGACGTGGTGTACTTCAACCAGACGGACGAGGCCCGGGCCGGCCAGAAATACGGCTCGGACCCCCTGTCCACCCACGGCTGCGGCCCCACTGCCATGGCCATGGCGGTTTCCTCTCTGACGGGGGAGGCGGTGGACCCGGCGGACATGGCGGCCCTGTGCGTGAAGCAGGGCTACTGGTGCAAAAGCCATGGGTCCTATCTCTCCATCGTCCAGGGCGTGGCGGAGACCTACGGCCTGGAATGCGAAGCCCTGGACCTGGCAACCCTGGAGGAAGACGACCTCTACCTGCGCCTGGCCACCGGGGATGTGGCGGTGGCCCTGATGACCAAGGGGCACTTCACCAAGGGCGGCCACTTCATCCTCCTCCGGGGCGCGACCCTGAGCGGGGAAATCCTGGTGGCGGACCCCGCCAGCCGGGACCGGAGCCTGATCTCCTGGGATTTGTCCCTGATTTTAGACGAGCTGTCCCCCAGCCGCCACGACGGCGCACCGCTGTGGATGCTGTCCAACCCAATGAAATAAAGGCCAGCCGGACCCGGCTGGCCTTTTTATTTTGTTATCATCAAAGGAAACTATACAGCTGGTATAGGCATTACCCTTTTTTCAGCGCCTTTTTCACTCTCGCCTTCACCTCCGGCGAGAGGACCTTCCCGGCGGCCCGGACGGGCAGGGGGGGCAGGGCGCAGAATTTCCGTACCACCTGGTCAAAGGGCTCCAGGGCGTAAGCGGCGAAGAACGCCGCCCGGTCCGCCGCCCTGGCGGTGGGGGAGGCCAGCCGGGGATTTCCGGCGATGGCCCGCTCCACAGGGAAAGGCTGGCGGACCAGGGGGAGCTGGTCGAAGACGTGGCTGGCGTGGGGGGTGTTCACCAGCAGAAGGCTGACGCCCTTTTGCTGCTGCTCCGGCAGCTCGTCGGGCCGGAGGCCCCACAGGTCCCCCAGGGTGAAGTCCCCGGGCCGGTTCAGGCTGGCGTAGGGACAGCGGTGGCAGCAGGGCCGCAGGAACAGCGCCCGGCCGAAGGCCCGGCCATACTCCGTCTCAAAGAGGGGATGGGTGTCCACGGTGCCGTCGTCGTAGACGGCGGTGAAGTGGCTGTTTTTCCAGCCCTCCACCTTGTTGCGGAAGCGGACGGTCTGGAGCTCCCGGCCCCGCTTCTTCTCAATATAGTGGGCCATGTCCTCCCACACGCCGGGAGAGGGCACGCCGTGGCACACCAGGTCGCAGGTGGTCAGGTTCTCGGGGCGGCTTCCCAGATAGCGGTACAGCCCGTCCACCTGGCAGGGGGTGCCGGAGAAGAGGACCTGCCGGTTCTCCAGGCACTTCTTCACCTCCCGGAACACGCCCTCCAAATCGCTCTGAACGTACTTGGCCCCCCGGAGGTGCCAGAGGTCCTCCTTGCGGAAGCAGGCGGTGTGCCGCAGGTGCTGCTTTCCGTCCAGGGCCGCGCCGAACACCACGCCGCCTCCCTCCAGCACATAGTCCGCCAGGGCGGAGAAGGCCCCGCCGGAGGTGGAGTCCCGCCGGACGTCCGCCTCCCGGTTCCAGGCGGCGAAGGCGGCGGGCAGGGGCTTGGGCTCCCGCTGGCGGAGCATGGGGCAGGCGTTCGTGCAAAGCCCGCAGCGGACGCACTTCTCCGGGTCCACAGCGGGGAAGGCGAAGCCCTCCTTGTCCCGGACCAGGGCGATGGCGTCCCGGGGGCAGCGGGCGGCGCAGGCGGAGCAGCCGGTGCAGTGGGTCCGGTCCGCCAGGAGGGGGCCGTCCCCCTTCACAGGCGGTTCTCCGCCCTCCTCATAGGGCTCGTCCGCCAGGGCGGCCTTGAGATAGGCCATCGCCCCCGCCCGGGCGGCGTTCAGCCGCGCCTCCGCGGCGGGCCAGCCGGGCAGGTCCAAAAGCCCGGCGGCGTCCCCCTTGCCCACCACCCGGTCCGTGAGCCCTAAGCGGCTCAGCAGGCTGAAGGTCCGGGACCGCTCCGGGTCCTGGAGCTCGGCGGGAGCCACGGCGGTGAAGAAGGGGCGCTGGAACTGGACGGAGAACACCGTCCCGTGGAAGGAGTTCGTGCAGACGTAGGCGGCGTTCCGGAACAGGCTCAAAAACTCCGCCGGGCCCGCGTCGAAGATCAGCTTCGCCTTGGGGTGGAGCTTCCGCCGGGTGCCGCAGAGCTGGACCACCGGAAGGCCGGTCTCCTCCGCCAGCCGCCGGATATAGGGCTCCAGGGCCCCGGAACGGGAAATGCAGTAGCAGAGGATATAATCCCCTCCCCGGACCACCGGCTCCGCCGCCAGGGCGGACCACTCCGCCGCCGTCAGCAGCAGCGTGGGGTCCAGCACCACCGCCGCCTCCCGTCCGGCGGCCTCCCGGACGATCTCCCGTCCGGAGAGCTCCCGGACGGAGAGGTGGGAAAAGCCCGCGAGATATCCTTTCAGCTCCTCCTCCATCCCCTCCGGGAGGCGGGCCGCGCCGAAGGAGGGGGCGTAGGCGATCTTCCGCAGGGGGGAGAAGGTGCCGAAGAACACGGGGTCGAACCGCCCGTCGGGGAAAATCGCCGGATTCCAGATCTGGTCGCTGCCCGAGACCAGCAGGTCATAGGGAAGCCGGGCCTCCCGCAGCTCCTCCCAGCTCCGGAAACGGCGGGCGGTCAGGTTCAGGTGGGCCTTGGAAAAGCCCTCAAACCGCTGCCAGCGCCGTTTCAGGGCGGGGTAGTGGAGGGCGTTATAGGCGTCGTTAGCCGCCCGCCCGGGGCTCGTGGGGGGCTTGAGGATGCGGATATCCTGGTTGACAAAATAGTCAATGGTCTCGCAGTCCCAGCCCAGGGAGGCCAGGGCCCGCTGGGTGGCCGCGGCCTGGAGGATGGCCCCGTAGTGGTGCAGGTGGTAGAAGGTAACAAGTCCCGCTTTCAAGCACATACTTCCTTTCGTCGGAAGAAATTTTACGCCGCCGCTCCAGCCCGGCAAAGCGCCGGACCCGGCGGCGCGTCAAAGCTCCTTTGCCTGCTGGTTCATAGTCAAACAAGTTGAAAAGAATCAACCGATTCCTTTCAACTCTGCGGCGAATAAACGCCGCAGATGGCCGCATTTGCGGCCGTGGTTTGGACTTCATAGAGAACAAAGCGTGTTTCACACGCCATCGGGCCATTGGCCCGATGGTTGAAAACGTGCCATTTGCACGTTTTCAACTTTGTTCACTATACAAGCAGGTCGTCCTCGGCGATCCACTGGGCGACGGGAATCACATCGAATTCCGCCGCCGTCCGGCGGATGACCACCCGCTCCAGCCCCGCGTTGATGACCATGCGGCGGCACATGGAGCAGGAGGTGGCGTCCCCCAGCAGCTCCCCGGTCCGGGCGTCCCGCCCCACCAGGTAGAGGGTGCCTCCCACGCAGTCCTTCCGGGCGGCGGAGATGATGGCGTTGGCCTCGGCGTGGACGCTGCGGCAGAGCTCATAGCGCTCCCCCCGGGGAACCCGGAGGGCCTCCCGGGAGCAGCAGCCCATATCGACGCAGTTGGCCCGCCCCCGGGGGGCGCCGTTGTAGCCGGTGGAGATGATCTCGTCGTTTTTCACGATGATGGCCCCATAGACCCGCCGCAGGCAGGTGGCCCGCTCCAGAACGGTCTGCGCAATGTCCAGATAATAGTTTTCCTTGCTGATGCGTCCCATAGACAGCCCCCCTTTTTGATGCTCCATTCTACCATGGGCAGACGAAATTTGCAAGGCTTTGCGCCGGGGGCGGAGCTGGCAAAAAAAACGGGGCCGCCCAGAGGCGGTCCCGTCAGCGCTTATCAATTGGAAAACAGCTCCACCTGGTCCGGCAGCACGTCCTCCCCCAGGTGGCGGAGCTGGCGGTGGTTCTCCTCCCACAGCCGGTCGGTGATGGCCATTTTGCGGATGATGTTCTTCACCGTCTCGTCCAGGCCCGTGCCCTCCCGGTAGTCCGCCGGGAAGATGTAGTCCACCCGCCGCTTCGCCAGCAGCTCCTCCACGCCGGAGCGGTTGGCCGCCTGATAGACGGCGATGGCCTGGCCGCCGTAGGCCCGCATCATCTTCATGCAGGGCACGTCCGAGAGGCCGTCCCCCATGTAGATCATGTTGGTGAAGGGCACCCGCTTGCTGTCGTCGGGCATGGAATCGTTGAGGGTCTTGTCATCGGAGACGTCCAGGACCCCCTTGTTAATCCGGTAGACGAATTGAGTCTTGGCGGTGAAGTTCACCGCCAGCTTGGGCCAGACGGGGCGGCCCGCCTGGTCGTAATAAAACTCGCTGGCGTAAATCTCCCGGAACTCGCGGCTGATGGAAGACCCCTCGATAATCTCCCGGAGGCCGGAGGAGATGACGTAATGCTCCACCTGAACCCCCTGGGTCTCCCCAAAGGCGTTGATGCGCCGGAACCAGTCCTCCACCCCGGGGAAGAGCTCAATCCCCCGGCCCTTTTCCACCAGGTCCTCCCGGGTGAAGGGCCGGTCCCTCCGCTCCGCCTCCCGCAGCATGATGTACATATAGGCCAGGATGCCGTCCATCCGGTGCCTCCGCCCAAAGCCGTTGGCCTCCGCCCAGAACTCCGCCGGGGTCATCCCCAGGCCGGGGATAAAGGCGTAGTTCTGCATATCCGTGGTGCACAGGGTCTTGTCGAAGTCGTACAAAAACGCGATGATGGGCCTCTGCATGGCCTCTCCCTCCCCGTTCAGAGGGCGGTCAGTCCGCCTCGCTCCGGTAATTGGGGCCGAATTTCAGCTCGTTGATGTTCACCCGCCGGGTGGCGCTCAGGTCCTCCGCCTGGGGCTCCTCCTCCGCCGCCGCCAGGGTGTCCAGCAGCTTCTCCGCCGTGGGCGCGGCGGGAGCCGCCGCCGGGGGCGGCTGGGGGGCCTCCCGGGCCTCCGGGATCTCCGGGACCTCCGGGGGCTCCGGCACGGCGGGAGCGGGAGCGGCCTCCCCGGCGGAGAGGATCTTCTCTCCGATCTCCTCCGCCGCGGCGCTCACCGGCTCGCTCTCCTCCAGGGGCAGGTCGGGAAACTCCTCCAGAAAGTGGAGCTCCTTCTCGCACAGCGCCCGGCTCTCCGCCACGAAGCGCCGGATCTCCTCCTGTCCCTGCTGGAGGCGCTTGTTATACTGCTCCGCCTCCTTGCGGTAGCCGTCCAGCTTCTCCCGGGCGGCGGCCTCCGCCTGCTTGAGGATGCCGTCCCGCTTCTCCTCCGCCTCCTTGACGATGGAGTCCGCCATCCGCTGGGCGGTGAGCAGGGTGGCCCGCATGGAATCCTCCGTGGCCCGGTACTCCTCCACCTTCTCCACCAAGACCTTCATCTTGGCCTTCAGAGAGGCGTTCTCCTTATAGAGGGACGTGTAGTCGTCGGTGAGCTCGTCCAAAAACTCGTCCACCATGGTCATGTTGTAGCCGCCCATCATCGTCTTGGTGAAAGAGCGGGCGGAAACCTCCTGCGGTGTCAGCATAGTCGCATATCCTCCCCAGCGCGCAAGTTCTCCGTGTCTAGGGAAGCACTGATTAAATCAACGTGTGCAGATTTGCGCCAGAAATTTCTGCTGACAAGGAAGAAAATCGCAGGAATCCTGACGGATTTCAAGATTTTCTAACGCAGTCCAGCGGGAATTTATGGCGTGAAGCTGTGTGCGGGGATTTCATCAGTGGTTCCCTAGGCCTTGTTTGAAAATTGGCGGAATGCCCAACGGTGAGAGATTTTTTC